>JAGDWA010000118.1:0-2455 GCA_023269735.1 Thermofilum sp.
GTCGGGCGCGAGGATCCACAGGGTGGAGTACGATGAGATCAGCCCGCTGTTCGAGGATTGAGCGGGTCGGCGTGCCCCCCGCGCTGGTCAGGGAGCTCGCCCTGTACAACCTCAGGCAGCGCCTCGCGATGCCGGTGAGGGCCCTGGGCGCGCTCATCGGCCTGTGGGTGAGGGCCACGGCGCTCTCGAGCTTCTGGGGGCTCCGCTTCAGCGAGAGCTTCGCCGTCGCGGCGGTCATCGAGTCGTCGGGGTTCTTCGCGCTGGGCTTCGGAAGCCTGCCGTCCGTCGTCAGCAACCTGCTCCCCGAGTCCCCGATAGACGGCAAGGCCCTCAAGAGAGTCGCCTTCCTGCTGAGCGTCGCCACGGCCTCGCTGATGAGCCTGCCGCTGACCGCCGCCCTCGCCGCCTTCCTTGCCTGGTCCGGCTTCATGCCCTGGAGCTGGGAGGCCGTGGCCGCCCTGGCCGCGCTGTCCCTGATGCCCATGGTCCCGTACCGCGTGATCAACACGCTGCTGTACGCGAGGCTGCTCGAGGTGATAGCCGGGAAGCTCCGCCTCTACGGCAGCTGGGAGGCGCCGGCAGCCCCCCGCGAGTACGCCCGGCTGCTCCTCAACGACCTCTGGCACTTCGTGGTTTCTACCACGATCTTCGTCCTGACGCCCCTGTACTTCCCCTTAACCTCTCTGCCCCTCCCCCTGCAGGTCGCAGCGGCCCTGCTGAACCCCTACGCTCTGAGCATGGAGGCCGCGAGGGGCCTCGCCCTCGGCCTCGCAGTACCGGGCTGGGTGCTGCCGGCGGCCCTCGCCGTCTCCCTCTTCTGGGCGTCGCTGGTCGTGCTGGTGCCCGACCTCGCGTGACCGCGCAGGGCTTACATTGGGGTAGCCCCGGGGCCCGTGCGCGCGAGAGTCTACAGGAACGAGGACGTGAGGCGGGTCGTGGCCTTCATCCCGGAGGGGCACGCCCACCTCCGCCTCATTATCGAGCTGAGCGACCAGGTGATCATCCTGCAGGAGGCGACGGTGGCGGCAATAGTGAGGGCATACGTCTCCGTCGTGACCCACCCCACGAGGCGGGCCGTCGAGCTCGTCCAGGCGAGGCCGGCCGGCAGGAAGCCGGGTTACGCGGAGCACCAGCTCGTCGAGAGCGGGAGGGGGGAGGCGGAGGTCCTGGCCGAGGCCCAGAGCGTCTGGGGGTCGGCGGGCTCCGGGCAGCCTTAAGAGGGGTGCCGCGCGAGGGGAGGCGTGAGTGTAGGGGTCTGCGTGGAGAGGGTCGCGGGGGACCTGTACCTGCTGCGGGTGGACGACACCGCGGTCAGGTACTTCGAGGCCATGTGGGAGGTGCCGGAGGGGGTCACCTACAACGCCTACCTGCTCCTGACGGCCGAGGGGGCGGTGCTCTTCGACGGGTGGAAGCGGGAGTTCGGCGAGCTCTTCGCTGAGGCCGTCGGGCGCGTCGCGGACCTGCGCGACATCAGGGTTGCCGTCGTGCACCACGCAGAGCCCGACCACTCCGGGACCGCCGGCCTCGTCGCGGAGGCCGCGCCCCGGGCCACCTTCGTCGGCCACCCGGTGGCCGGAAGGATCCTGAGGTCCCACTACGGGATCGAGAGGTTCAAACCGGTCGCGGACGGCGAGGCCCTCGAGATCGGGGGCGTCAGGCTGCGCTTCGTCCACGCCCCCTGGCTCCACTGGCCCGACACCATCGTCACAGCCGTCGAGGGCGAGGGCCTGCTCCTCCCCTGCGACATCTTCGGCAGCTACTCGACGCCCCCGCCCTTCGACGACCAGACCGACCTGGCCCAGCTGTCCCGGTACGTCAGGAAGTACGTCGTCACGGTGATCGGCCACTACATCGACTGGGTGCCCAAGGGGGTCGAGAGGGTCAGGGCGGCGCTACCGGGGCCGAGGGTCATCGCGCCCGCGCACGGGACCGTCTACCGCAGCAGGCCCTCCTGGGTCGTCGAGGAGTACCTCAGGGTCGCCTCGGGGCAGCCGGAGAGGGGCAAGGCGGTCCTCGTCGGCGTCAGCGCGTACGGCAACGTGGGGAGGGCGCTGGAGGCCCTCGGGGAGGCGCTGAGGGCCAGGGGCTGGAGGGTCGTCGAGTACCTCTTCACGGACCGGGAGCGCCCGCCGGCGAGCGAGGTGCTGACCGACGCCTCAGACGCGGAGCTGCTGGCGCTCGGAGTGTCGACGTACGAGGCCTCGGCGCACCCGCTGGCGGAGCACCTGGCGAAGCTGATCGCCTGGAAGCTGCCGCACAGGAGGTCGATGCCCCTCCTCGTCCTCTCCTCCTACGGCTGGGCGCCCGCCGGCAAGCGCCTGCTCGAGCTCCTCCGGTCCCAGGGCTTCACCAGCGTCAAGCTGGTCGAGTTCGAGGGCCGGCTGTTCGAGAGGGGGCTGGAGGAGGCGCTCGCGGCCTATAGGGAGGCCAGGAGGTGTTTCAGGCGGGAGGGCAA
>JAGDWA010000118.1:2465-4688 GCA_023269735.1 Thermofilum sp.
CGGGTAGCCCCAGCCGGGGTGGGGGCGTGCCGCGCGTAGTGAGGGTCGAGGTGGTGGGCAGGGGCGACGACTACCACGTGCGCACGCTGCTGGCGTGGCTCAGCGAGCTCAGGGAGTTCCTGGAGTCCGAGCTCGGCGCGAGGCTGGAGGTCTCGCACAGGGAGGAGGACGTCGAGTACCCCCTCCTCTACGTCGACGGCAGGCTGGCCTTCGAGGGGCTGCCGGGGGAGGAGGGCTACCTGGTCGAGCTGATCCTCTCCCACGCGGGGCGCGGGCCCTAGCCCCCCGCGAGCCGCCCGCTGCGCCTGAGGTGCTCGATGAGCTCCCTGTGGCTCCTGAAGATCAACGTGGTGTAGTACTCGAAGAAGGGGCTCCTCGTCTCGTGGGGGAAGATCGCGAAGACGTCCTTGTTGTGGGTGAAGCCGTAGTGGATCTCGTTGAGGACGCCGGGCGACACGGCCGTCGTCGGGTAGAAGACGACGATCATGTCGGACTGGTCGATCAGCTTGTAGTCGCGCGCCACGATCTGGTCTATGATGTCGCCCCTCGCCTCCAGGATCTCCCGCACGCTCAGCCGCAGCCTCTCGCCGCCGCCCACCTCCACCTCGACCTCGTCCCTCCCCTCCGCCAGCGCCGCCTCCGCCAGTCCGACGAGGTTCGCCTCGTCGACGGTTATGGGGTCGAAGACGATCACCCCCGCCTCCGCCAGCTCGCGCTTGACCTCGTCCTTCATCCTGAAGTGCTCCGGGTCGCCCAGGACGTGGGTGATCGGGTAGCTGAGGTAGGCCTTCAGCATCGCCCTGCCGCCCCGCAGCCTCGCCTTCTCCACGCCGTACACGATGTTGAGGAGCAGCTCGGGCGGCTCCCTCCTCGCGATTATGTAGAAGGGCTTCCTCTGGTACTCGGCCAGGATCTCTGTGACGAAGGTCTCCTCGTCCCTCCACACGAGGATGTCCTTGAGCTTCAGCCTCCCCCGCCACTGCGTCCTCTCCAGCCTGGCCTTGATGTCGTAGGCGTTGTCGACGATCGTCACGTAGACGTCGGGGTTGATCCGGTTCAGGTAGTAGAGGTTGAAGGCGGGGACCAGGTGCTTCTTCCAGCGGAAGCAGACGTGGGTGCTGATCACGAGGTCCTCCTCGCTGTCGGGCCCCCTGTACCGCTCGACCTCCTTCAGGAGCTCCTCGAAGGTGACGGCGCGCAGGTAGTCGAGGGCGAAGGGGTCCATGTCCAGGATCTTGCCCTCGGGTATCTCGATGCCCAGCTCCGCGCTCTTCTCGAACATCCTCCTGCCTATGTCGACCACCCTGAGCCTGCCGCCGCTCCTGGCGGCGGCCGCCTCGAGGTACTCGAGCCTCCCGCTCCCGCTGATCCCGGTGGCGAAGATTATCACGCGCGGCTGGCGGAGGGGTGCTACATAAGCTTTCGAAACAGTTTCGCCCCACTATTCCCGCGGGGTATTACAGGGCTCCGACGCGCGTATTGCGCGGGGGTCCCACCTGCCGCGGAGAACACCCCTCCAGCTGGCGGGGGACCCGGGGGCCGGAGTGGAGGTGGCGATGCTGTTCGCCGACGAGGGGGAGGAGTCGAGGATGGCCGAGGAGCTGCTGAAGCAGCAGGGGCTCAAGTACAAGAGGATCGACGTGAGCGGGAGCGGGCTGCTGGGCTGGCTCCTCTTCGAGTACGGGACGGCCAGGGTGCCCCTGCTCGTGATCGGTGCCACCGTGCTGGTGGGGCTCGAGGAGATCAGGAGGTTCCTGGCGGGGAGGTAGCAGGGCTTTTTACCGAGGGGGCGACCCCCTCCCGTGGAGCAGGAGCTGATCGCTAGGGCTTGGAGGGTCTTCACGAGGGACCCGAGGGAGCTGCTGGGCCTCGACGACGCGCAGGCGGTGGAGCTGCGGGGCACGCTCGTCGTGAAGATCGACGTGTTCGACGAGACGACCGACTGGCTGCCCGGTATGTCGCCGGCCGACGTGGGCTGGAAGGCGGCGGTGGCGGCGCTCAGCGACGTGCTGGTGAAGGGGGCGAGGCCCCTCGGCGTCCTCCTCGGCCTGGGCCTGCCCGAGGACTCCGCCGACGCCGCCGACGGGCTCTTCCGGGGGGTCGAGGAGGCCTGCAGGGAGGTGGGGGCGCACGTGTGGGGCGGCGACACGAACCTCTCCGACCACCTCTACCTCGCCGTGGCCGCGGTGGGCGTGGCGGAGCGGCTGGGGCCGGGGGGCGGCG
>JAGDWA010000040.1:0-2039 GCA_023269735.1 Thermofilum sp.
GTGGGGCGGAGCTGGGTCACGGGTCCCCTCTGCCTCATCCCCCCTCGCGCCGGGCTGCTTCTGCTGCGGCGAGGGGCCTCAGGGGCGAGCCGCGCCCGCCCTCGCCTCTCCTCGAGGGCACGCTGCGCCGGCTGGAGGGGGGCCGGCCCGGCGGGAGCTAAGGTCTACGGGGGGCTACGCGGCGGATTCTCCCTCTGATTTAGAACCTTTTCCTAAAAGAAGCGCGTCAGGTCCCCGCCCCCCGCCCTCGAGGGGGCCCTCGGGGGGTGGCACTCGAGGCCCAGCTCGCTGCACACCCTCTCGACCAGCTTCGCGACCCGCGACCGCCAGGCCCAGCTGGTGTCGAGGGCCTGCGGGTGCCTGGCCAGGATGGCCCCCATCGCCCTGCCGAGCCCGGGCTTCATCCTGAAGTAGTCGAAGTAGAGCCTCGCCCCAGCCCTCTGCGCGACCTCGGCGACCGCCCTGATGCTCTCCCTGCTGTCGTTCACCCCCCTCAGGATGGGCCCCAGGAAGACCCAGGTCTCGATGCCCTCCCCGCTGAGCCTCTCGAGCGCGGCTGCCCTCGCCTCGGGGGGAGGCGCGCCCGGCTCCATCAGCTCAGCCACCCCCCGGCTCATCGTGGTGATCGTCAGCCCCACGTCCACGAGGTGCCTGTACCTCGAGAGCAGGTCGAGGTCCCTCAGCACCAGGTCGGACTTCGTCTGGATGCTGACCCGGAACCCGGCCCCCAGGAGGACCTCCAGCCCCCTCCTCGTGAGTCGCTCGCCCTCCTCCACGGGCTGGTAGGGGTCGGTGATCGTGGAGACCCCCACGACGCCCCTCCTGGCCGCACGCACCTCCCTCTCCAGGACCTCGGGGGCGTTCTCCTTGATGTAGACGACCCGGCCCCAGTGCTCCGCCGCGTCCCTGTACCTGGTGAAGGCCCGCGCGTAGCAGTAGAGGCAGCCGTGCGCGCAGCCGGCGTACGGGTTGTAGGCGTAGTCGAGGTCGTAGAGGCCCGACCTGGACAGCGCGCTGGAGACCCTGACCCTCCTGTACTCGACGCTCATAGCCAGGCCTCCAGGCGCTCCTGAGCGGCCAGCGCCCTGAGGAGCCGGGACTTGGCCAGCCACACGCCCAGCGGCAGCCTCGTCGCCCTGCCGAGCCGCTCCAGGACCTCGCGGAGGCTCCCGTAGCGCTCGGGCCGGGACCTGAAGAGGGCCCTGACGCTCTCCCTGACGAACCAGACGCCGATCGGCAGGAAGAAGCCCTCGTAGATCTCGCGGATCAGGATCGCCGCGCCCTGGAGGCCCTCCCTCACCATGTACTCGGCCGTGGCCAGCCTGGCCGCGTAGTAGCAGCCGCCCAGCGAGGCGTAGGTCCTCCTCCCGCGGTACCCCTCCCAGTCGCCCTCGACCTCCACCGTCAGCCCGGGGTTCCAGGTCGTGTGGGGGAACCAGGCCTCGATCCACTCGTAGCTCCACGGCGCGGGGGCGATGATGGCGACGAAGGTGTTGTGGGCGTGCCTCCTCTCGAAGAAGAGGAAGCGGTCGACCACCCTGAGGCGCTTCACCCTCTCGACCAGGTGGCGCGAGAGCGTGTCGTCGACCGCCGTGATCGACCAGCGGGTCGGGACGAGCCTCCGGTCCCTGGCGGCCCCCAGCGCCCCGACGGACAGCGCGCGCTGGATGGCCGAGACGGGCGCGCCGCTGCGGTAGAGGTAGAGGATGGCCTCCTCCGCCCTCATGTCGCCGTCCAGGAAGGCCCTCTCGAGGGGCTTGGGCACCTTGGGGTCCTCGAGGAGCCGGAAGGACTCGGCCGGCGCGGCGGGCCCGAGGGGCGGGGCGAGGGCGTCCAGCCTCACGGAGGGCCTCGGGGGCCTGGAGAGCCTCAGCTCGACCTCGACGGGCCTGGAGGAGAGGGCCAGCAGCTGCAGGTCCTCGAGGCCGCGCCCCCTCCTCACGTCGATGGTCAGCACACCCCTCACGAGCCCCAGCCTCATCTCGAGGACCTCCCTCAGGTCCAGCTCGAGCCACCGCTCCGGCGCGTCGTAGAGGCTC
>JAGDWA010000040.1:2049-4676 GCA_023269735.1 Thermofilum sp.
GCCACGCGCACGCGGGGGTAGCCGACCCTCCCCACGAAGACCGACGGGGGCGAGGAGCCCTCGAGGACCCTCTCGGCGGGGACCCTCACTGACTCCACCGCGCGCCACAGGTCGAAGACGGGGCAGGCTGGCGCGCCGCAGAGCCCCCTCGCCCCCCTGCACCGCAGGCACAGCGACGATGCCCTCCCCGACACTCCGGGCGAGATCGCAGGAGCCCCTCTTATCCGTTTCGCGGCTTCTGGGTTTTAGAGATGCGCCACCTATATCTACCCCTCCCCCTTCCACACAGCCGGGGTCGCCGGGTGCAATGGGCCTGAGACCCACCCTGCGGGGCTTCAGGGGGGTCCGCCCGAAGCCCCGGCGGCCCCGCCCCTTGCTTAAGGCTTTAGCGGTGAAAGCCCTATAAGGGAGAGGGCGCCGCTACCACGCGATGAGGCGCGCCCTCCTGGCACTCTGCGCGGCGGCCCTGCTGGCTTACGCAGCCCTCGCCCAGCCCACCATCTACATCCTGGACGTCCGGGAGTCCCAGGGCTGGTGGACGACCCCCGACGTGCTGACCAGGCGCATCCAGGACCTGCTGAGCAGCGCGGCCAAGGACCTCAACCTGCAGTTCAACGTCGTGGTCATCGACTCGATCGAGAGGTGGGAGAGGATATTCACTGAGGCCCCCCAGGACGCAGTAATCATCAACGCGCACGGCGAGCTCGTCCCCGTGCCCCCGAAGTACGGGACGGACTGGCAGACGTTCTACAGGGACCTGGCGATGAACATCATGTACAAGGGGTGGGTCTGGGTCAACCCGATAGGCTACGGCTTCTTCTACGTCACGTACAACTACACGAGGAGGCCCGACGGGACCTGGGACTGGGCGCTCCTCACGACGGGGCCAGCCGGCCTCGACACGCTGGGGGGCTGGCTGGGGATCGTCGCGACCGCGTGGCCTGAAGCGGCCGGCGGCGCCCCCCAGATCACGGACCTGGGGAGGCACGTGTTCGACGTCCTCGGCTACAACCTGCCCGACTCGGCCAACGCGCCGAGGCCCCTGACCACCAACGCGCCGATGCTCTGGGCCTTCTACGTTCGGCAGAGTGGTAACGTCACGGCCTACTCCTGCGTGGCCTACAAGATCGGCAGGGGCGCGCTGCTCTGGGGCGGCTGGGCCGCAAACCCGATCGATGAGCAGGCTATGGTCGCCGTCGCCATGACGCTCTACTACCTCTTCCCGGCGGAGATCGAGGCCGCGCAACCCAAGCCCAAGGGCCTGAGGCCGGAGCAGATCGTGCTCATCGCCTGGGGGGTGGTCGCCGCGGTCCTCGTCCTCATACTCGTCAGGACGTTCATGAGGAGGAGGTAAACAAACCTAAGGAATATCCTGTTACGGTTTCAACCTTCTTTCTGCTGATCCTATCAGAATTGCTCCTATGGTCGAGCCTATTAAGCCCCCCACGGCGTGGAGCGCTGAGAAGTAGAGGATCGGCACGCTGCCGCCCATGAAGAAGGCGCCGATGATCAAGCCGGCCGCCCACGTTGAGACCGTCCCGACCGCCGCCTGGAGGGCGGGGCCGTAGCGCGCTGAGAAGCACCTGCCGTAGCCCACCGCCCTTGCGAGGAGGTCGTAGACGAGGCTGGCCGCCGTGAAGCCGAGGAAGTGCGTGGCGCCGGGCCTCAGAGCGAAGTTGAGGGCGGTGGCCAGCAGGCCGGTGAGAGTGGCAGCCCCCAGCCTCCTGACCCGCCAGAGGGCCACGGCCAGCGAGACCACGGCTATGGTGTCGCAGAGGATGGGGAGCCTGGTCAGCTGCCAGAAGATCGGAGCAAGCGTGGCGTTCAGGACCGACCAGAGGGCGGCGCTCAGCGCGATCACGGCGGCGTCGGTCGCCCGCAGCCTCATAGGAGGCCTGCGGGGGGCAGGCTTTAAAAAATGCTAATGCTACTATATCAGTGTCAAGGTAATACGAAAGCCGTAAAGGACCCCGCCCGCCAGAGGGGCGTGCGCCTGAGGGCGGCCATCGACACCGACATCGGCGACGCCCTGGCTTGCCTATCGCCCGAGTTGGAGCTGGTGGCCGTCACGACGGTGTACGGCAACGTGAGGGCGCGCGCCGATCCTGCACGACCCGCCCGCGGTGGCCCAGCGCCCCCCTCTACCTGACGCCCTCTGCCCGAAACGCAGCAACGCGCTCGCCCGGCGAACTGCGTTGCCAACGTTACCAGCACGCGACCGCTCAGCGCGCTTTCTAACCCCTTGATTGCTCCCGGTGACCGCTACGCGTGGCCCCTTACAAACCCTCTCCCTCGCCGCGCCACCCTTCCCATTTGCTGGGAACACCCACTTTCCCCGTACGGTCGGGGCCGGCTTCCTGAGGCTGTTCGCGGAGAGGGTCCTCAAGGCTGGCTGAAGAAGGCGTCGAGGGTCGCGCCGGCCCTACCCCTCCCCCTGACGACCCTCTCGACGAACTCGTCCCTCACGGGCTCGTAGACCCTGCGGTAGAACTCCTGCGGGTCCTCGAGCACGCTGCGGGGGAAGCTGCCGACGTACTCGAGGGCCCTCCTCCACGCCTCCTCGTACGGCACTGCGCTCTCGATGACCCGCGCGACCTGCCGGTCGTAGTCCTCGGGGCGCTGAGCCA
>JAGDWA010000019.1 GCA_023269735.1 Thermofilum sp.
GGTGATGTGGACCTACAGCAGCAAATATCAATTCCTGTAAATCCGGGCCAGCAAATAACTTGTATCTTCAATCTGGTAAGGGGTGGAACGATAGGCGGCACGACCACGCTGAGTCCGGGCGTCAGCATCGAGGTGAAGCTGCACACCACCGGCGGCAAGGAGTACCCGAAGCTCGCAACCCTACCGTAAAACGCACCAATCCTTTCTTTCTTTTCTTTTTTCTAAATCTCTTTTAGTTTCTGCTCCTTTCCCGGGGCAGCCCTCGCGCCCAGCCGGCGCGTGAGCGCGGCACATCGGATGGGTGCTCTCGCTGCGATGGAGACCGATGCGGCCTAGCGAGCTGGGGGCGCACGCGCGCTGGGCGCTACGGCGGCCTCACGATCGGCGCGTACGCCTCGAGGAACATGGGCGCGTAGATGTAGGCGTTCTTCCACATGTCCGTCGTCGAGGTGCTCAGGAAGCCGGGGCCCGCGGCGCGGAAGTCGAAGATCACCGCCCAGAACCTGACGAGGGTCCCCGCGCCCACCGTCTCCTCGACGTTGTAGGGCCAGAAGGCGTACTCGATGGAGCCCTGCCTCTCGCCGCTCGGCGCGAACTTGGTCGTGCAGAACCTAGCATTGCTCCCGCCGACGCTGCTGAGCGCCCGGACCCCGGCCCAGTTGAGGACCAGGGCCCTGCCGAGGCTGCTGCTCCAGTGGGCGAGCATGACGCCGGGGTCGGGGTAGCACTCGACTGGGGGATCGCTCCTCCACGGGAAGGGCGAGTTGTAGGTCCAGTTCTGGAGCTTCACGCCACCTACGGCTTGGAGCCCCGCGGTCAGGTACAGGAACCAGTCGGCGACGCCCCTGCCCATCTCGGCCGCCATCCAGTAGCCCTTGCCCTCCTGCGACTTCAGCCAGTACACGTAGGTGATGATGGGCACGTACCTGGTGCCGTTCACGACCTGGACGATGGCGAGCGTCGCGTAGTAGTCGCCCCTCACGTCGCCGCCCGCGTAGACGTTGCCCACGAGCGTCGTGTTCAGCACCGCGAAGATCCTGATGGGCGCCTGGATCCAGCTGTACCTCATGTAGCTGTAGTACACGTTCCACGTGCCGTAGGGCCTGTAGCGGCCCAGGTAGCCGCCGTAGACGTCGAAGGCGTGCAGGTTGTAGGGGCCGAGGGCGTAGTCGGTGACCGGGTCCCGCAGCACGAGCGCCGCGACGCCCCCGTAGTTGGCGTAGCCCCTGGACTGGGGGTGCTCCAGGTCGACGAACTCGACGTCGTAGAGCGGGTGCCAGACGTCCTTGTGCGCCTGGTCCCTCACGTACCTTATCTGCGTCGGGTAGGCCGCGGGCTCGGCGTCGAGGTCGTCGAGCCACCAGAGGGCGACCAGCTGCCTCTTGACGCTGGCCGAGGGGAACCCCACCTGGAAGACGAGCCTCGTGTTGTACCTATCGCCCTTCGCGAAGTCCAGCTGGGGGTCGGCGAGCCCCACGGGCAGGTCCACGGGGACGTTCGCGGGCCTCCAGAGCGTGGTGGTCCAGTTCTCGTACTGGATCGGCCTCTCCACGAGCGTCCTGGGCGTCCCGTCGAGCGAGGCGTTGACCCTGATCTGCTTGATGGGCACGTAGGGGAAGGGGGGCAGCCTCAGGGCGGGGTCCACGGGCAGCCTCTGCCCGAGCCAGTAGAGCGCCAGGTCGCTGCCCATCTCGAGCGTGTAGACCTCGTTGCTGATGTCGCTCGGCCTCGCCAGGGTCTGCTTCTCCCGTGAGGAGTCGTAGTAGACGAGCGTGTCCGGGGTCCTCCTCTCCAGGGCGATGACCAGGTACCCGTAGGTCGAGGCCTCCACGACGACGCCCCTCTCGTCCGAGACCACGACCATGAGGGGCGCGTACTGCTCGCCGGTCAGAGGGTCGGTCAGCACCTCGACCGCGGGCTCGAAGGTGACCGTGTAGTTGCCCATGCCGCCGTACGTCACGTCCTTGATCCTCGCGAGCCTCCAGGCCCCCGTGTACCTGCCCTGGGCGTCCCTCTCGGGGTAGTAGACGCGGATCCAGCCGCCCGTGATCAGCCTGCCGTAGGGGCTGCCCCGGACGCTGGGCGGGCTGGTGGAGTAGTCGATGTCGCCGTCCTGCCTCACGTTGATCACGATGGTCGTGTTCGCGCTGGTGACGGCGACCGGCCTCCTGTAGACGGTCAGCGTGAGGCCGACGAAGACGTCGCTCTCCCAGTTGTAGAAGCCGAGGGCCGTCAGGTTGAGGCGGAGCTTCGCACACGCGTAGCTGCCGGAGGTGGGCAGGTACCAGTAGCCCTTCATCAGGCTGTAGACGCTCCTGGGCCTCCCGAGCTCCCTGCTGAGGTCGAGCCGGAGGAGCTCGTAGGAGACCTGGACGCCGTAGGCGCCGTACGCCTTGACGACCGACTGCCTCCAGTACTCGAGGAACGCCAGCGCGACCCCCCTCGCCACGGTGAAGTTGTGCCTGTTGTACATCGACATGCCGTAGCTGGCGAACCGCTCGGTGAAGTCCGCGAACTCGGTGTAGTTGAAGTAGGCCCTGGTCGCCAGGGCGAGCATCGCCTCCAGCGCCCTCTTGAAGTCCGCCGTTACGGCCGCGACCACCTCCCTGACGACGGGGCTCCTCGTCCTGAGGAATAGGGAGTGCATCTCGTACACGTTCACGAGCACCATCATCACGATCAGGCCCACGGCCAGCACGGCGGCGACGAGCATCTGGGCGCCCCGGCGCCCGGCGCGCGCCACGCCCCCCACCTCAGCCCGAGTAGCCGATCGTCAGGTGGATGAGGAGGACGGAGCCCCTCACCCTGTCGGGGTCGCCGGTGCAGACGTAGGTGTAGACGAGGGGCTCGGCCTCGGTGAGCGCCACCCTCCCCACGTCGTAGTTCGCCGCGTAGCCCAGGGGGCAGACCACGGCGCTGCCGTTACGCAGCGCGTGGTGCACCGTGTACACGTCGATCCTGAAGAGGAGCCCCTGGGGCAGGATCGCGCTCGCGAAGAAGGCCAGGTCGTCGAGCCTGCGGCTCCCGCCGCCGGGCGGGCAGGCGCCCTGCTGGGCGAAGTAGGCGTTGGCGGCGTAGATGAGGTCGGAGAGCACCCTCTCGTAGATGCGGTTCTCGGCCAGGTTGTTCAGCAGGTTGTAGCCGAGCCTCCTGAGGTCGCTGGTCTCCCTGATGAACACGCTCCTCAGGGGCCGGGTGAAGTGCATCAGCAGCAGTATGACCGCCACGACCATGGAGACCGCGAGGACCGCCTCGACGATCCTGACCTGGCCCCTCCTCCCCACGCCGCCCACCTACGGGTAGCCCTCCACCCACCTCCAGATCGTCAGCTCGACGAGGAAGGGGTAGTTGTACACGGTGCACATCCTGGTGACCCGCACGGCGTTGGCCGGCGCCGCCCCCTTGGGGCCGTAGGCGATGTCGATGCTGGGCACCCTGCTGACGACTATCGCCACCGGGTTGCCGCGGAACGTGGCGAAGATGAAGACGTGGCTGGCGAGGGGCTCCACGTACCTGATGTAGCCGACCAGGTACCACTTCACGGCGGAGGGCAGGACCCTCCCGGCGTTGTTGCAGAGGGGGTCGTCGTTCCTGAAGTTCCCCGTGGAGTCCCTGCACCAGACGACGGTGGTGAAGTTGAGCAGCTCCTGGTACTCCGGCACCGCCTGCAGCAGGTCGTCCTTCACGTGGACCGCGCCCGAGACCCTGTTGCCCTTCTTGATCGGCGTGGGCCCTATGTTCCTATCCACGAAGACGTAGTTGCCGATGATGTAGCCCTCCGCCGGCGCGTCGCCCCGGTAGTTCGTCGCGTAGCCGGCGACGCTCACGAAGCCCCTCCAGTCGGCGCGGACGATCAGGAAGGAGAAGTACCACTTGTCCGGCCTGTTCCGGGGGTCGCTGAAGTAGGCCTGGAGGTCCGGCGTGAAGTCCAGCTCGCACTCGCCGAGGGCGTCCGTCGTCGAGCTCCTGGTGAAGATGGCCTTCGCCTCCACGTAGCCCTCGGACGCCCCCGGCTGCACCCTCACGACCACGTACATGCCCGTGACGTTCGCGTTGGGGATGCCGAGCCCCTGGGGGTTCTCGACGCGCACCCTGAACCTGGAGGCGAAGGTGAGCTGCTGGTAGCTGTAGTAGCCGGTGGGCGCTATCTTCACGGTGAGCAGCAGCACGATCCTGAGCCGGAAGCCGTACTCCCTGATCCCCAGCAGCTCGGCGAGCCTGCTGGAGTTCAGGAGGAGCGGGTTGGGCAGCGTGGAGAGGTTCGCCAGCCTCATCACCTTGTCCGGGTCGACCCTGTAGGGCTCCCTGCTGCCGGCGAGGGCGAGGCCGAAGTCCTGCAGGTTGCTGGCGTTGACCGCGATGTTGGTGCCCCAGTCGGGGGGCGAGCCGGGGGTGAGCAGGATCTTGTCCATCACCCTCTCCGCCACCGTGTACAGCTGCTCCTCCCTCACCGTCTCCAGGGTGGAGGTGGGGACCCGCATCATGTGGGCCGAGACCGCTAGGATCGTGAGCACGAGCAGCCCGACCGCCGCGTACTCGATGACGGTTTCCACGGTCTGACGCCGACCTCGGGATTATTAACCTGTCGCCCGGCCGCGGGGCGCCAGCTAGGGGGGTCGGGCCTCGAGCGCCGCGAAGCCCACGCAGACGGCGCCCCCCTGCCTGAAGGCGACG
>JAGDWA010000146.1:0-263 GCA_023269735.1 Thermofilum sp.
GCCGCACCTCCGCGCTGTACGAGGCGGCCCTGAAGCGCGGGTCCAGCGGGGTGGCGACGACCTCGAGCCGCGCCGGGCCGCTCGCCGACGCGAGCGGAGGAGTCAGCTGGATGGTCGCGCAGCGCCCGCCCGCCTCAACCTCAGCACGGGCGCCCTGGAGCGTGACGGCTAGCACGTACCTGCTCGGGGCCGTGCCGTTCGGCGCGCTGACGCAAGCGGTGATTCGGAAGGGGATGGGAGCCAGCACTAGGCGGGGGGCCTCC
>JAGDWA010000146.1:303-4530 GCA_023269735.1 Thermofilum sp.
TGCGTGGCGATCCTCACGACTCGCAGCCACGCTACCGCCGCGGCGGGCCCCAGCGTGCCGTTGGGCTCCGACTCGACCGCCACCAGGTGCGCCCCCTCGGCTGCGTCCTCGGGCACCCTGAACACCGCTTCGCCCGTGGAGCCGCGGAGGGTTAGCGCCCGCCTCGCCCCCAGGGCGGAGACGAACACGCGGACGCCCGACACGTTGGCGCGCACCACGACCTTCACCTCGTCGCCCGGTAGCGCGACCTCGGGCTCCACCGAGGCCTCGAGGAGGGGCCTCGCGAAGAGGAGCCTCACGCTCACCGGATCCGAGGCGGAGGGCCTGTACCTCTCCGCGTCGCTGCCCTCCGGCAGGTAGAGGGCGGACACGCTCAGGCTCTGTTCGTAAACGAACGGGATCCTGACTGCGAGCCGGTAGCGCCCCTCACCGTCCGTGGTGGCTGAGCCGGCCGGGGCGCCGCCGACGACCACGATCACCCTCCTGGAGGGGAGGGGCTCGCCGCCAGCCGTCTGGAGGGAGCCCTTCACCTCGACCCAGGAGCCGACCCAAGCCTCCCTGGGGGCCTCGAGCGTGACGAGCGTCCCCTCCAGGCCGTGGAGGGAGGCGTTGACGGCGCGGGCTTCGCCGGCGTAAGCCCGGACGACCTCGGCCACCGCGGCCGCCACCAGCGGGGCCTGGGCCCGGAGCCTGCGCTCCACCTCCCCCGCCGCCTCCTCCAGGCCGTACAGGGTCACGTTCGCCCTCGCGAGCGCCCTCAGCGCCTCGCCGAGCAGGGCCTTCGCCAAGCCCGGGTCCCCGCGGAGCGCCGCGCTCCTCGCGAGGTCGAGGAGCGCGCGGGAGCCGTTGAGCTCCTCGACCGCGGCCGCGGTCAGCTCGTAGAAGCGGGAGAGGACGTAGGCCAGGTCGCCCGGTGCGCTGGCGTTCGCCAGGAGCTTGGCCAAGCCCCTCGCGCTGGGGAGGTTCCCCGACCTTATCAGCTGGGCCAGCAGCTGGTGGGCGAGGGCGAGGGCCTGTGGGTCGGGCGGCCGCGCGCCCAGTTCATCGGGGTTCACGTGGCGAGGCAGGGCCAGGGCGAGCGCCGCTAGCAGCGCGGCTGCCAGCGCGGCGGCGCGCTTCATAGGCCCAGCACCTCCAGCACCCTGCGCGCCACGAAGTAGGCGAAGGCCGCGAGGAGGAGGGGGAGGAGCAGCTCCCTGCCCCTCCTGCGGGGCCTCAGGAGCGCGTAGAGGGCCGCGTACTCGAGCGTGAAGAGGGACAGGTACGCGTCGAGCCTCCGCTCCCCCAGGGCCGCGAGCGCTGGTACCGTCACTGCGTAGAGCGCGGCCAGCAGCGCGTTGAAGAGCCTATCCTTCTCCAGCACCCCCCACCACCCTTAGCGTGGCCACGAGCGAGCCGCCCTCCCGCCTCCAGCCCTCCAGCCTCAGGTCCTCGCCCAGGGAGGCCGCCAGCGCGGCGGCGGCCAGGTGGACGGGGAGGGGGCCGAGCACCGCGTCGAAGCGCGCGGCCCCGCCCCGCACCTTGGGCCTCGCGACCTCGACAATGATGCGGTCCCCCGCGCGCAGCACCCTCACCCCGTCGCAGAGGCCGAGCGCGTCCACGAGCAGCGGCGAGAGCGCGGCCTCCGGGTCCCCGCCCCCGACCGCGAGGCGGGGGAGGGCGAGGGAGAGGAAGTAGCCGCCCCTAGCGCCGCTCAGGAGCCTCTCGGGGCTCGGCCTCGCGCCCTCAAGAGGCTTGCCGCTGAGCGGGATCACGGCCACTCCCTCGCGCGCGTAGACCGCTGGCGGGCTCGCTGGCCCCGAACTCCTCGAGGAGCCTCGCCACGTTCGCCGCGTAGGCCTCGAGCAGCACCCTCGCCGCCTCGGGGTACGGCGACTCCTCGTACGTCGACAGCACTGACGCGGCCACGATGACGGCCCCTACGCCGAGCGCGGTGAGGGGGACGCTCCCCAGCACCCAGTACGAGTAAGCGGCGAGCGCAGCGCCCCAGACGCCCAGGGTCGCAGCGATGAGCTTAGCCCTTTGAGGCAGATCCACCACCCCTTAACGCGAGCCTGGCGTACGCCAGCTTCCTGCGCGCCCCTATAAAGGCTAAGCACAGCGTGAGGGCGGAGAGGGAGGCGAGGACGGGGTATAGGCGTATCCCGAAGGGCGTGTAATTGAGCAGGAGCCCGACGAGGGGGACCAGCGCCAGCGAGAGGCCGATGGAGAGGGCGAGGCGCTCCAGCGGGGACAGCTCATCCCCCCTCGGGTACAGGGCCTCGACGAGCGAGTACCCGGGCAGGAACAGCACGAACACCGTCCCCAGGACGTAGCGGAGGGGCATGAGGGGGCCGCCCCGCCCCTCCGTCGCAGCCACCACCGCGACCGTGGCCAAGGCGAGCGATGCGGTGGTCCAGAGCCAGAGGCTGTAATCCGGCCTGGCGAGGTACTGGGCGAGGGTGGTAGGCGGGCTGGGGTCCTCCAGCTCGAGCTCCCCCGAGGCCCAGGAGCGGTAAAGCTCCAGGCACGCGTTGAGCAGGCCCGAGCGCTTGGCGCGCTCCTCCACCAGCTCCCAGAGCGGCCTCACGGGGCCCCCCTCGTCACGTTGACGTAGAGGTGGCACCAGCGGCCCGTGTACACCCACGCCCCCCTCGACGCGTCGTACGCCCACAGCTCGAAGACGAGGGCCACGTTCAGGCCCTCGCGCTCCACCACCAGCTGGACCGGGATCGTCGCGTTCTGCCCGTGGCCGAGGATCACCGCGCGCTCCCAGACGGGCGGCGCGTCGAGGGGGGCCTCGCTCGTGGGCAAGCGGCCGCGGGCCCCCAGCTTCGCCACCACCTTCAGCATCGCCACCTCCCCCAGGTGGTTGGCCACGAAGACCCGCAGCCGCACCGGCTCCCCCAGCAGGCGCGGGTAGCCCCCGATCACGCCCCTCTCGCTCAGCAGGCCTATAGCCACGAAGGGCTCCGGGTTCCTGGGGATGAGCGATGCGATGCCGATGGCGCTGGCGACGGTGACAATCGCGGTCAGCACCGCCAGGACCTCATCGTCCAGCACCACGCCTCCCCACCCTCCTCACCAGCCACCTCCTCCTCGCGTACGCCCACGCCAGAGCGTAGAGCCGGGGGAAGAGGTAGTAGAACAGCGGCGGCGCAGCGGCGAGGGCCGCGACGGAGGCCCCCAGCCCGACCCACCTAGCCAGCCTGTAGTAGGGTAGCTGGAGCTCAAGCGCCTCCGAATCCCTTACCACCCCCGCGACGAGTGCGTCTGCCTCGCTCGTCCTGTTCTCGCGGTACAGCTCCAGCGCCCTGTTCAGCCTCGCGACCTGGCTGCTCACGTCCACCCCCTCGGCGCTCAACTGCGCGAGGAGCTTGAAGGCTTGGACCACCCTCTCCTCCCCGGGCTGAGCGAGAGCGGCGCAGGCCAGAAGCGCCAGCGCGGGGAGCGCTAGGCGACGCACGCCCTCTCCGCTCGAGCGCGCTTAAGAGGCTAACCCCGCCGCGAACGCTAGCGCGTAGCAGAGCTTGAAGGCCAGAACGGCCGCCACCGCGAGCTCGGCCGCACGGCCCCCCGCCCTCCTCCCCACCGCCGAAGCTAGGAGCGAGAGGCCGGCCGCCTCGGCTACGGAGAAGGGGAAGTCGTAGAGGGACCTGTAGATGAGGTTGAACGGCGCGGCGAGCGCAAGCCCGGCCGTGACCAGCATCCAAGCCGCGAGCAGAGCTCCGCCGGGGCCGCCAGCCACCGCGGCAGCCAGGGCTGCGAGCAGCCACACGCTCGGGTCCAGCGCAGCCGTCGCGGCGTAGTTGTACACCGCGAAGCAGAAGTCGCTCCACCATTCCCGTGAGAAGAGCCGGAGCGACCGAAGCCTCCCCACCCACAGGTTAACGTTCGTTCTGACGATCGCAGACGGGGGGCAAGTCCCCACCGAGCGGGCTAAGGCATCGGCGGCGCTTAAGCCGACTGCGGCGAGCAGGAGCTGCAGGAGGAGCGCGAGGGCTGCCCTGCGGCGGCGCCCGGCTGCCGGCAGGGTGGTGAGGAGGAAGAGCGAGGAGGCAGCGCAGTAGACGGCGCCCATGTAGACGTGGATCCCGGCAGCCGCGGCGAGGAGGGCGAGGTGCGCGGCCAGCCAGCGGAGCCCGCTGCCCCCCAGCCACTTAACCAGCGCCCACGAGGACAGCAGGGCAACGGCGAGGGCCGTCCAGTTGCTGAAGAGCCCCCCGTAGAGGCCGGCCGTCGCCGTGT
>JAGDWA010000134.1 GCA_023269735.1 Thermofilum sp.
TCTTGGAGGGGTCCCTGGAGGCGCCGATCACCGCCACGCTGCGCGGCCTGAGCAGGCGCATTATCGCGCTCTCCACCTCGGACATCGTCAACCGCCTGAAGCTCGCTGTTAAAAGCCTTTGGCTAGTAGGATCTCGGCCGGAGAGCAAGAAGCTCGAGGCAAAACGCTGGGACCCTTCACTTCGCCTCGAGGCACTCCAGCTCCGTGATGAAGAAGCCCTTGTGCAAGTTCAGCAGCAGCCAGGCTCGCAGCTCCTCGCCCTCCTCCTCGCTCAGGGTCACTACCACGCGCTCGCCCCGCGAGCTCATCGAAATGGGGTGGAGATTCCTGATGTTCCTCCCCACGACCCTCGCGAACACCGATCGGTGGAAGTCGAAAGTCCATCTGCCGCTCTCGCGGACTATCAGCACTTCCTCCTCCATGAGGCCGTCGCGCCACTCCACGTGGCGGCTGCAGGTGAGGAGGGGGAAAACCCTAACGCTTCCTGAGCCGGCTTAGCCGGTGACGCCCACGTACGAGCCCCTGGTCATGCGCGCGACCTGCACCAGCAGCTCGGTGCCGCTCATGAGGATCCCCTCCGCCTCAACGGACGGCTCCCTGTGCTTGGTGTTGATCACGAGGGTTTCGATCCCGCTCTTGGCTATCTGCGCCGCCACGTCGAGCACTGACTGAGCGGCGGGGTCCAGCGCCGGCCTCCAGGAGCCGGCGCGCCGCCTCTCCAGGGGGACGTTTGCGTTGCCGTCACTGACTATGACGAGTATGGGTTCGTAGCCCCTCCTCTTCTCGGCGAGAGCCACGTTGAGGCCCAGCCACATGCCGGCAGCGAGGGGGGTGAAGTCGTCCAGGCCCACCTTGGACAGCTTGCTGTGAACCAAGTTGAAGTTGGTGGTGGGGTGCTGGAGGATGGCGGCCCCGAACCCCTTACACACGACGAGCGCCACGCGATCCCTGTACCTCCTCGCCTCCCTCTCGATCGCGCGTAGGGCGGTGAGGATCCCCCTCACGGAGTACATCATCGACGCGCTGGAGTCCAGCACGAGGATCAGCGAGACCTTGGCCCTGCCTGTCATCAGGCGCGCGCGCAGCGCCTCGGGGGTGATTCGCGGGAAGGCCCTCAGCGCGGCGCTCCGCCGCAGGGTCGCGGGGAAGTGGAGCCTGAAGTAGTGGCCGCGGGGTAGCGTGTAGTCTACGGTGAGGGACGCACCCCTCGCCTTCCTCCTGCCCCGGGAGCGCGCCCGCTTGCGGGAGACGTTGATGGCGAGCTCGATCATCCGTTCCGGCCCGACGCGAACCCCCAGAATCCTCATGCCGCGCGACGTCTGGATCAGCATCCTCCTGAGGTCCGCTCCCCCGGCGAAGGTTGCGTAGACGGCGCTCCGAGTCCTTATTATCGCCCTCCTGCCCGCGTACAGCGACTCGCGCCCAAACAGCATGCTGAACAGGAGCCAGGCCAGTATCGCGAGCGCGGCCAGCCGGGGGTCGAACAGCGACAGCGCCGCTATGAGGGCAAGCGCTAGCAGCGACATGATGGCATCTCGCTTGGAGCCCCTCGCCCCCTCAGAAAGCCTGCTTGTGGAGTGGCGCCCACTTATGAAAAAACTTGTCGAAGGGCCTCTTGTCGGCCTGCTCCTCCCTCTGGCCCGCGGGCCTCCTGCCCAGCGCCTCGCTGAGCGCCGTCCTTATCTCCTCGCTGGTGGGCGGGGGCTTCAGGCCCTCAGCCCTCGTCCTGTGGCTCAGCGCGAGCTCCAGCCCCGCCTGGACGTCCTCCTCGCTGACGCTCGTCCTCCCCTCAAGGGCTGCGAGCGCCCTAGCCACTTTGACGGCCACGATGTCGGGCCTGTACCCGTCGACCTCGAGCCGCGCGCAAACCTTCGCGACGAGCTCGTAGATCGAGTCGTCGACCTCGACCTCGGGGAGGAGCTGGCGCGCCCTGAGGATCCTGCCCCTTATCTCCTCCTCTATCGGCCTCCACTTCTCCTCGAAGCCCTTGGGATCCCTCTCGTACTCCACGTTCCTGCGAACTATCTCCGCCCTCAGCTTCGGATCCCGGATCGTATCGACGTGGACCCCTACCGCGAACCTGTCCAGGAGCTGGGGCCTCAGCTCGCCCTCCTCCGGGTTCATGGTACCTATCAGGATGAAGCGGGCTGGGTGCCGCAGCGTGATCCCCTCCCTCGCCACCGTGTGCCAGCCAGACGCGGCAGCATCCAGTATCGAGTCGACGATGTGGTCAGGCAGCAGGTTGACCTCGTCTATGTAGAGGATGCCCCTGTTGGCCCTTCCGAGCAGCCCCGGTTCGAATACCAGCCTGCCCTCCTTTAGCGTCCTCTCGATGTTTATCGTGCCGAGCACCACGTCCTCGGTGGCGCCTATCGGCAGCTCGACGACAGGCATCTGGGTCAGAGCAATAGGGAGCTTCTCCCCCCTTTCGACCCTGGCCTTGCACACGTCGCACATGCTGTCGTAGTTCTTCGGGTCGCAGCGGAAGGGGCAGTCGGCGACGACCTCCGTCGTGGGCAGGAGCCTCGCGAAGCTCCTGACTATGCTCGACTTGCCGGTGCCCTTCGGGCCCACTATCAGTAGGCCGCCGATTGAGGGATCGACTGCTAGCACCAGCAGAGCCCTCTTCAGATTGTCGAGTCCCACGTACGCTGGGAACGGTAGCAGCCCCACTGGCAAATTGGCGGGGGCAGCATTAATAAAGGCTCCTCTGCACAGCCGCCCCTTTATGGTAACCTAAATATTATCTTTTCGTAACCGACCACCCTCTCCCCCTCCTCAACCCTTATCGCGACTATGCGCCCCTCTATGATCTCCGCCGACCCAGAGCACTCGACGCTCTCGACCACAGCCTCGGGTGGGAAGACCCAGTAGGCCTCGTAAGGGTACTCGGCGACCTCCTCCTCGTAGATGTTCTCGTAGTAGTTGAGGCCCCTCCGCGGGCGCCCGCGGAAGTGAACGAAAAACGCGACATAAGGCTCCTCAGGGTCGCCGCGGAAGCCGAGGCTAGTCCCCACGACCCTGGGCCTCACCCTCTCGCCGTTGATGACGACCTCCTCTGCGTCCAGGAAGCTCTGCATGTTGGCCGCCAGCCTGCCGAGCTCCTCGTTCAGCCGGTCGAGGTCCTTGACGATGCTTGCGTAGTACTTCGAGTAGTCCGCGTACTCGTAGACGACGATCTCGTTCACCTCCAGGTTCGAGCTCACGGTGAAGAAGCCGTAGGCGTGAACCGGGATTACCTCCCTGTCCCCCATGGGTTCTACCTCAGCGGCCTCACCGTTATGCCCGCGCTGCTGGGGTCGACGCCGTTGGCCCTCAGCACCTCGGAAGCGAAGTACGCGTCCGGCGCGGCGCCCTCGAACTCGACTCTGTCCTCTCCGTCCACCTCGATCACGATCTTGGGCACGGCGTACACCCCGTAAGCCTCAGCCAGCTCCGGGAACTCCAGCGCCTCTATCATGTCGCCGAAGATGAGGCGGTTCACCATCGCGAAGCGGTGGGCAGTGCGCACGGCGAGGGGGCAGTAGGGGCACGTGGGAGTGACGAAGACCTTGATCCGCGTCCTCCTCACGACGTGCTTCCTCAGCGCATCTGAGAGCCGGGGGGAGAGCTTGCTGGGCTGACCCCGAGAAACGTCGATGATGTCCTCGACCAGGGCCCCGAACTCGTACCCGGCCGGCGTCCCGAAGAAGCGCACGTTATACTCCTCGACCCCGTGGACGACTATCGCCGGGAACATCTGGACGTCCAGCCGCCTGGCTTCCGCTGAGTCCTTCGTCAGCTCGACAACCTTCACCTTGTCCGACGCTAGGGTCAGCAGGCGCAGGATGTCCCTGATGTCATCGCAGTGCTCGCACTCGCTAGAAGGGTCGTAGAAGAACAGCAGCCTGGCCGGGTTGGTCATCGCATTGAGGGCTTGCTTCAGCTCCTTCACTAGGCTCTCATCGTACTCTATCGGCACGCGCCACATGGGCTTAACGGCCTTAAAAAACTGTCCCCAACGGCGGGGGGAGAACTTTTAAGGGAGTCCCAGCCCCGCCCCCGATGGGTTCATCGCCGGCAGCGCTGACCGCCTGCGCGGCCCTGGCGATCGTTGCGGCGATCGTCGCCAAGAAGTTCAGGAGCCTTGACGGGTGGGGGGTCGCCTCCGCCCTCCTCATAGCCTTCACGCTGATCCTCGCCGACGTGAGGCTCTTCGTGCTGATGCTGCTCTTCTTCTCCAGCTCCTCCGCCTTCACGCTCCTCGGCTACGGGCTCAAGGAGAAGAAGGGGGCTGCCGAGAGGAAGGGGGGTAGGGGGGCTGCTCAGGTGCTGGGCAGCGGTGCCGTGCCGACGATCCTAGCGGTGATCCCTCTCGCGCTCGGGGGAGAGTGGGAGGGGGTTCTGAAGCAGGCTGCCGTCGCTGCGATGGCCTACTCCGCCGCCGACACGTGGGCGTCTGAGATCGGGCCGCTCAGCAGGGGGGACCCGGCCCTCATAACGAGC
>JAGDWA010000106.1 GCA_023269735.1 Thermofilum sp.
GGCCATGGCACTGGCGGCCGCCCGCCGCTACATCAGAGTGAGCGTGAAAAAACTTGGAAGCCGACCCAGCTAGCTACTTCCGCCGCTTGAGCAGGTAGCCCGCGGCGAACCCGGCCGCCGCGCCCGCAGCGGCGAGGGCGGTGAGGGTGGTAACCTGCGAGGAGAGCCTAGCCACCTGCTGCTCAAGCTCCTCGCCCCTGGCCCTCAACCGCTCGTTCTCGGCGCTCAGCCGCTGCACCTCGCTCTGCGACGCCGAGAGCGCGCTCCGGGCCTCGGTCAGCTGCGCCTGCAGCTGCTCGCTGATGCCCCTCAGCAGCGTGACGTTGCCCTCCAGCACCCTAATCCTCTCCTGGGCCACCCTCAGCAGGCTCTGGGCTTCCTCGAGGCTCCTCGTGAGGTTGGCGACTTTGCTCTCAAGCCTCGAGGCGTTCACCAGCCGGCCCGCGGCGAGCAGCACCTTGACAGAGACGTCCACGTTCACCAGCGACGCGTCGATGTAGCGCGGCGAAACCTCCGCGAGCAGCCTCCTGGTGATGTTCAGCAGCGAGAGCACCAGCCAGTCGCTCGTCGCGTTCCCCAGGCGGTCGGCGTGGCTCTGCAGCGCCCCCACCGCCAGGCTGAACGCCTGCTCGATCAGTGAGCCCGCCGTCGAGGACGCCTGGGAGGCGAGGCTGCCCGCGGCCGAGTAGTCACCGGCCGCCATCTTCGCCTCCGCCTCCTGCAGCGTCGCGTTAAGATCCTTCAGGGCGGCGGTGACGTTCGCCAGCACCCCCTCCAGGCCCAGCAGGCGCAGGCTCCCGCTGAGGCCCGTTATCACGCGCAGCAGGAGCAGGCACCTGGTCTTTGCCGAGCTCAAAGCAACAGCAGCAGCTGCGGAGGGCGCTACCGTGACCGGCGCGGGAGCAGGCGAGGGTGCGGGCGAGGGAGCAGCAACATTGAACGTCGCCTTGGCAGTCTCGCCGCCACCGGAAACGTAGACCGTGTAGGTGCCCAGCCTAGCCCCTGAGGGGATGCCTATCGACACTATCGCCACGCCATTGGCGTCCGCCTTGGCCTCCGTCAACCCTATGTACGCTCCTTCGGGGTCCACTACCTGAACACCGTAGACCGTGTTCGGTTGACCCTCTATCCTGATTGTAACGGTCTCGCCCGGGCTGTACGTCGACTTGTCGGTGGTGACCCTAAGGGGGCTCGCAGCAGCGATAGGCAGCAAGGCTAATAGTACTAGGCATATGCCTGCAGCTTTCCTCATCAGGGGACTTTAGAGGTACCCCTTTATTGCTTTTCCCCTTAGTAAAGAAGGAAAGAAGGGCTGGAAGGAGTTGCTATTAAAAAATGATGTCGAAAATTTCTTAGGTGAGCTTTCCTCCTAACCTCCTAACGATTAGTGCGGCTGCTAGCAGAGCGGCGAGCGCGGAGAGCATCGTCATCAGCAGCGGTGCAAGATCCTTGTGTGCCTCGCCGCCAACCAGCGCCGTCACGGTGAACTTGGCGGTGGCTGCTCCACTGGTCGTGCACGAGACGTAGACCGTGTAGGCGCCGAGCCTGGCCGCCAGGGGCACATCCCAGGTTACCACGCCCTGACCGTTGGAGAGCGTGATCTCCTTCACGAAGGCCTTCGCGCCGGCGGGGTCCACGATCTCGATGCCGCACTTCTCGGCGTCAACGCCACTGATCTTGATCTCGACGGTGCCGCCCGCGCTCACGGTCGAGGGCGTCACGGTGATCGTGGGCTGGGCTAGGACGGCGGCAGCGAGGAGCAGCAGCCCCAGAAGCGCGTACCTGGCCTTCATCCCCCTCACCCGCCCACGCTTATCGTCGTGATCGCCTTCTCGGCCAGCGGCGTCCACTTCGGGCACTTCGGGCCTACCTCGGAGGGGAAGCCATTCCACACGTAGACCTCGATCCTGTAGGTGCCCATCGGGTCGGTCATCCTGATCTGCATGCCGCCGCCGAAGGTCTTCGTCTCGCCCGGGCCGATCGAGGTCCTCGTCAGAGCGAGGCCGGTCATCGTGTAGCCGTACCACATCGTGATGATCTCCAAGTAGGACAGGGACGCTGCGGCGTAGTAATAATAATACGTCGGAGCCCAACTGATCGTCGTCTCCACGATGACTACCTCGCCGCGCTTGAACGAGGTCTTCACGTTCCCCTGCAGGTCCTTCGTCTCGAGCTTTGTGATCTGGAGGGGGTAGGTTTGAGCCAACGCGAGGGCCGCGAACGCCACCACCACCAAGGCCAGCAAGTGCTTCTTCCTCATCGCTTTCTCGGAGCTCTGGCCCCCGCCCCTATATAAAGGTAAGCTGGCTCTAACTTTCAGAAAGCGTATCGGGGGGACGACTTTTACTGCAAAGTTTCTGCTAGAGCATCGATATTATGCTATTCCATATCCTAACTTACGTATTTTTTAAACGGCGTCCCCGAAATCATAGTACGGCGGAAGCCGTTGTTAGCCACTGGTTAGCCTGAGCTGGAAGACCGCCAGAGTTCTGCCGTTTCCGCGGATCACGGCGCAGCAGAAGCCTTCGTTGACCAAAGCAAGGACTGCTTGGCTACAGCCGGCTGGTAGCTTGGCCGAGTAGGCGGCGGCGCCGTCGGGCTTCAGGACTTCGAGCGTGATTTCGCTGAACCCCAGCCACTCGGCGACGCAGACCTTCAGCCTGATGGTGCCGCCGGCCTCGCGCTCAGCCTCGAGGGAGACGGGCCGCCAGCCTATAGTGCCTCCCACGGCGAGCACCGCGTCCCTGAAGTTCAAGGCCAGCCAGACGGCAGCAGATGCAGCTACCGCTAGGGCCAGTAGCGCGCGCCAATCCACCTCGACTTCAATTACGACCTCCTCGCCGCTCAAGGCTGACCGCCCGCCGGCCGGCAGTCGGAGGCGTGGGTCCCGGTTAGGGGTAGCTCCGCCTTGAGAGCGAGGGTGCCCCCAATGTAAACCTCAACCGCCACCTGAGGTTCTTTGACGTAGAACATGACAGTGAACACCCTAGACGGCGGCACGAGCTGCCTGACGTAAGCCAGCGCACCGCCCGAAGTGTGTATCCTGACCTCGACGGGGCTCAGGGGCCAGGCGAAGCCCCTGTACAGCCGCAGCTCGAGCACGTTGCTGGCGTAGCTGCAGCCGAGGAGGGCCACCAGGGGGCTGCCGACCACCGCCTCGCCCCGCCAAACCCTGACGGCAGGGAGCCAGCTGGGGGCGCTGGCAGCCATCGCCGCCAGCCACAGGAGGTACGGCGCAGCGCGGCGCAGCCGCCCCTCCACGGGGCCCGAGGGGGGTAGGGCAGATATGGTTTCCGGCGCTGGGGCAACCTCATAAATGCGGCTTGGAGCTGGACGGCGGTCCTCCCCGATGTCCCCCGGCGGCCTCCGCAGGCTGGCGGCCCTGCTGGAGCACGCTTCTTCGGCTGCGGCCGGCGCCTCGCTGCTGCTCTCCGCGTGGTACGCCGTGTGCTCGCTCCGCGTGGCGCTGCCGGACCCGGGGGCGACAGCGCCCTACCTCCCCGTCTACGTGGACGTGAGGCCCCTGTGGGCAGCGTCGCTCGCCGCGGCACTGGCCCCCTGGCTGAGGTACGCGACCCCGCTCGCCCTCCTGCTGGTCGCGGCGCCCCCCTGGGCCTCTGCGCTCGCCAGCTTGGCGGCGGCAGCCCTGCACGGGAGAAGGGTGGCCTGGGGCCTGGCTTGGGCGCTCGCCGCGCTCGAGCTGCTGGCGCTGGCCGAGCAGGCCGCTGCGCTGCTGGGGCTCCGGCCCTACGGCCTCGCCCTGCACGTGGAGAAGGGGCTAAGGCTGGCGGCCTCCACCGCGGCCCTGCCCCTGCTCGTCGCGCTGCTGCTCCTAGCCCCCATCAAGTACGCGCAGCGCCTCCTCGAGGGCGGTGAGGAGGCGGGAGGGTCGGGCGCCGAGCCGGCGTACCTGGCCGCGGCTGTAGCTTTGGCCCTGGCCGTCTCCGCCGCCCCCTACCTCCCCAGCGTCAACCCCTCCGGGAGGCTCGTGGGCGTCGACCCGGCCCACGGCTACCTTCAGTGGCTCGCGGAGCTCAGGGCCAACTTCACCCCCTCCCACCCTATCCTCAGGGCCAGGCCCCTCTTTGTCCTGCTGGTCTACGGCCTCTCCCTGCGCGTCGGCGACTACTGGGCGCTCCGCGCCGTCCAGATGCTCTGCTTCGCCACCTTCGCGGCGGCAACCTACCTCTTCACGCTGTGGCTGGCGGGCAGGAGGGCCGCGAGGCTCGCCGCCCTGCTCGCCCCCCTCTCGTACACTGCCACGGTGCTCATCCACTCGGGCTACTACAACAACATCCTCGCCAGCTCCATGTCCCTGCCGGCGCTGGCGCTCCTCGACCGGTGGAGCAGGGAGGGGGGCCGCGCTAGGCTCGCCGCCGCCCTGGCGCTCTACGAGCTCGCCGTCCTCACCCACCCCTACTCCACCCTCCTCTACTCGGCCGCGCTGGC
>JAGDWA010000068.1:0-4015 GCA_023269735.1 Thermofilum sp.
AGGGTCTACCTCGTCGATGAGAGCAAGACCTCAATAACCTGCAGCCGCTGCGGCTTCGAGTCGAGGGAGGCCCGGATCCACCGCGGGCTGTTCAGGTGCCCGAGGTGCGGCCACCGCTTCAGCGTCTCCTACTCGAGGGCCTTCGCGTGCGGCGGCTGCTACATGGCCAGCTTCAGCTGCGAGTACGTCAAGTGCCCGAGCTGCGGCTACGAGTTCGCGACCAGGGGCTAGGCGGGCCTCCCGCCCTCCCACAGCTCCATGAAGTACCTGGTCGCCCCCTCGACCACCTCCCTCGAGCAGGTGAGAACCGAGAGCTCGTTGTTGGACGCCAGCGCCGACTGGGTCCAGTTGTGGCTGCCGATGACCGCGCAGCTGCCGTCGACTATGACGAGCTTCGCGTGGGTGGTCACGCCGGCCTTCGGGTCGAGCTTCACCGGCACGCCCTTGGACTTCAGGAAGGCTATCGTCTCGGGGTAGCTCTGCTTCGTGGTGTCGTCGACCACCACCCTCACGTCGACGCCCCTGGCGGCGGCGTCCACCAGCAGCGTGATGAGCCTGTTCGCCGGGTCCCTCTCGGGGCTCTCGTTCGGGTCGTACTTCATCACGAACATCACCACGTAGACGCTCCTCCTCGCCCCCGCTATCAGCCTCGAGACCCTCTCGAAGTAGGCCCTGTTGGGCAGCAGCTCCAGCTCAGCCCCGGCGGCCGCCTGCTGCCTGAGCGCCTGCAGGGCCAGGTAGGTGGCGGCGGCCCCGATGAGCGCGCCGAGGACGAGGCCCACCAGCAGCGCCGAGGTCGCGCTGCCCTTGCGGGGCACGCGGCGCCTGTGCGCCCGGAGTATTAAAAGTACCGGAGTCGGCGGGAGCGGTTCCGGTCACTGCTGACCCCGCTGGCGTAACCTCCTCATCCCCCCAGTGGCAGGCCGGCTGGCCGCTAAAAAGCCTGGGGGCTAGATGAGCTCCTCCGGGATGCTGTCAGGAGAGTAGGCCACCCTGGGCCAGACGCCGTGCCTCCTCAGCTGCGTGACGACGTGGGGGTAGAGGAAGACGTACTCCTCCTCGAACTCTCGCACGAGGCTCCCGTCGATCTCCGCCAGCCTGGCCTTCAGCCTCTCGACGGACTCCGGCTCGGAGAAGGACAGCATCACCGCGGGGTGCGCGGAGACGCCGTAGTCGAGCAGGTTCTCGAGGGCCCTCAGCTGGAGCTCGAAGGCCCCGGGCGCGGCCCCCGTCAGCCTGTGGAACTCCTCGGGGCTCGCCCCCTTCAGCGAGACCCTGACGTGGACGAAGTCGTACTTCGCCAGGTCCCTCGCGTAGCCGGCGTCGCGCCCGATCAGGATCCCGTTGGTCTCGAGGATGAACGTCAGGCCGGAGCCGGAGAGGTGCTCGAGGACCTTGAGCAGGTGCTCCCTGCAGAGCGTCGGCTCGTTCCCGCTGATCCTCACCTGGCTGTAGCCCCTCCTCCCGGCGATGGCGACGAGCCTCTCGGCCACCTCCTCGGGCGAGCACCAGAAGCCGGCGCCGCGGGGGTTGTCGCGCACCTGCCAGCCCCAGCAGAAGACGCAGCGCAGGTTGCAGCCCACGCAGTCCGCCGTGGCTATTCCTCCGTACCACCTGCCCCCGCGGAACCTGTAGTACTTCCTCTCGGCGCCGCGGCAGACCAGGCTCCTCACGGCCTCCGCCAGCTTGACGGGGTCGTAGCCCCCGCCCCCCTCCACCACGTTGGTCAAGGCCCTCCGGCCCTTAATTCCTCTCCTCTCCCTGCGCCGGGCCGGCTCCCGCCCCGGCCTCCAAGCAGATGCCCCGCAGCGGGCACTCGGCGCACGCGCGGCGCGCGCAGAGGGCTCTATCGTGGACGTAGAAGGCCGTCTGGACCCACCCCGCCGCCGGGCCGTAGAGCTCCGACATCCGGGCCCTGAGGCAGACCCCGGCCCTGGGGCACTCGGGGCACCCGTACCTCGCGCACAGCTCCTTCCTCGGCTGGCCCCCGCCCAGGCCGAGCCTCCGGGCCATGCGGTGCGCGTGCCTGTCGATCGGCGCCGCGCTGGCGTCGATGCCCGCGAAGAGCAGGTAGGCGTCGGCCAGCTTCGGTCCGACGTGGGGGATCGCCAGGAGGGCCCTCCTCAGCTCCCACGGGTCGCCCGCCCGCGGGGCCTCCGCGTACGCCCTGAGGGCGGGGCCCAGCTGGCGGAGCTGGAAGCTGCCGCCCAGCTCGGAGAAGTCGAGGCTGAGCAGCTCGTCGAGGGTCTCGGAGCGGGAGAAGATGGCCCTGCACCACCTCAGCACGTTCGCCTCCCAGGAGGTCGCCCTGCTGAGGAAGACCGCGACGAAGACCAGGTGCCTGTCGAAGGGGTCGACGGCCAGCCCCAGGCCCGGGTAGGCGGCCGCGAGGGGGCCCGCGCGCTCCTCCACCAGCTCCCTGCCGAGCCACAGGCCGCTCCAGCGCAGCAGCTCCTCCTCGCCGCACCCCTCCCCGACGACGTACTCGCCGTCCTGGTAGACCACGGCCCCCCTGCTCCTCCCGGCGGCCTTGACGTACGCGTCCCCCCTCCTCTCGAAGAGGGCCCTGACGAAGGAGGGGGCCATGGTCAGGTGCAGGTCGTAGCCGGGCCAGGCCCTCAGCCTCGGCATTCGGGCTACCTCCTCTCCTCCGACCTCACGAACTTCGCGTCCACCCTCTCGACGCCCACGACGCTGATGAGCTTCGCGAGCGCCCTCTCGCTCAGCTCGCCCTCCAGCACCCCCCGCCCGTCCCCCCTCCTCCAGGTGAACCTGCTGAGCCCGCTCCTGCTCCTCCAGGTGAGCTCCTCGAGCCGCTCCACCGCCACGAAGGCCACGAGCTCCCCCCTGCTCTCGAAGGTGTCGATGACGCGGTAGCGGCCCCTGAGCTGGGCCCTGTCGACCGGGATGAGCCAGAAGGCCCCCGCGGGCGGCTGGTGGAGGAGCGAGTGCACGAACTCCCTCAGCTCGTACTCGCTCATCGGCACTCTCACGCGGAATATCAGCGCCTCCCTCCGCTGCTCCCCCCCGCTCACCGCGACCCGAGGTTAAGTCGCCTCGGGCTTAAAGATCGCGCAACAAACGATTTTTACCCGCTGCCCGCAGTGCCGCCGTGCCCCGACGCTACCTACCGCCGGGGGCCGAGGCCACGGGCATCTACAGGGACGGGTGGATCGACTTCAACAAGAACGGCGTCATGGACCCCTACGAGGACCCCTCAAGGCCGGTCGAGGAGCGGGTTGAGGACCTCCTGAGCAGGATGACGCTCGAGGAGAAGCTGGAGCAGCTGAGGTCCAGCTTCGAGTTCGGCAGGGTCGGCAACCTCTCGGTGGTCCTCAGGGGCCTGCCCCCCGGCGAGGGCGCGCGGCGGGCCAACGAGATCCAGAGGAAGCTCATCGAGGGGACGAGGCTCGGGATCCCGGCGATCATCCACGACGAGTGCCTCCACGGCTGCATGGCGCTCCACTCGACCCAGTTCCCCCAGGCCATCGCGCTCGCCGCCACCTGGGACCCGGACCTCGTCTACAGGGTCGCCAAGGCCATCGCTAGGGAGACGAGGGCGAGGGGCATACGCCAGTGCCTGGCCCCCGTCGTCAACCTGGCCCGGGACGCGAGGGCGGGCAGGACGGAGGAGACGTACGGCGAGGACCCCTACCTGGCGTCGGTGATGGGGGCCGCCTACTGCAGGGCGCTCAGGGAGGAGGGCGTCGTAGCGACCCCGAAGCACTTCGTCGCGAACTTCGAGGCCGACGGGGGGAGGGACAGCCACGAGGCCCACTTCTCGGAGAGGGCACTGCGCGAGGTGTTCCTCCCGCCCTTCAGGGCGTGCATCAAGGCCGGGGCCCTCTCCGTGATGGCCGCGTACAACTCGCTCGACGGGGTGCCCTGCAGCTGCAACAGGTGGCTGCTGACCGACGTGCTCAGGCACGAGTGGGGCTTCGAGGGCTTCGTCGTGTCCGACTACGGCTCGGTCACCGGCATCCTGACGCACCACTGGGTCGCCGCCACTAGGGGG
>JAGDWA010000068.1:4025-4360 GCA_023269735.1 Thermofilum sp.
GCGGGAGGCGGGGCTCGACGTCGAGCTGCCGAGGGTGGACGTCTACGGGGACGCGCTGGAGAGGGCGGTGAGGGAGGGGTTGATCCCGATCGAGGTCGTCGACGAGGCGGTCCGCCGCGTGCTGCGCGTGAAGTTCCTGATCGGGCTCTTCGACGACCCGTTCGTCGACCCCGAGGAGGCGGAGCGCGTCGTCGGCTGCGAGGAGCACAGGCGGCTGGCCCTCGAGGCGGCCAGGAAGTCGATCGTCCTGCTGAAGAACGAGGGGGTCCTGCCGCTGGACAGGGGCAGGCTGAGGAAGCTGCTCGTGGTCGGCGGAGCCGCCCGGGTGCTGAAGC
>JAGDWA010000035.1 GCA_023269735.1 Thermofilum sp.
CAGGGTCCTGGGCCCCCTGGGGGAGCCGCTGGCGGGGGCCCTGGTCTCGGTCCTCGTGGGCGGGCGCGCGACCTTCGCGCGGACGGATGAGAGCGGTGCGGCGGCTTTCCAGCTGCCCCCCGGCAGCTACAGGGTGAGGGCCAGCTACCTCGACGCCTACGCCGAGGCCAGCGCGACCCTCACCGGGCCCGGCGAGGTCGAGCTGAGGCTGTGGTCGCTCCAGCTGCTGCTCTCGCTCCCCACGGTCAGGGCAGCCCTAGCCGCCCTGCTGGCTGCGGCGGCAGCGCTCCTGCTGGCGTGGCGCGCTGGGAGGCGCCGGCGCGCCAAGGCCGCTTAAGGGACGATCACGCCCTTGATGTAGTCCGACGGCTTCGTGGCGGCGTACTCGAAGGCCCTCTGGATCTCCGAGAGGGGCCACGTGTGGGGGACCAGCTTGTCCAGCCTGAAGACGCGCCGCGCCAGCATCCTCATCGCCACGCGCAGGCACAGGCGCATGTCCTCGGCCCTGTTCGGGTTCGTCATTAGCACCTCCAGACCCTTCGCGTCCCAGACCCTCATGTCGACAGGCACGGGCTGGGGGTGGTAGCTGAATATGCAGAGCCTGCCCCTCCTCTTGACCAGCCTCGTGGCGGCGTCGACGCCCTTCGGGGAGCCCGTGGCCTCGATGACCACGTCGAAGCCGCCCACCTCGGCGGCGGCGCGGTCCAGGTCGTCGCGCGAGGGGTTGAGCAGGGTGTCGGCACCGAACTCTGCCGCGAGCTCCAGCCTCTCGTCCCTCAGGTCCACCGCCGCCAGCCTCTCCAGCCCCACCCTGCTGAGGGCCTGGACGAGGAGGAGGCCCATGAAGCCCGTGCCCACCACCGCGACCGTGTCGCCGAAGCGCGGGGCCGCCAGGCGGACGCCGTTGACCGCGCAGGCCAGGGGCTCGCCGATGGCGTGCTCGAAGGGGACCCCCTCCGGCACGGGCTCGGCGTAGCTCTCGTCCACCACCAGGTAGTCTGCGAAGCCGGGGCCCCCCAGCACGGCGACCCTCGAGCCCCTGCGGAAGCGGGTGGCGCTAGGGCCCACCTCGACGACCTCGCCGGCGGCCTCGTGCCCCAGGGCGGCGGGGAGGCTGAACCAGACGGGGTAGCCGAGGAACGCGTAGAGGTCGCCGGTGCAGATCCCGCAGGCCCGGACCTTGACCAGGATCTCCGACCCCCTCGGCTCCCGCACCTCCTCCTCGCGGAGCTCGAGCCTGCCCCTCTCGACCAGGTAGGCTACCCTCCCCCTCACGCGGGGGGCTCCGCGGCGCCCGCGGAAATACGTTGCGTTATCAGAGTAAACCTTATGGGGCTTGGGCCGTCCCATCTCCCCCTATGAGCCAGTCGGAGGAGGGGAGGCACCTTCGGAGGGAGGTCGGGCTCTTCGGCGCCTTCAGCGTGGGCTACGCAGACGTGGGCGCTGACCTCTACATCACGCTCGGCCTGGTTGCGCTCTACGCGATGGGTGCGGCGCCGCTCGCCCTGGCGACAGCAGCGATAGCCTACGTGCTGACGGGGGTCACTTACGCCCAGCTGTCGAAGCGCTACCCCGTCGCCGGCGGCTCCCAGCACTACGCGTACGTCCGCTTCGGCCCCTTACACGGCTTCTTCGCCGGGTGGGGGCTCCTGCTGGACTACATAATCGACATCGCGCTCCTCGCCCTCGCCTCGGTCGGGTACCTCGGCTTCCTCATCAAGAGGGCGACGGGCAGCGGGGCGCTGCTCGTGAACCCGGTGTACGCGGCGGCCTCCTCGGCCCTCATCGCCTTCCTGGTGGTGCTGAACATCATCGGCATCAAGGCCTCCAGCCGCTTCAACGAGATATTCGTCGCCATTGACCTTGCGACGCTGAGCGTGGTCCTCGGCGTGGGCGGGCTCCTACTGGCGCTGGGCGGGGCCCTCGAGCCGAGGATCCCATCGATCGGGGGAGAGCTCCCCCTGGACCGCTTCCTCTACGCCGTGACGATCAGCATGGCGTCGTACATCGGCGTGGAGGCCTCGTCCCAGGTCGCGGAGGAGGTCAAGGACGCCGAGAGGGTCGTCCCCAAGGCCATCCTGCTCGCGGTCCTCGCGACGGTGGCGGTGGCGCTCCCGGCCTCAGCCTTCTACTCGTCGCTCAGGGGCCTGGGCGAGGAGGACGCCCAGCACCCGTTCTCCAGCCTCGCGAGCAGGGTCCCGCTGCTCGGGCCCTACCTGGGCTTCTGGACGTCGATCGTGGGCACCCTCATCACCGCGGCCTCGGCGAACGCGGGGGTCATCGGCGCGTCCCGCGTCGCCTTCTCGATGGGCCGCGACGGGCTCCTCCCCCGCGCCTTCTGCCGCCTGAACTCCAGGGGCGTCCCTGACGTCGCCATCATCGCCTCGGGCGCCGTCGCCGCCGGCCTGCTGCTCGTCAACGCCATGCTCCCCGGCGTCGCGCTGCTGGACCTTGTGGCCTCGCTCTTCAACTTCGGCGCGCTGCTTGCGTACATGTACGCCCATGCGACCCTCCTGTCGGTCTACATCGAGGAAGGGCGCGGGCCCCTCGAGAAGGCGCAGCCCATCCTCGGCTTCGCGTCGTGCGCGGCCCTCTGGGCCCTCCTCTTCATCCTGCACGAGATGGGCAGGTGGATGGCCCTCGCCTGGCTGGCGATGGGCGCGCTCCTGTACCTCGCCGGCCCGCGCCACCGCCCTGCGACCCACGCGCGGCCCCGCGGTGCTGACGGGGGGCCACCCCTCCGCCGGCTGAGCCGGCTCAGAAGCCCAGCTCCTCGTTCACGAGGACGACGTGGTAGTCGGCGCCCGTCGGCCTCCTCTCGAGTATGAGGACGGCCCTGCAGATCCTCGCCGGCGAGTCGCAGTCGACGCAGTAGCCCAGGCGCGCGCAGGGCACCTCCACCCCCAGCCTCCTCGCGTTGAGGACGGCGGCGACGTTCCGGGCCCTCCACAGCGCCTCCTCCAGGTTGCGCGCCAGCTTGTTCCTCCCGGCGACTATGACCACCCTCTTCGGCCCAAACGCCGTCGCGGCCACCCTGTTCCCCGTCCCGTCGATGCTGACCAGCCTTCCGTCGAGCGTCACGGCGTTCACGCTGGTGATGAAGACGTCGGACGCGAGCTCAGCCCTCCTCAGCCTCATCAGCTCGTCGGGGGGCGCGGCGACCCAGTGGTGGACCACCCTGCAGCCCCTGCGCTCCAGCTCCTCGATGAGGCCCAGCTCCCTCACGGTCACGGAGCCCCCGACCCCCACCGTCGACCCCTCGGGCACGAGGGAGAGCACGATCGACCTCGCCTCCTCCCCCCGCTCGGCGACGTGGGCCTCGAAGCCGTTCCTCCTCAGCGCCTCAGCCGCCCGCTCCAGAGCGAGCCTGCCGTACCACCTCCTCGCCTCCACGCGGCGCCTTCGCGCCGGCAGATAAAGCCGCTCCCGCTAGCCGGTCGTCACGCCGAGGGCGCTGGCGTAGGCCACGACGAAGGCGAGGGAGGAGGCAAAGCCCTCGTACTTGAGGAGCTTCACCACCTTGGCGTTCGAGCGCTTGAGGACGACGATCGTCGGCGAGACCTTCACGCCCAGCTCCCTGAACATCCCGCTGGCCTCCTCCGACTCACAGCGCCCCGCGAAGTACTCGCAGAGCACGACCACGAAGCGGGCCGAGGCCCTGGCCGCCAGCTTCTCCACCGAGGGGTACCAGATGCTGTCGAAGAGCCTGCAGGCCCCGCACCCGCTGTTGCTGAAGTACACCGCGTAGACCCCGTCGCCCTCGAGGTCGCGCCTGCTGACGCGCACCCAGCCGCCCCTCTCCGGCAGGTAGAGGTAGATGCCGTGGGGGCTCGTGGGCTCCACCGCCCGCAAAACCGGCTCGGAGGGCACGGAGCTCCGCTGCCGAGGCCTAAAAAGAGCTCACTCGCGGCGCCCGCCAGGGGGTCAGCCGCCCGCCTCCGGCTGCAGCTTCAGCGTCTCCACCTTGTAGGGCCCCAGCGTGAGCTCAGCCCCGTTCAGGCCGAGCTCCTCCAGCGGGGTCTCGTCCATCCTGGCCCTCCAGACCCTGAACCGACCCCAGCGCACGCTGAGCCTGGCCTTGACGCTCCTGGGGGAGGGGTTGTGGATGCGGAGCACGAGGCTCCTGCCGTCCTCGCCCCTCTTCATCGCAGAGAAGACCAGCGGGTCGCCCTCCACCTCGAGCAGCGAGAACTCGGGCGGCAGGTCGCCGCCGTGCGGGATGTCCTCGTGGGCGAGCGCGGGGACGGCCCACTCCAGCGCGGCCTTGTGGACGCCGGCCTCGTCCCAGGCCCCCGAGTGC
>JAGDWA010000015.1 GCA_023269735.1 Thermofilum sp.
AAAGAGGGAGGGGCGGGGAAGCGCGCCGCCGGCCCCCCTTGAGCGAGGGGCCGGCTCCCTCGAGGCTCCCGTGGCCCAGCGGCAGGCCGATGAGGCGGCGGGGGAGGCGAGCTACGATGAGTGGTACGCGTCGGCCCTCCAGTACCTCGACAGGTACTGGAGCGTTGGGCAGCTGCGCTTCGAGATGGATATGAGGAGCATGGGGGTTCCTGACCCCGCTAGCCTGCTTAGGAGGCTCCAGGCAGAGGGGCTGGTCGAGGTCGTGGAGCCAGGGGTCGTGAACGCCAACAGGGAGGCGGTGAGGAAGAGGCTGAGCGAGCTCTCCTCGAAGGTTCCTCCGAAGGGTATCGCCGACCTGTTCGATTAGGCGGCCACGGGGACGTAGATGCTGACCCTCCTGTTGCCCCCCACCAGCTTGATTAGCCCCTGCTCTTCCAGCCTTCTCAGGACCCTCTTCGCCTCACTGATCTTGATACCGAACTCACTATGCAGCAGGAACGGTGTGACGTACGGCCGGCCGCTCACCTCGCGGTAAATGGCTTCGAGGGAGCCCTCCGACAGCTTGCCCTCCGCCGTCATCGACATCTTGGGCTTCGCGCGCTGCTCCTGCTGCTTCGCAGCCTGCTCCCTCCTCGCCCTCTTCTCGAGTTGGGAGATCGTCGGCCTCTTCTTGCCCCCCATGCAGGTCCCTGGGGAGGGGGTTGGGGCTCCCTTTAAACCTCCCGCTCCAAGCGCCTGCTGAGCAGCAGAAGCGCGACGCCGATGAGTGCAGCGCCCACGGCTGGGTCCCTCAGCAGCCCGGCCAGCTGCTCCAAGCGCCAGAGCACGCTCTCGGCCAGCCAGCCGGCCTCCTCCGCAGCCCCCACGCCGATGAACTCCACCCTGCCGTTGTTCAGGAGCACGAGCGTGGGGAAGGCGGTGACGTTGAAGGTGTCGATCAGCCCCCGGCTCCCGTCGAGGACCCACGCCCATCCGCTGGCGTTGACCCCACGCGCGTACGCACTCAGGGAGGTCTCGTCGTCGAGGGTTGAGGGGGCCACCATCACTACCTCCAGACCGCTGATGTTCTTCAGAGCGGACACTATGAGCGAGCAGCCTGCGCACTTGGTGTAGAAGAAGACGACCAGCTTGAGCCCCTTATCCAGGTGGATCGGGCGGCCCCTTAGGTCGTACACCGTTGGTAGGCTCGGTGGGCGGGAGGGGGGCTGGCGCCTCAGCTGGGTGAGCGCGCCTAGCGCGTCGACCAGCCTCGAGACGTTCAGCTCGGCAGCCCGCCCGCCGGTGACTGGGGTGGCGTTGGAGCCGCCCAGGGCCCCGCTGTAGGGGGCAGGGTTGCGCTCAGTCACGCTGCGGCCGTCAAGGCTAGACTGGTTGGCGCTGGGCGGCACGACGCTCGTCCCGTTGGGGGGGCGGGGGACCAGGGCGGCCCTTCTGAGCTTGAGCGTTACCTCGACGAACGGGGGGGTGACCCTCACGGTGGTCTCATTGCGCTCGAAACCCTCCTTCCACGCGGACACCCTGTACGTGCCCGGGGGCACGCTGAGCGTCGCGTTGCCCTCAGAGTCCGCAACGGCCGTTGCGTTGAGCCCCTCCACCGCGACAGTGGCCCCCGGCTCCGTGCGCACCAACAGCCTCACGCTGAGCCGGGGGCTTCCGAGCACGCTGAGCAGGGAGTAGCCGTAGAGAACCGCGGCGTAGTCCCCGCCGTCCGCTACCACGCGCGGCGGCCAAGGGACGGGGTAAGGCGCCACCTCTAGGGACTGGCCGCCGCTGGTGATGCAGGAGGGGCTGGCGATCCCCACGGAGCCGTTTAGCAGGAGCAGCGCGTAGCCCCTCTCGCCACCCTCCAGCCTCAGGAGCTGCGTGACCTCTGAGCCCCTAACCCTGTAGAGCAGGACGCTGCCGTCAGGGCTCTGCGTGAGCACGTACCCGAAGCCTCCCACGACCCTGACTTGAAGGGGCCTCCCGCTCACCTGGAACTCGTAGGTCTTCCCGCTCCGCAGGTCGACGTAGAGCCCACGGCCGTCCTTAACCCTCACCGCGACCGCTACCCCGCCCTCCAGGTCCGCCGCGCACCCCCCGAACCTCTTGATGAAGACCCTCTCGTAGCTCGAGAGGTTGAACACCGTGACGAAGACGTCGTCCAGCTCGCATATCTTGCAGGTGGTGTCGATCCAGGTGACCAGCATCAGGCTTCCGCTTATCTTCACGTCGAACACGTACACCAGGAGGCTGTTCTTCCGCTCCATCGTGAGGACCGGGGCCCTGAGCTTGGTATCGTAAACGTCGAGCCTGTCCAGCTTCACGACGCCCCCCTCCGCCGCGAAATCGTACTTGGACACCAGGACTACCCACCTGCCCCTCACGTGGGCCCTGTACAGGCTACCCCTCACACTTACAGCCTCGCGGCCCACTACCCCTAGCGTGCTTGGCTCCAGGTACGCGATCGTCCCGTTGCTGAACGCCAGAGCTAGTGCGCCCCCCTCGAGGGAGCCCATCCCCACGAGAGCGTCTAGGCCGCTGATGTGCGCTCTCGCCGCCGGCTCGAAGTGCGGCATGACGTAAGCCGCCAGGGTGCCGTTGGAGAAGGCGAGGACGAGCCTCGACCCGTCGAACGCCCAGCCCACAACCTTGGCACCCAATTCGTACGTCGACACGGAGGGCTTCGCCGCGGCTAGAGCCGCGCTCAGGGCTAGCAGAGCCGCTACGAGGGCGGCCAGCGGGATTCTCATGAGACCTCGCTCTCCTTGAAGAGGAGCCTTATGGGTATCCCGTTCAGCGTCTGAACCAGCACTTGTATGCCCGCCGCCTCGCCCAGGGTCTCCCGGAACCTCGAAACTACCTCCCTGACCCTGGTCAGGGCCGTGAGGGTGTCCCTCAGCGCCGCCAGCGTCTCCTCCACTACGGCCAGCTCGTCCACCGACCTAGCGCTGACGACGACCTTTATCCCCATGTAGTCCACCTCGCTGATCGAGCTGATGGAGGTCCCGATGAGCTTGCTTAGGACATTCTCGAGCATGCGAATGCGCTCGGCCCGGCCCCTCAGAACCGTGTACCTCTTCTCGAGCACCTCGACCTTCGACCTTAAGCGGGCTATCTGCTCGTCAAGGTATTCCATGAACTTGGCGAGGCTGTCGAACGTCAGCAAGTCGTACGACATGCTGCTCCGCGGGAGGTCGCCGGGGGCTCTAAATATACGTATTCTCGAGGCTACGCTCCGAACCGCCTGGCTCTCCTCTGGTAGGTCCTCAGGGCCCTCAGGAGGTCGATCCTCCTGAACTCGGGCCAGTACACGTCGAGGAAGACGAGCTCAGAGTAGGCGATCTGCCAGAGCAGGAAGTTGCTCACGCGCAGCTCACCGCTCGTGCGGATGACGAGGTCAGGGTGGGGGTTGGGCAGGTGGGCCGTCTGCAGGTACCTCTCGAAGAGGCTCTCGTCTATGTCTTCCACCCTAAGCTTCCCCGCGAGGACGTCCTCAGCGATCCTCCTTGCGGCCTCCACTATCTCCGCCCGACCGCCGTAGGCTATGGCCAGGCTGAGGAACCTCTCGCTGAACGACTCCGTCCTCCTCTCGAGCCTCCTGATGTCCTCCGCTACGTCGGGCGGCAGCAGGTCGAGGCGCCCCAGAGCCTTCACGCGGACCCTGCGGCTAATCAGCTCGCTGATGTTAGACTCGTTCCTCAGGTACTCCCGCAGGACCCCCATTATCGCGCTCAGCTCCTCGGGGCTGCGCCTGGCGATGTTCTCGGTCGAGAGAACATATAGCGTGACGGTCCTCACGCCGAGGTCGTAGCACCACCTGAGCACGCTTTCGACGCGCTTGGCGCCCTCACGATAGCCCTCCTCGACGCTCAAACCGCGCTCGCGAGCCCACCTCCGGTTGCCGTCAAGTATCACGGCCACGTGCGACGGTACGCTGCCAGCGCTCCTCACCTCGCTCTCCAAAACCCTCTCGTAAAGGGCGTAAACCCCGAGCGCCGAAGTCAGTCTCCGCAGGAGCCGCGTCCACCGGGGCATTCGTCAACCCCGCGCGCTACCTCACGCGACTCTCCCGGCCACTGACCGAGCGTAGTGGAGGAGGAGCTCGACGTCCTCCCTGACCGCATGCGAAGGCAGGAAGAGGCCGTGAGGCTCGTAGCTGAGGACGAAGAGGCCGTCGTAGCCCCTCTCGATGAGCTCCCCTACGACCGCGAAGACGTTCAGGCCCTCGGCGCTCGTCACGCGGGCGGCCCCGCCCCCGCTGGCGAAGGAGACCAGCTTGACCAGCGTCAACTGGCCGAAGTGCGACAGTGCAAGCTCCAGGAAGTCCTCCGTGGTGCAGCCGGGCTCTGGCGAGACGGCGTACTTGAAGACCCCTCCCAAGAAGCTCGAGAGCCTGCCGTCGAGCTCGGGGAGCACGCTCCTCGAGGGCTCGAGAGCCACCTTCTTCGCGTACACGGCTGCGACCCTGAAGAGCCCCGCGAGCTGTGTCGCGAGCTTGCCCGAGTCCGCTGCCCCCACCGGCACTACCATGTAGGGGGCGCCCAGCTCGTCCGCTAGGACGGCGAGCCTCTCGAAGTCCTCCTCCTCTGCGGCGCTCAGGGGCCCAGCGACCTTAACTGCGGTTACCTCCGCGCCTTCCTCGATCAGCGGCTGCGCAACTTCGAGCACCCCCGTCTCACGCAGGTCGCGCAGCTCCAGCACGAGCTCTAGGGGGATCTTCGGCAATAGCCTACGTCTCTCTAAGTGCTTTCCGAGGCTGTCGAAGACCAGGCTATAGCACAGCATCGTGCGCGCTACAAGCGCTGAGTTAAATCCTTTCTGCATCCCGGCAGCAACCCTTAAAGATGCCTAAGGGAGGGACCCACGCATGCCTTCTGGCGGGGCGGAGGCCCTCAACGTGGAGGAGATACTGGCCGTCATGGGCAACCCGATCAAGAGGAGGATAGTGGAGGTGATCGCCGAGAGGGGGGAGGCGTCCTTCACCGACCTCAGGAAGTGCCTGAACATCAGCGTGGGGGCCCTCTACTACAACCTGGACGGCTTGAAGGAGTACGTCACGAGGAACGACGAGAGGAAGTACGTCTTGACGGAAAAGGGGCACCTGCTGTACAGGGCGATGAGGGAGGGGCAAGAAGCTGTGAGGGGGGCCCTAGCGCCGAGAAGCAGGCTCGCCAGGCTCCTAGAGGAGAGGGTGCTGCCGTACCTAGTGCCTTACAGGCTCGTGCTCGCCTTCTACGGCAACGAGGTGGCCAGCGCGCTGGTAGCGGCAGCGTGCTTATCGGCGGGGCTGCTGGTGACGATGCACACTAGGCTCCCTCTGAAGCTCCTCGAGGTCGAGCAGGTCCCCGCGCTTGTAGCGACCAGGAGGATAGGGCCCTTCCCCCTAAGCCCGGAGGCTCAGCTGCTCCTCGATTTTGCCGTCAGCCACCTAGCGGCGCTCACCGTCATCTTCCTGGCGGGGCGCGCGCTAGGCGGCAGGTCTCAGAGGCTCCTGGGCCTCCTAGCCGGGGTCTCCCTAGCGTGGACGCCGCTCTACCTCTACATGCTCATCCAGTACCTCCTGACGGGGTTGAGCTACCCCAACGTCAGCGAGGGCCTAATGGTGGCCCTGGGCCTGCTCTTCAGGACCCTCCAGGTCGCCAGCATGGGCCTGCTCACGGCGGCGATCTCCGTCTTCTGCGGCATGAGGGTGGACCGCAGCTTCCTCGTCACCGCCCTCCTGATGTACCTCAGCTTCGCCGCTAGGGACTTCCTGCCCTGAGAGCGATGGGCGAGGCTGAGAGGGCTTCGCCGTACGCCCTCAGGCTCGCCGCGCTGACGCTCGAGCTGATAGAGAGGCGCGGCCTCTCCCTGGAGGGCGCGTACTCGGAGGCGAGGCGGAGGGCCGGAGGGGGCGCGCCGGGCGCGCTCAGACTGGCCTCTCTGGCTCTGCGCCACTTCGCCAAGGCCGACCTGCTGCTCAGGATCAGCGGGCTGGAGCAGCTGCCCCTCAGGCGCAGGTGCGCGTTCAGAGTTGCCTTCGCTGCCCTCGCCGCGGGCTACGAGCTGGGCGGCATCGACGTGGGCCTGCTCAGCGGCAGGCTCCGGTCGCTTCTGAGCAGGAGGGGCGTGGAAAGGGTCGAGGAGGAGCTCGCGCGCCTACCGCCGCTCGAGCGCCTGTCCATTGAGCACTCGTTCCCCCGGTGGATAGTCCAGGAGGTTAGCGAGAGACTGGGGGCAGAGGCTGCCAGGAGGCTCGTGGAGGCCTGCGGTAGGAGGGTGATCTGGCTGAGGGTCAACACCCTGAAGGCAAGCGTGGGGGAGGTGGCTCGGGGGCTGAGGAGGCAGGGGGTGGAGGTCCGCGAGGACAGGGACTTCGACTTCCTTCTGGAGCTCGTGGGCGCCGAGGAGGTTCCCGACCCCGTGCGCAAGCTGTTCGAGAGGGGCCTCGCCGTCGTGCAGGACAAGGGCAGCGTCGCCGTGGTGCACGCGCTCGGGTGCGCGCGCAGGATGCTCGTGCTCGACGCGGCCGCCGCCCCAGGGATGAAGACCTCGCTCTTGCAGCAGCTCAGCGGCAACGAGGCTGAGGTCGTCGCAGTTGACGTCTCCCGGCGCAGGCTGGGCGAGATGAGGAAGCTCCTCTCCAGGCTGGGGGTGAGGGGAGTGCGGCTGGTGCTCTCGGACTCGCGGCTCGCCTCCTTCTCCAGGAAGTTCGACAAGGTGCTCCTCGACGCCCCCTGCACGAACTCGGGCGCGATACCTAGCGACCCGGCCCTCAGGCTCTCGCTGTGGAGGAAGCCCGACCTGAGCAGGTACGCTTCGCTCCAGCTAGAGATGCTGCGCAACGCCGCAGGCCACCTCAAGCCGGGCGGCACCCTGGTCTACTCAACTTGCTCCCTCTCGGCCGCGGAGGGCGAGGCCGTGGTCGACGGAGCGGGGCTTGAGGGGCTGGACCCCGAGGGGGTGTTGGGGGTGCCGGGCTACCCCGGCTTCTCGTGCAGCAAAAAAGCCCGGAGGCTGTTTCCGCACACCCACAGGACTACTGGCTTCTTCATCGCCAGGGCGGTCGCCCGGTAGCGCGCCTAAATCGCCGGCCTGAACTTCACCCCGTACTCGATGACCCCGCTGGGCGACTGCTCCCTGTACCTCCTGAAGACCGCCTCGACCTCCATGCCCACCCTGACGTCCTCCGGCCTGACGTCTGTCAGCTGGGCCAGAACCCTCGCCCCGCCCTCAAGCTCCACCACCGCGATCACGTAGGGCTCCCTCCCCTCGAAGCCCCTGGGCGGGTTCCTGACCACTGCGTAGGTGACCACCCTGCCGCGCCTCGGAAGCGCGACGGCCTCCAGCCCTTCCCTGCCGCAGTACGGGCACACCTGCCGGTGCGGGTACACTAGGCCGCCGCACGAGGGGCACTTCCCGCCGATCAGCCGGTACCTCCTGGTCCCCTCCCTCCAGGCCCGCGGCGCGCTCTCCACCCACACCATGCTACCTCGCCCTCCGCAGGACGTTGACAGCCACCGTGCTCGCGACGCCGCCGAAGTTCTGCGCCATGCCCAGCTCGGCGCCCTCCACCTGGTTGGCCCCTGCCTCGCCCCGGAGCTGCACCACCAGATCGAAGACCTGGTACACGCCCGTGGCCCCCACGGGGTGCCCCCTAGCCTTGAGCCCCCCCATGGTGTTGGTGGGGATCTTGCCGCCCGGCTCCAGCTGGCCCTCCTCGACGAGGCGCCAGCCCTCACCCCTAGCCTCGAGCGAGAGGACGCCGAGGATGCTGAAGGCGTCGTGGACCTCCAGCACGTCGATGTCCGCCACCTCGACGCCAGCCCTCCTCGTGGCTGCCTCCACCGCCCTGCGGAGCGCCGCCACGGCGAGCGGGTCCCTGCGCTCGTGCGCGCTGAGGACGTCCGTCGCCACCGCGGTGCCCGCCACCTCCACCAGCTCGTCGCGCGGGTTCCTCTTCAGGTACCTCTCGCTGCACAGGATGAGCGCGGCGGCGCCGTCGCCGATCGGCGCGCACTCGAGGAGCCTGAGCGGGTCTGCCACCAGCGGCGAGGCCATCACCTCCTCGAGGGTTACGGCGCGCCTGAACTGGGCGTAGGGGTTGTTGACGGCCATCTTGTGGCAGTGGACGGGGAACGCCGCCACCTTCTCCTGCTTCACTCCGTACCTATCCAAGTACAGCCTGTAGAGGAGCGCATTGAGGCTCACGAAGGTGGCCCCGGTGAACACGACGTACTCCTGGTCCTCCGCAGTGGCCAGGGCGGCGCTGGCGTCGCTCGGCAGGGCGTCCGTCATCTTCTCCACCCCCACCACCGCCACGCAGTCGTAGAGGCCCGAGGCCACCGCCAGGTAGGCCTGGTGGACCGCCACCCCGCCGCTCCCGCACGCCGCCTCGATCTTGCAGGCCGCTGCGCCGGGGATCCCCGCCCAGGTGGCGACTAGGGCGCCGAGGTGCTCCTGGCCCTGCAGCATGCCGGACATCATGTTGCCGACGTAGAGCGCCTCCACGTCCCTCTTGTCGATCCCGGCGTCCTTCACGGCGGACAGCAGAGCCTCCACCGCCAGCTCCCTCAGCGACCTGTCCCAGTGCTCGCCCACCTTGGTCGCGCCGGCCCCCACGATGTAGACCCTCCCGGCCACCTCAGGCCACCCTCAGCAGAGCCTTCTGCTTCGCGTAGAGGGCGTAGTCGACGTAGGCCCTCCTGGCCAGCAGGCGTTCGAGGGAGCTCTTCCTGCTTCCGACCACCTCCGTCGTCACGAGGCTGATGGCGTCGGAGCCGGCCCCCGAGCCGAAGGAGACCACGAGGATCCTCTGCCCCGGCTTGGCGTGGTCTAGGACCCTGGCGAGCCCGATGAGCGACGCTGCGGCGTAGGTGTTGCCGATCTCCCCCGCCAGCAGGCCCAGCTTCACTTGCTCCTCCCTGAAGCCGAGCAGTTGGGCGGCCCTGAGCGGGAACCTGACGTTGGGCTGGTGGAACACGACGTAGTCGAAGTCCGAGGGCTTGAGGCCGGCCTCCTCCATCAGGCCCCTGGCCGCGGACACCACGTGCCTGAAGTACGCCGGCTCCCCGGTGAACCTGTGGGCGTGCCTCGGGAAGCTCTCCCCCTCCCTCCTCCAGAAGTCGGGCGTGTCCGTCACGAAGGAGTACGCGTGCTCCAGCACGGCGAGAAGCCTGCTGCGGTCGCCGGAGAGCAGGAAGGCAGCGGCGCCGGCCCCAGCGGTGTAGTCCAGCTCGTCGCCGGGTCTCGCCTGAGCGTTGTCCGCGCCGATTGCTAGGCCGTGCCTGATCGCACCGCTCGCCACCAGCCCTGCGACCAGGATCATCGCGGTGGTGCCGGCGCGGCAGGCGAACTCCAGGTCCGCCGCCACCACCCTCGGCGTCACGCCCAGGGCCTCGGCCACGACCGTAGCCGACGGCTTCACTGCGTAGGGTGGGGACTCCGAGCCCACCAGCACGGCGCCAACCTCCTCCGGCCGCACGCCGGCCATCTCCAGAGCCTCCCGCGCCGCCTCGTAGGCCATCGTCAGGGAGTCCTCGTCGGGCCCAGGCACGCTCTTCTCGCGCACAGGCGCGGCATCGCCCCACACCCGCGAGATCTCCTCGCCCTTTATCCTGAACGCGGGCACGTAGGCGCCGTAGCCGGCCACTCCGACCGTTGCTGTAAATTTCATCGCCGGAGGGCTCCGCGGTCAAGTATTTGAGGGATGCTTGAGCCGGAGGGGCGTGCCCGCGCGGGAGCTGGCCCCGCTCACGTACAGGGCGAGGCAGTACCCGCTCGTCCTCGCCTCGCTGCTAGCTCTAACCATGATCAGCGCCAGCCTGCCAGTGCCGGCCGACCTCCTGAGATCAGCGAGGGAAGCCTACCTGCGCTACAGGGACGAGCTGAAGGCCCTGACCGCTAACGCTACCACCAGGGACATGGCGGTCTACCGGATGTTCTCGAGCGGCGCCTCCAGCACGCTGGCTTCTGCGGTGCCGCTGCTGGGGCCCGTCTTCGCCGCCCTCTCCGCAGCTCAGCTGGGGTTGGGGGTGAAGGTCGTAGCCTTCGCTGAATCCAGGGAGCTGAGCGCGGTGATGCTCTCCCTGCTGCTCGACCCCTCCGCGTGGCTGCTCCTGCTGGCCCATTCGGTCGCGCTGGTGGAGGGGGCCTACGCCACGTGGGCGCTGCTGCGGAGGGGGCGGCCCCACCTCGAGCTGTACGCCTCGATGCTGGTGCTGGCCCTAGCGCTCACGCTGGTATCGGCAACCCTCGCGGTCGCGTGGGCCCCCTGAGCGCGCTTCAAGCCCCCAGCGCGGGTAGCCCTCTGCTTGCCCTGCGGCTCAAAACCCGCCCTCCGCAGCGGCTGCCCCTCCCCGCGCCAGCGGAGAGTTGGGGCTCCCACAGGCGCACCGGGCTCTCGCGCTGCCCGGGCGTCGCCGGTCCAGCGCCTAGTTGCGCAGGGGGCTGGTGCAACCCCGAGGGCGGGACTAGGGTGCGGCTACAAAGAGCGCATTTAAATGAAAGCCGGTGACACCCGCTCGAGAACATGCTGGAGGAGTACGGGATTAAGACCCTGGACGACGTCGAGGTCGCGGGGGAGAGGACCTTCGTCAGGGTCGACATAAACTCCCCCGTGGACCCCGCGACGAAGAGGATCCTCGACGACAGTAGGATCCGCGAGCACACCGAGCACACGATCAAGGAGCTCGTGGCCAGGAGGGCCAAGGTCGTGGTTCTAGCGCACCAGGGGCGCAAGGGCGACCCCGACTTCACGAGCCTGCGCGAGCACGCCGAGATCATGGGCAGGCTGCTGGGTGGGCGCGTGAAGTTCGTCGACGACATCTTCGGCGAGAGGGCGAGGCGGGCTATCGAGGGGCTGGGCGAGGGGGAGGTGCTGGTCCTCGAGAACGTCCGGATGTGGGACGGGGAGACGAAGAGCGCTAAAGCCGAGGAGCACGCCCAGTCCGAGCTGGTCCGCAGCCTGGCGCCCTACGTCGATGTGTTCGTGGTCGACGCCTTCGCGGCGGCGCACAGGCCCCACGCGTCCCTCGTCGGCTTCATGCCGGTGGCCAAGCACGTGGTGGCCGGGAGGGTGATGGAGAGGGAGCTGAGGGCGCTCGCCAAGGTGAGGGCGAGGCCCGAGAGGCCGTGCGTGTACATCCTGGGCGGGGCGAAGGCGGAGGACTCAGCTGACATAGCCGAGGCGGTCCTAGGCCAGGGCATAGCGGACTACGTGCTGACCGGAGGCCTCGTCGCCAACCTGTTCTTGGTCGCCGGGGGCTACGACCTAGGCGCCCCCAACATGAAGGTCCTGGAGGACAAGGGGTTCCTGGAGCTCCTCCCCCGCTTCAAGGATGTGCTGGGCAGGTTCGGGGGGAAGATCGTGCTACCGGAGGACCTGGCCATCGACGTCGGCGGGAGGAGGGAGGAGGTGGGGCTCGAGAAGCTGCCGACCGGCTACCCCATCAAGGACATCGGCTCCCGGACGGCGCAGGCCTACGGGGAGCTCATCGCGAGGGCCAGGAGCGTCGTCATGAACGGGCCCATGGGGGTCTTCGAGGAGGAGGCCTTCGCCACCGGCACGAAGAAGGTGTTCCAGGCGATAGCCTCCTCGCGGGCCTTCAGCGTCATCGGCGGGGGCCACACGATAGCTGCCGCCGCCAAGTTCGGCTTCCTTGACAAGGTCTCCCACGTGAGCACGGGGGGCGGCGCGCTGATGGAGTTCCTGAGCAAGGGCACGCTGCCGGTTGTCGAGGAGCTCAGGAGGTTCAGCAAGTAGGCCGCTCAGGCTCCCGCAACATTTATCTCCTTTCTCCCCCCCTCTCCCGCAATGAGGGACTGGGTTTTCCGCGAGCTCAAGGAGGTGCGCAGGGCGAGGTACCTGATCGTGGGGGTGCCCGACGCGGGGCTCGTCGGCCTGATAGCGGCCACGCACCTGATCAGGCAGGTGGACACCGAGCTCGTCGCCTACGTCGACTCCTCCTACCTGCCCCCGGTCATAATGTACCACGGGGGGCGGCCCTACCCGGTCATGCGGGTCCACTACCACTCCGACGGCGGCGCCGGCTACCTGGTGCTCGTGAGTGAGGTGGCGATGAGCGCGAGCGGGATACACTCGTTCGCCCAGAGGCTGGTCGAGTGGGGCCAGGCCAAGGGCGTCGAGAGGATCATCATGCTGGGCGGCGTCCCCAGCCCCCAGAGGATAAACTTGGAGAAGCCCGGCGTCTACGCCGCCGGCGTGACGCAGGCGGACGCGGAGTTCCTCGAGCGGGCCGGGATCAGCATCTTCAAGGAGGGGTTCGTAAGCGGCCCCTACGCAGCGATACTGAAGGAGTGCTTCGCCAGGTCCATGGGGGGCGTGGCGCTGCTGGCCGAGTCCTTCCTCAACTACCCGGACCCCGGTGCCGCGGCGGCCGTCCTGACCGCACTCTCGCAGGTCACCGGCCTCAAAGTGGACGTGAAGCCCCTGATGGAGCAGGAGGAGGAGATCAGGGCCAGGCTGCGCGAGACGATGAGGAGGACCATGGAGGCTATGAGGGAGGCGGGCAAGGCTTACGAGTACGCCGTCCCCGCGATGTACGTGTAGGTGGTGCGCATGGAGGAGTGGTTCGAGAGGGAGATCAGGAGGGTGCGGGGGGAGATCAGGAGGCTGATCAGGGAAGTGGAGAGCCTGTTCGAGCCCCTCCTGAGCGCCGAGAGCGGCGAGGTGGAGCCGCTCTACGAGGTCATCGACGCTGGCGATAAGCTGGTCGTCAGGGTGGACCTCCCGAAGGTTGAGCGGGAGAGCATAGAGATCCTGCACTCCGGCGACAGGCTGGTCGTCAGGGCGAGGATGAGGGAGCCTCTCCGCCTCTGCGACGTCCCGCTGTACTCCCGGTGCGAGATCTCGGGCTACAGGCTTGAGCTGGAGCTGCCGCCCAACGTGAGCCTCGAGGGGGCGCGGGCCTCGTTTAGGTCCGGCCTCCTCGAGATAACGCTGCCCAAGCGGCGGGTGTACAGGGTCAAGGTGGAGTAGCGGGCTAGAGCGATCTGAGCGCCTTCAGGAGCTCGTCGACGGACTCCAGGTTGCAGATGGCCAGCGGTATGCCCTCCCTCCTGGCGATCTCCACAGCCAGCCTGTCGGGCTTCTTAACGCCGTGCATCACCACGAGGGCCGGCCTCAGGCCGCCCATCCCGGCCTGTATGGCCTTGACCGCCACCATCGGGCTCCTGCCCAGCGCCACCCTGGTGAAGACCGCTGCCCTCTGCGTCGTCGCGCCGTAGAGCCGCACGTACTCCAGCGCCGGCACGTCGACCACCAGCTTGATGCTGTCGACCACCGTGTAACCCAGGAGGATTTCCTTCCCCGTGCCGACCAGGAGGTCGGCCGCTATCGCCTCGCAGAAGTCCTTGGAGAGCACCGGCTCCTCGAACTCCCTCATGTCGAGCACTGCCTCCTGAAGCTTCGGCGACCCCACCATCAGCAGCGCGAGGCTCCTCAGCGTGTGCCCGCCCCTCCTCTCGTCGATCTCTACGAGCGCGCTCGCGAACTTCCTCAGGAACCTCGCGCCCGGGAACCTCCGCCTGCCGCTCTCGTAGTCGCTGAGCACCGAGGAGGAGACGCCCATCGCCTCCGCCAGCTCCGTCTGCGTCACCCTGAACTGCTCGCGCCACTTCCTCATGGCCCTGCCTGGGGAGGGGGAGAGCACTATGTCCCCCACGATCCTCGCCGCCACCTCCCTCCAAGCCTCGAGGCTCACGGGGGGATTCTGGTGGAGCAGATATATAAGGGATGGCGCCCCCGCGCGGTGCGGGCGTGATGAAGCTCGAAAGGTATGAGCGGTGATGGCCCCGGGCAAGCCTGAGCCCGCCTACAGTGATAAGGTTTTAATCCGAGCCCGAGGGGGTGCCCGCGATGAAGTACAGGCTGGCCATAAATGGCTTCGGGAGGATAGGGCGCCTCTTCTTCCGCGCGGCGCTCAAGTACAACCCCAAGATCTTCGACACCTACGAGTTCGTGGCGATCAACGACGTCGGCTCGCCCAAGATGCTCGCCTACCTGCTCAAGTACGACTCGACGTTCGGCAAGCTGCCCAACAAGGTCGAGGTCAAGGACAACAAGCTCGTGGTCGACGACAAGGAGATCCTGGTACTCAATGAGCCGAACCCTGAGAAGCTGCCGTGGAAGGACCTGGGCGTCGACCTCGTCATGGAGGCCACGGGCAGGTTCACCGACCGCGAGAAGGCCGCCCTACACATAAAGGCGGGAGCCAAGAAGGTGGTCGTGACCGCGCCCTCCAAGGGCGCCGACGTGACGATCGTGATGGGCGTCAACCACGGGATGTACGACCCCAAGAAGCACGAGGTGATCTCCAACGCGTCGTGCACCACCAACTGCCTCGCGCCCGTCGCGTACGTGCTCATGAAGAACTTCGGCATCCGGTGGGGCCTGATGACCACCGTGCACGCCTACACCAACGACCAGAGGGTCCTCGACCTGATCCACCCCGAGGACTTCAGGAGGGCTAGGGCGGCCGCCATCAACATCATCCCCACCACCACCGGCGCCGCCAGGGCCATCCACCTGGTGATCCCCGAGCTGAAGGGTAAGATGGACGGCATGGCGATGCGCGTGCCCGTGCCCAACGCGTCCGTCATCGACCTGGTCGCCGAGCTGGAGAAGGAGGTCACGAAGGAGGAGATGGACAAGGCCTTCAAGGACGCGGCCGAGACCTACCTGAAGGGGATCCTCGAGTACGTCGACGAGCCCATCGTGTCCACCGACATCATCGGCAACTCGCACTCGGCCATCTACGACGCGCAGGCCAGCATGGTGCTCGGCGGCAAGAGCAGCAGGGTCAAGGCCATCGCCTGGTACGACAACGAGTGGGGCTTCAGCTGCAGGCTCGTGGACCTGGCGATGTACATCGCGAGCAAGGGCATCTAGGGGCTCGGGCGAGCCCCCCTCTTGTACACCACCTCCCCCGTCACCTCGTTCTTTACCTCCAGCACCCTGTGGAAGGGTATGTACCTCAACCTGGACCCCTCCCTCACCTCGAAGCCCCTGAGGTACACCCTCTCGATCGAGCTGCCCCGCACAACCTCCACGCCCCCCGGCGCCCCCCGCGAGACGAAGGTTATCACGTAGTCGCCGGCCCTCACGCCGGGGTCCCAGCGGAGCCTGCTGAGGAGGTTTCGCAGGGGGTTAGACCGGCTCGACATCCAACCTCCTCCTGAACGCGGTCTCGATGAGCGCCCTGTAGCCCCCGCGCTCCCGCAGCCTCCTCCTGGCGCCCCTCGCGTCCCTCACCGCGAGCACCAGCCTGAAGCCCCTCTCCTCGACGCGCTCCACCCTGAGCCCTAGGAGCTCCCTGGCTGCGGACGCGACCTCCTCCGGGTCGACCTCGACCTTGATGCTCCTGCAGTCAACCGGGCAGCGCGCGCAGTGGCGATCGTCGGTGAAGTCCAGGCCGGCGCAGGGGATCCTCTGCCCGGTCCTCAGGAAGACGCCGAGCGTGTTGGCGCAGCAGGCGCTGTAGAGCGGGGTGAGGCCGGCCCTCCTAGCCTCGTCGGCCAGCTCCAGCTTGACGTCGTGCATGGGGACGCTGACCTGGCGCTCGGAGACGCGCCCCCTAACCCTCTCCAGGATCGGCTTGACGTCTACGCCGGCCCGCTCGAGCCTCGCCAGTATGCTGCGCGTGACACGCAGGCCCCCCAGGACCACGGCCGCCGCCCCGTGCCTCTTGGCCTCCCTGAGCAGCTCGGCGGCCTCACCCTCGAAGCTCGGCACTATCGGCCGCAGGAAGAGCATCGGGTGGAGGCCGGCCCTCCTCAGGTGCGCCATGCCCTCGAGCCGGCTGTACGGGTCGGGGGCCTTGGGCTCCAGGGCCCTCCAGCCCCGCAGCGCGACCACCGTGACGAGGGGGTTCAGCGCGGCGCCCGAGGCCCTCCTGAGCCCCTGCGCGAGCTCCTCGCTGACGGCCACCTTGGTCGAGAGCTGCATCGGGTTGCGCAGCCTGGCGAGGGCCTCGATGTGCTCGAGGGTCCGGGAGACGCCCACCGGGTGCAGGGGCTCCCCCAGGCTGCCTATCGCGATGTACGTGCCGGTGGGGCCCGGCAGGAAGTAGGGGTTGGACAGCAGGGCGAGGGCCATCTCCTCGCCGCTGAGCGCGTACGGCTGGGCCCTGGAGAAGCTGACGCCCATGTCCGGGAGGTAGCAGTACGTGCACTCGTGCGTGCACCCCACCACGCTGTGCACGGTCGCCCCGCAGTGGACCGGCGCCTTCCTCGCGTGGTAGTCGCTGGCCGCCCTCCCGGCCCTCTCGTGCCCCAGCTTCCTCGCGAGCTCCTCCGCCAGCCTGGTCTTCTCGTAGAGCAGGAGGCGCAGGGAGGGCTTGAAGCTCATGGCTCAGTAGGCCGGCCTCTGGGAGAGGCGCAGCGGCAGGGTCAGCGGGGCCCTCGGGTAGCCCCTGAGCCTCTCGCCGACCTCTCTGATCAGCTCCTCGACAGTCAGCTCCGCGGGGGGCCCGTCCCTCCTGCGCACGCTCAGCGTGCCCCTCTCCACCTCGCGAGCGCCGATGATCGCCACGTAGGGGATCCACTTGGTCTCCGCGTCCCTCACCCTCTTGGCGAGGCTCTCCTCCCTGTCGTCCACGTCCGCCCTGACTCCAGCCTCGTTGAGCCTCTCGGCGGCCTCCACGGCCGCCTGCAGCTGCTCGCTGGTCACCGGTATCACCCGGACCTGCACGGGCGAGAGCCAGAGGGGGAGCGAGGGCTTGCCGCCCCTCTCCTCCACGGCCGCCGCCGTGTCGAAGAGCATGTACAGGTAGCGCTCAAGCGACCCGATGATCGCCGTGTGGATGATCACGGGGTGCCTCCTGCCCCCGCCCTCGTCGACGTACGTTATGCCGAACCGCTGCGCGTTGCCCACGTCGATCTGGAAGGTCCCGATCTCCCTCGGCCTCCCCAGCCTGTCGATGATGTTGTACTCGACGTTTATCACCCAGTAGTACTTGCCCTCCGGAACGAAGTGGAGGAGCGCGGGCTTGCCCTCCCTCCTGACGAGCTCCGCCAGGAAGCTGGCGTTCTCCTCCATGAAGCTGCGCGTGAGGTTGTAGATGGAGACGTAGTCCCTGCCCACCTTCCTGACCTCCTCGTAGATCTTCTCGTGGACGCGGAGGGAGATCCTCTTCGCCTCCTCCAGGTCGCGCGTCAGTATGTGGAGGTCCGGCATCAGGAACCTGCGGAGCCTGAAGCAGAGCGTGAGCTCCCCGGGCTGCTCGAGCCTGTAGCTGTCGGCGACCTCGAAGACCCCGAAGGGCAGGTGGCGGTAGCTGATGCTCCAGTCCCTCAGCATCGCGAACTGCTGGTGGCAGGCCGCGTACCTCAGGACGAACCTCTTCTGCCCCACCTCCACCGTGTAGAGCCTGTCGCCGAAGAGGTCCGCGTGCTGCTTGACGGCGGGGATGCTGAGGTCGAACATGTTGGTGCCCTTGACCCTGAAGACGGGGATGCCCAGCGAGCGCGCGCACATCCACGCGTACTCGGCGAGCAGGTCGAGCATGAGCGCGGCCTCGGGGCCGTACCTCATGTGCCCCTGGTCGCTCATCGGCTCCCACTCGATGCCGAACTTCCTGCAGTAGTCCAGGTACCGGGGCTCGCCGCCCTCGCCACCCTCGCCGTAGACCTCCCTCCGCACCAGCTGCTGGAAGTCGAGAGGCGCCGAGCCGAGGTCGAACTCGCTGAGGCGCACCACCGAGCCGTCTGGCGCCAGCACGGCGTACTCCTCCGCGGCCTCCTGTGGCCTTATCGTCCTCGAGAGCTCGGCCAGCGGGTGGCCCACGCACGAGATCGAGAAGCGCTTGTACCAGCCGAAGGGGGCCCTCAAAACCTCGAGGCCCCGCGCCTCGAGGGCCGAGGCGAGCCCCCTGAGGGCCCTCATCGCGACCGCGGGCGCGGCGAGGTCGGGGGAGAGGTGGGCGTAGGGGTAGATGACCACGCGGCCCACGGCCAGCCTCCTAGCCAGGCCCTCTACCTCGTCGGCGGCCCTCTCCACGACCCAGGGGAGGTTGAGCTCGTCGACCCCCTCCACCGTGGTGAAGCACACGAGGGCGTTCTCGGCGCTGCCCCTCCTGTTCTCTTCGGTGAGCTCCTCCGCCTCCTCAAGGGCCCTCTGGCGCGCTTCGTACTCGAACCTCTCCGCGTGGATGAGCAGGAGCTTCATACCTCGCCCTCCAGGTCGAGGCCCGCCCTCCTGAGCTTCCTAGAGAGCTGCGAGTACGTGCTCTCGAGCTTCGCCGCCTCCTCGTCTATCGGCGGCTTCCTCTGCCCCTGCCTCTGCACAAGCAGGCTGCAGGTGCCGTCGGGCAGGAGGGCGTGCTTGAGGCACACGGCGAACTGGCACCTCCACCCGATGCACCTGTCCCCGCTCCACTCGCACGTGGGCTCCAGCCGGTCCCTCCTCCTCCTGACGACTAGGGCGTTCTTCGTGCACTTGAACGCCCGGAACGGGCACAGGGGGGTGCACTCCGTCGAGTAAGGATACACTCACCCCACCCTGCCTCAGTACCCGGGTTTAGCCGACCTGTTAAAGGTTTCCCGCGAGCTTGAGGGCCAGGGCCCCGTAACCCCTCTCCCTCAGGAGGCGGGCGACCTCCTCGAGGGATGGGGAGGCCTGGCCCCCCACCCTGGTGATCTTCAGGGCGGCGCAGGCATTGGCGAAGGTCAGCGCCTCCCCCGGGCTCAGGCCGCGCAGCACCCCTAGCGCGAACGCGGCGTCGAAGACGTCGCCGGCGCCCGTGGTGTCGACGACCTCCACTCTGAAGCCTTCAGCCCCGTACTCGCGGCCCCCCACCCAGGCCACAGCGCCGCGGGCGCCCAGCTTCACGACCACGGTCGGCGCCAGCCCTCCCACCCCCCTGGGCCCGGCGAGGGCCCTGGCCTCTGCCTCGTTCACCAGAAGCACGTCGGTGAGCTCCAGCGCGCTCCTGAGCCCCTCGAAGCCCAGCCTGGCCACCGTGCCGCCGGGGTCGTAGGACGTGATGGCGCCAGCGCGCTTGGCGCTGGCGAAGACCTCGGCGGCCAGGTCCGGCGGGACCGAGGCGGCGTGGACCCAGTCCGCTGGGGGCAGGGGCCGCTCCCTCAGCACCTGGGGGAGCAGGGCGTTGGCGCCCCTGTGCACCACCATCGTCCGCTCGCCCCCCGCGTCGACCACCACCAGCGCTACGCCGGTGGGGGCGCTCACCCTGGAGACCATCGACACGTCGACGCCGCTGCCCCTCAGCCGGTCGAGGAGCCACTCCCCCTCCTCGTCGAGCCCCACGCAGCCGAGCAGGATGGCGTGGGCGCCGAGCCTGGCCGCCGCCACCGCGAAGTTGGACGCGGCGCCCCCCGGCGCCCTCTCCAGCCTGCGGGCCTCGACCCTCTCCCCGGCCGAGGGGTGCCTGTCGACGAAGGCGATGACGTCCACGTTGGCGTTGCCCACCGCGACGACCCTCTCGCCGCGCCGCGCGCCCACGGGCTCAAGTTGAGGCTTAGTTTTAATAGCGCGCCGCCCCCCTCCACCGCGTGGAGGACGAGCGCCTGAGGAGGCTGGCCGAGGCCAAGTCCTACGTCCAGAGGAGGATAGAGGAGCTGGAGGGCGAGCTCGAGGTGCTGAAGCTCCTCGCCAGCCTCATCGACTCCGCCCTCTCCCAGGAGAGCTTCGTCAGGGCCTCGGAGCTCCCCAGGGCTCCGGCCCCGGCCAGGCCCGAGCGCGAGGAGCTGGGGCAGCTGGTCTCCGAGTCCTCCGTGGTGGCGAGGGACGGGAGGGAGATGGCGAAGCTCGCGGTGTACGAGAGGGGGATCGTCATCAAGCCCACGATAGAGCTCCCGCTCGACACGCCGCCGCTGAGGAACTTCTTCGTGGCGAAGATCCTCGACGGCTACAAGAGGAAGGACGAGGAGCTGGTGAAGGCGGGCGAGATCAGCGAGGGCGAGGCCTTCGACTACGAGATCGTCGAGGAGGGGGGCCTGGTGAGGGAGATTAGGATCAGGAACTACAGGGAGAGGCGGAGGCTGGATGAGATAAGGAGCGCGCTCCGGTGGACCCTGAACAGGGTGCTGGAGCGGATGGGCGGCTCCTAGGCGGCCTCGCCGGCGGGGGCCCTCGGTACGGCCACCTTCCTCTGGCGCTTGTACATCTCGACGAGCTCCTCCTCGGTCGTGGCGTCCTCCGGCCCCTTGTCGAACCTGTAGCGGCCGGTGAAGCGGGGGAAGCGGATCGCGAGGCCCGCGTCCGGCCTCACCCTGCCGAGGGCGCAGGTGTGCATGGGGCTGAGGGTGATCTCCGAGCCGATGATCTCCAGGACGACCGCGGGGACGAACCAGACGTCGGCCTCCATCTTCGAGACGACCCTCGGGTGCCTGTGCTCTATCCTGTAGGGCTCCAGGAGCTTGGGGAGCTGGAGGAGGTCCTCGTCCGAGAAGCCGCTGCCGACCTTGCAGACGGTCTTGAAGGCGTCCTCCTCGGGGCTGTAGGCGGCCATGAGGAGCGCGCCGTAGGTGCCCGCCCGCTTGCCCCTCCCGTGGAACGCGCCCACGACGACCAGGTCGACGGTGTCCGTCATCTCGTACCTGTAGTCGCGCTTGAACTTGATCCAGAGCCAGCCGCGGGCCCCCATCTGGTATATGGAGTCGCTGCCGAGCGACTTGCACATGATACCCTCGCAGCCCTCCGCCACGGCCTCCTCGAAGAAGCTCATCAGCTCCTCGGGGGACCTCACGACCTTAGACCTCGCCAGGGCGAAGCGCTCGCCCTCCTCAACCACCTCCTCCAGCCGCCTCCTCCTCTCCGGCAGCGGCAGGTCTATCAGGCTCTCCCCGTCGACGTAGAGGATGTCGAAGAGGTAGACGGAGACGGGGTACCTCTCCATCGCCTCCTCGACCTCGTACTTCCTCCTCCTGTGCATGAGCTCCTGGAAGGGGAGCATCTCGCCCGTGTCCGGGTTGATGGCAACGATCTCGCCCTCGACGATCGCCTCCCCCGCCCTCACGTGCTCCCTCACCATCTCCACGACGTCCGGGTAGTGGCCCGTGATGTTCTCCAGCCTCCTGCTGAAGAGGAGGACCTCGTCGCCCCTCTTGTGCGCCTGCACGCGCTCCCCATCGTACTTGAACTCAGCCAGGCAGGACCCGCCGAGCTTGGCGAGGATCTCGCCGGGCTCGCTGAGCCTCTCGGCGAGCATGGGCTTCACGGGGACCCCCACCGTTATCCGGATCTCCTTCACCCCCTCGAGACCCCTCTCCGCGAGGACCCTGGCGATGTACCCCAGGTCGGGCCTCACGTTGAAGGCCCTCTCTATCACCGGCCTTGCCGAGCGCGAGCCGCCGAAGGCGAGGGCCAGCGCGTCGAGTATGGTCATGTCGGCCACGCCGAGCCTCAGCTTGCCCGTGACCATCCTGAGCAGGTACCTCGCCTCCCTGGGGCTGGCCCTCTTCAGCAGGCCAGCCAGCGTCGTGATCTTCGTGTCCTGGGCGCCGGGCCCCGAGGCGCGCGCTATCTTCAGCAGCGCGTCGTACACCTCGCCCACGGTCAGGGGCCTCTGCTCGGCCCCCCCTCCGAGGAACTCCAGGATCGAGGCCGGCTTCGACCTCTTCATCAGCTCCTCGGCCGCGGAGCCCACGTCCCCCAGCCTCTTGTAGGCGGCCTCCACGTCCCTGGCCCCCACCCCCAGCGCCAGGGCGACGGCCCTCATCGCCAGCTTCTCGGCGACCCCGAGCTCGGGCGCCTCGTAGTCCGGCCCGAGGGTGCCCCTGGTCAGGTAGACGAGCTTGTCGATGACCTCGGCGGGAGTCCTCTTGAAGAGGGCCACCAGCAGGTCCGTCATCGCGAGCCGGCTGCTGGTCGCCTCTATCCTCTCGTAGAACTCCACCAGCCTCGAGAACTCCAGGTCGGCCAAGCGGACCCCGGGGCACTGGCCGGCCGGGCCCTCTTATCCCTAGCGGCGCCTGCCGCAGGGCGGGCTCGCCGGGTCCCTCACGGGCTCCCTGAGGAGGAGGCAGCGCGACGACTGCTCGTCGTAGAAGACGCAGGTGAGGCAGGGGCCGGCGGCCCGCTTGGCCTGCGCCGGGGCTCGCGCGGGGGCCCCCAGCAGCTCCGCCAGCTCGTCCCTGGTCGGGAACCGGCCCTCGAAGACCTTCACCCCGCCCACCACGAGCGTGGGGAGGGTGCGGACCTGGTGCCTCACGTAGATCTCGGCGTACTCGTCGCCGTAGATGTCGCGGAGGTGGCTCAGGAAGGCCGGGAGCTCCCTCGGGTCCGTGACTTTGGCGGTCACGACCTTCAGCCTGACGGGCCTGCCGAGCGAGCGCAGGACCTCGTACACGTCCTTCACCAGCTGGCCGCACCTGTCGTCCTTGTAGACGAAGAGGACCACCTGCTCCGGCTCCCCCACGCGGGCCCCCGCCCAGGGCGGCTAACCTCGTAATAAGCGCACCGCTAGCCCCCGACCTCCAGGATGCGCTCCACGACCTCGCCGCGCGGGTAGACCTCAGCGAAGATCCTGGCGGTGAACGTGTAGACCTTGAGCCTCATCGTGCGCCAAGCGTCAGCCGGCAGCCCGGCCTTGACGCACGCGTTGCTGAGGTACTCCTCGACCCCCCACTCGTACTCGACGGGGACCTGGGGCAGGAGCAGGCCCCGCAGCAGCCCCCTCTCCACGATGATCCCGTCCCTGCCCACCTTGACCCTCTCCAGCAGCTCCTCGGGCCTCGAGTACTGCACCGGCTGGGGGGGCGAGAGGACGCTGACCTCGAAGACGACGCTGTCGAGCTCGCCGGGGGTCATGGGCTCGAAGCGCGGGTCCTCGGTGGCGGCCGCGATCGCCGCGTCTATCGTCGCCTCGACGAGGGGGTGCGTGGGCTCGGGGTAGCCGATGCAGCCCCTCAGCATGCGGCGGGGCCGCCCGGAGAGGTCCCGCCCGATCCTCTCGATCGTCACGAAGACCCCGGCCCTCTCCGCCAGCCTCGGCGGGTAGCCGGGCGGGGGCTCGATCCTGACGAGCTCCTCCAGGTACCTCTCCACCGCCCTCCTGGCCAGCCTCACCAGGAACTCCCCGTCCTCCTTGGTCAGGCTCGAGAGGTCCAGCGCCACGCGCTGGCGCTCGCGCCGCGGGCTAAAAGCGTTGCTCCAGCCCCCGCAGGAACTCGCGCATCCTCCTCAGGTGGCTCCCCGGCCAGTACACGTGGCCGCACCGCTCGCAGACGAGGAACGCCTCGTAGCGCTCGATCACGCCCTCCGGGACCCTGCCCGCGACCTCCTCGCGCCGCGCCCGCCTGAGCGCCCCGTTGCAGAGGGCGCACCGCGTGCGGCTCAGGTCGACCTCCAGCCTCAGGCCGAACCTCCTGCCCAGCTCCGCCAGCGCCTCGCCGAGCCCCGCGCCCCCCAGGTACACGCACACGACGCCCTCGGCCCCCGCCCTCAGGCAGAGCTCCCTGTCCCGGGTCACCAGGACGGCGCCGTGGGCCCTGGCGACGCCCAGCAGCTCCTCGTCGCCGGCGTGGGGGTCGTAGAAGGTGCTCCTGCCCAGGATCCTCAGCCACTTCGCCAGGTCCCCCAGCATCGCGTCTACGACGAACTCGTACCGCTCCCCGCCGCTCACCCGAGCCACCTCCGAGCGGTCGCCAGGAGGGCCCTGTGCAGGGCCACGTCGTCCACCATCACCACGCCGCCCCCCGCCAGCACGGCCGCGAAGCCGCGCTCCGCCAGCGCCTCGCCGAGCTCCTCCCACC
>JAGDWA010000073.1 GCA_023269735.1 Thermofilum sp.
CGGTGATCAGCGCGGTGCCGTGGTAGGGGTGGATCACGGAAGGCGACCCGCCGTATATCACGGGTGCCCCAGGCCTCACGAGCTGCGCGATGACGACCCCGCTGAGGACCTCGGCGTGGTGCTGGGTCAGCGAGCCGTCCACGGTGACGGGCGCGGTGCCGCCGAGCCCCGGCATCGAGATGATCTCCGCCGGCACCCCGAGCCGGGCGAGGTCCAGCAGGTTCCTCGAGGTGATCTGGCTCCAGGAGAGGGGTGGCGTGGGGCACACGTCGAAGATCGCGAAGGGCCTCTCCCTGTAGTCCCTCCTCACCGCAGCGAGCATCTCGACCATCAGGGGGACGTTCTCGATCGTGAAGCCGCCGGTCACGACGGGCTTCCTCGAGTACTTCAGGACGACGTAGAGGCGGTCGGCGTCGCTGACCTCTACCGGCACGTCCTTGGGGACGAGGGCCGTGCTCTGGGCGGTGATGTGCTCGAGGGCGTCGGCCAGCACGACGAAGTCGCGGAGGTCGCGCAGCGTCGGCGGCCTGGGCTCTTTGGCGCCGTAGTCGAGGATCCTGACGGCCGCGGACCCCGGGTTGAACACCAGGGCCCCGTCGCCCAGCGTGGCGACGAAGCCCCCGTCCCTGTCGTAGAGGTCGAACCTCCTGGGGGCCTTGGAGAGGGCCTCCCTGACGAGCTCCTCCGGGATCAGGACCCGGCCCCCCTTGACCTCGCAGCCGGCCCCCCTGACGAGTTCCTCGACGCTCTTGTCCTCGAAGAGGACGCCGACCCTCGAGAGCACCTCCAGGGCGCGGGAGTGCACGTCCTCCGCCTCGCCCCTCGACAGCACGCCCAGGGTCGGCCGAGGCACGCGCCCCCCTCGGTCGCCGCTGAAAAGCTTTCCCGCCGTGGGTCGAGCTGGGGGCTCGACGCCCACCTACAGTCGGGGCGGGAGAGCACCTAAGGAGGGAGCCTAAGGAGGGGAAAAGAAAAAGGTAGAGGTTTGGGGGGAACTGGTTTTACGCCTTCTTCGCGCGCCCCTTGAGGATTATCACTGGCACGAGCGCTACCGCTACGATTACCGCGCCGATCAGCGCGTACATGTACACCTTCTCGGGCGTGATGAGCGGGGGCGGCGGCGGCTGCTTCTGGGCCAGCGTGGGGTCGAGGATGTAGGCGACGGCCACCGCGGTGATCGCCGCCTTCCTCGACTCCTCGCCGCCGCTCATCCCTCCCCAGACCAGCATCCCCTTTCCGACCTTCCAGGCCGCCATCGCGTAGAACGGGCGCGTGACGTTGTCGAAATTCGCCGTCTTCACCGACTCCGGCACCTTGTAGAGGTACCACAGCGGCTCGGCGGGCGGCGCGACCGCGATGGCCCTGGCGGCGCCCACGGTCGAGGGGATGGAGATGCCGAGCACCGCCGAGACCCTCTGGGCCAGCTCGGAGGCCTGGGCGCTCTGGTCGCACCACGGGTTGATCGGCGGCAGGCTCAGCGCCCTGCAGAAGGCCGAGACGCTGGGGCCGTCGACAGCGTTGGTGTAGCCCACAGTCCTCTCGTTGCCTATCAGCCACGTGAAGAGGCCGATGGGGGCCACGAGCACCCAGCCCTTGTCCCTCACGAGGGCGGCGAGGTCCTGGTAGTAGGCGGTGTAGTTGCTGCCGTACTTGTCCGGGATCGGGATTACCTCGCCGTGGGCGAAGATCACCAGCACGTTGCTCGGGGCATCCTCCATGAGCCTCTGCCAGTCCGCCATCTTGGTGATCGTGGTGAACTGGATGCCGGCCTGCTTCAGGTAGGACGCGAGGAAGGACGCGAAGGCGTCCCTGCTGACCCAGCTGTCGCCGGCCTCCGAGACGGCCACCACGTACACCTTGTACGGCTGAGCCAGCACCGCGGGGGCGAGGAGGGCCAGGACCAGGATGACGGGGGTCCTCACGCCGACCACCTCACGGCACGTAGAAGGCCTGGAACTTCGGTATCACGTCGAGGTAGAGCTCGTAGACGCCCGCGATGATGTACGGCACGCCCATGCCCCACAGCAGCCCGGCCGCGACGTAGGCGACGTACTCCTCGAACCTCCTGGCGCCCACCAGCCTGATGCCGATGTACTTCGCCACCAGCGAGACGAGGGACGCCAGCCAGACGAGCTCTGGGAGCCAGAGGACCATCGCGAGGGCGGTCGGGTTGACCATGAACCACACGAACCTGGCCCTCAGGAAGTAGAGCAGGAACACCAGCACCACGCCCGCCACCGCCATCACTCCGTGCTGCCAGAACTGGAAGTTGGGCGGGAGCAGGCTCCCGAAGTGCGTGAGTCCGCGGACGCCCTGGTTCAGGGCGACGTCGACGACCCAGTTGTTCCACCCGTAGTTCAGCTTCACGTAGCCGCAGTGGTACATGAACCAGATCATGAAGACCCAGGCCGCGGGGAACCCGACGATGGCTATCGTGAACAGCGTCAGCATGACGTCCTTGAGGTCGGTGCCCGTGTCCCTAGCCCACTTGTAGGTGTGGGCCACCCAACCCATGTTGAACGGGTGCTGCCTGTAGGCGGCCCAGCTGCCGTGGACGAGGAGGGCCATGTTCTGGATGTACAGGGCCTGGCTCATCTGGCTCGGGACGGCGGCCCACGCCCCGATGGCGGCGCCCACCGGCCAGATGATGACATGATAAGTGTCGTGGATCACCGGCGGGTGCCACCAGATCTCCGCGTAGTACCTGACGACGGCGACCTGCCAGAGGATGAACAGGATGAAGAAGTAGATCATCATGATGGGGTTGGCGCCGGCGGCGGTCCAGAGGGCCAGCCACACGACGAAGAGGCCAGCGAACAGGTAGAGCAGCCACCTCACCGGGAGCTCCGCCCCTCCCTTCAGGGCTTTAGCGATCGTGCCGCGGGCCGACCAGAGCGTGTAGAGGCCGAGGCCCGTCGTCATCCCGTAGATCGCGAAGGCGGCCCACGGTATGGGCGGGCGGTAGCCGTAGTACCAGGCGCCCTGGCCCTCGACGCCGGACGTGTAGGGCAGGAAGCCGAGCCTCACCCCGATGGTGGTGTATATCACCCAGATGACCAGCCACCCCATGAAGCCCGTGATCAGGACGTCGTAGGGCAGCAGGGTGCCGAGGACCGCCTGGTGGATGATCAGGACCGCGTTGAAGGGCGCCCCCGGCAGCACGGAGGCGGTGTTGAACCACACATGTATCGGCATTGGGATCTCGCCCCACAGGAAGGCGCCCAGCACTGGCACGACCGGCAGGACCTCCATCAGCATCGGGGTTGTGCCGAAGGCCAGCATCCCCGCGACGAAGGAGATCCAGAACACCCTTATCCTGGGGTCGGCGAGGTCGAAGAGCTTGCTCCTCGCCCTGCCGCCCTCCGTCACCCACGTGCCAGCGTTCGTCAGCAGCACGGTGGCGGGGACCGACATGGGGTAGACGAGCCTCTCCACCTCGACCGTCTGGGGGCCGACCGCGGTGTACACGAGGATGATGATCATCAGGGTGGTGACGACCCACCACACGGACCAGAAGGCGATGGGTGCGATCCAGGGGGCCCAGTCGATCACCTCACCCGGCATGATGCCCCTCCAGGCCTTCGTGATCGCGTCCAGATCCTTAGGCGCGATGAGGGGCGGCGTCAGGTCCCAGGCCCACCTGCGGGTCCCCGCGTCGGCCAGGGCCCTGACCACGAACGCTATCGGAGGCATCGCCGCGTCGAACCAGCTCTCTCCAGGACCCCCGAACATCATGAAGGCCTTGCCGGAGGCCATCCACAGCGGCAGCAGCAGGATGAGGTACTGGCCTGGGCTCAGGCGGAACTTCGGGTTCACCCTGCCGAGGAGCTCGAGCAGCAGGACGATGTAGAACGGGCCGATGAACCAGCCGGTGGGCACGCCCTTGGCCCTCAGCGCGTTGATGAAGATGCACGTTATCGAGCCGACGATGGTCAGGATGATGACGGCGACGAGCAGCGGGGGCGTCAGAGCGCGCACCCTCTTGATCTCGACGGTACCTTGGCTCGCCACAGGCCCCCTGCCACCGCTGCTTTATAAACCCTTCCCTAGCCATATAAAACCTAGGCATTAGCCGTAAGCTGACGTTAAAGCCCTAAATGGGGTTCGCGTGCAACCTTAAAAGCTCGATGCCCTTGCACCCCCGTGCCCAGGGATCTCGTGATAGTTCACCCCCCTTCCACCTACGCCCCCCGCGCCAACCCCTTTCGCGATCATGCCCGTGGGCCTCCTGTCCCTCGCGGCCGCCGCCGCGGGG
>JAGDWA010000018.1 GCA_023269735.1 Thermofilum sp.
CGACAGCGCCGTCGACGAGCGCCAGGCGGGGCGCGAGCTTCGCGGCGAGGTAGGCTATGCTGAGGTTGATCGCCGGGTAGCCCCGGTGGATTTTGTGCCTTGTGCCTGTCCCCGGGCATGATGCCCCCCACAGCGACGTTCTTCGCGGTCAGCGTCACGACGACCGTGTCGTGCGTCTTCGGCCTCACCACCGAGACCAAGTACCTGCCCCTTAGCAGGGTCCCCGAGACCCTCGCACGCACGCTGCGCCGCAGCCTGCGGTCCCACACGTGGAGCCCCTCGTAGCGAGGTCGAGGAGCCCCACGCCGTAGTCGGCGAGCCTCTCGTAGCCGTAGCGCCTCACCGCCTCGCGGAAGCTGCCGACCGCCGGGCTCTCCGCCACGACCACCCTGCACCTGCCCGCCAGCCTCCTCGCCAGCCCCTCGACGGCCTCCACCGGCGTGGCGGAGAGCTCGTTGTAGGCCGAGGTGAGTTCACCTTGACTACGACCTCGCGCGCGGCCAGGGCCCCGGAGAGGTCCATCGCGTCCAGCAGCCTGCCCACGCCGGCGCCCGGCTCGCTACCCTCAGCGGCGGAGACTAGGCACGGCGCAGTCGCAGGTCGGCCCCGGCCCCCTAAGCTTCACCCCCCTGGGATCACGATGATGGGGGCCCCCTTGGCGGTTACCCGGAGGACGCCGCCGGGCGCCTCCACCTCCTCCCTGAGGCCGAAGGGGTGGACCAGGACCGCGCGCGGGGAGCCCACGCTGACCCCGGCGACCCTCTCCGGCCCCTCGGTCCACACGACGAGCTTCGCAGCCCCATCGCGCTCGAACCGGGCCACGTAGACGCCGCCCTCCGCGCGGAAGTCCTTCAGCGCGAAGCCGGCGAGCTCCCTGGCGAAGGTGTACAGCGCGTAGTACGCGGGCTTGATGAAGAACCACTCGGGGCCCCTGAGGTGGTGGGCGACGAGGCCGAAGTTCTGCTCGGAGTCCTCGGGGGAGAGCCCGTCGTCCTTCCAGTCGTAGATGATCGTCACGGGGACGCCCGCCGCCAGGTTGACGAGGTAGATGCGCACCGCGTAGTGGGCTTGCGTCACTACGTCGACCCTGTTGGCGTAGGTGCCGCCGGTCGGGTAGCCCCACTCGCTACACACCACCGTCCTGTTCCCCGCCACCAGGGACAGCCTCCGGTAGTCGCCCAGCGCGGTCTCGGGCGGGCCGCCCCTGTACGGGTGCACGGAGACGGCGTCGATCGCGCCGAGCAGGCCCAGGGCCGCCACCTGCCTCACGAAGTCGACGTCGACGCCGGCCGTCGCTGGGGCCAGCACGACGCAGCGGGGGCAGGCCTCCTTCACCGCCCTCGCCGTGGCGAGCGCTAGCTGCGCGTACTCCGCGGCGCTCGGCGGCTTCCAGAAGGCGCCGTTGGGCTCGTTCCACACCTCCCAGAGCGCGTAGTCGCCGTACCTGAGCGCAGCCGCCCTAGCGTAGCCGGCGAACGCGGCCACCGCCTCCCTGCTCCGCGGGGGCTGCCCGTTGTCGTACAGGGGGTTGCCGTAGTCGAGGATGTAGAGGGGCCTCAGCCCCCTGGCCCTCAGGGCCCTCGTGAGGGCGTCGTAGCCCGAGAAGTCGTAGGAGCCCCTGTCCCTCTCGACCGCCTGCCAGAACAGGTCCATCCTCACCAGCCTGAAGCCGGCGTACCTGATCATGTCGAGGTCCCTCTCCTCCAGGGGGGAGGGGGCCGCGAAGTGGATGTTCACGCCCAGCCCCTCCGGGACGATGAGCCTCGGCAGCCCGCTCGCCGGCGCCTCCCACTCCACCGGCCCCTCGAGCACGGCGAGGAGCCACGGGTACGCGTCGAGGTTCGTCTGCCTGAAGGGGGCGGTGTTCGACGTGAGCTCGCCCACCCCCTCCACCCTGGCGACCACGAGGTAGAGGGCGGGCCGGAGGCGCGAGGTGTCGACCTCGAGGCCGAGCCTCGTGACCTGACCGGCCTTCGCCACCCCCTCGCCGACCTTGATCCTCTCCTGGGGCCTGTCGAGCGGCGCGAGGAGGAACTCGACGCGCAGGTCCGTCGAGTTCGGGTTGCTCACGTCGAACTCCAGCGCCGCCAGCTCCCCCCTCTCGAAGAAGTTCCTCCTCATCAGGGGGTCGGGGAAGAGCCTGGGGCTCCCCCTGCACCCCTCGTAGAAGAGCCTGACGAAGAACCTGCGCTCCCCCACCCCCCTGGGCCGCTGCTCGCCCCTATAAAGCAGGGTGACCGCCAGGGCGGCGATCGTCGCTGCGGCTATCGAGAGGGCCAGAGCGGCCCTACGCTCCACACCTTATCGACGGGGTAGCACATAAGGGTGTGTCGCTCCTAGAGGACGCGACAGTAACGGGATTGGCTAGCCTAAGCGAAGACCAACCAGCGATCGTGCTGCCATCCTCCGTAGCGGCGCAGTTGGGCGTTGATATCGGGGGTAGGGTAGAGCTCTTTGGGAAGGACTCTAAAAGAGATGCGGATGGCAGGAGCACCGCACCCTTAGATTCAATGTTCTCCCCCGCAGCTCCACGGCTTCCAGGTGCAGATGGGAGAGGTAGTAATACCCATGCCGTACACATGGGATAGGATCGTGATCATGCCAAGCGGCTTGGTCAGGAAGCTGGGAGGGAAGGTATACGCAATCGATATCCTCCTCAACGACAGCGTAACGGATAGCGAGTTCGAGGATCTTGGAAAGAGGATAGCTTATACGCTGGACGCCCTTTGCATCGGTTTGAGGAAGGACGGTTCAACGATAGCCTACTCGCGCTTCCCGGCGTACACCTTTACGGGCCTAGAGATGATGGTCGTGCTTTCTCTGCTCACGTCGCTCAACATCGTCGTGTCGCTGCTCGGGAGCGTGAAGGAGAGGGCGGGAGAGATCTTCACCTACAGCACGCTGGGCCTATCACCCGCCAGTGCAGCCCTCACGTTCATCGCGGAGCTCTCAGCTTACGGGTTCCTGGGAGCAACGGTAGGCTACTTCGGCGGGTGGGCGCTGAGCAAAGTTCTGAGGTTGGCAGGCGTCCTCCCCGAGACCTTCGTCTTCAATTACGCGTCGATGTCCATCGTCCTGGTGGTCGTTCTAGTGCTGCTCTCAACGGCGATGGCTGCGGCTTACCCAGCGTACCTAGCCTCGAAGATGGTCACGCCCTCGCTGGAGCGTAGGTGGAAGGCCACAGGGCCCCCGCGGGGCACCACCTGGGAGATCCCGCTCCCCTTCAGGGTGCCGACGGAGCGGGCTGCGCAGGCGCTGCTAGCTACTTCCGGGAGTACTACATGGGTGCCGGCTACGAAAGGGAGTACTACAAGCTAACCTCGGAGCCCAACCTCGACATATGGGAAGAAGCTCATGTTCAGGGTGTGGCTCTACCCGTACGATACGGCGACCGAGCAGGAGGTCACCCTCTACTTCACGAGGGACAAGGGAGGGGAGTGGAGGGCGGGGATCATCCTCAGGATGCTCAGCGGCATGCTGAGCGTGTGGAGGGGCGCCTCGCAGTACAGCTTCCTGGATGATTTGAGGAAGCAACTGCTTCTATGGTCCTCGCTGCCCCCAGAGGAGCGGGCTAAGTACTTCAGAATCGTTGATCGAATACTGTCGCAAAAGAAATAAGTGAATTAAATTAACAAACTCAATTCTTACTCATTTTTAACGATCTCAGGAACTGGATCCTCTTGGGTATCGGCGGGTGGGTGGCGAAGAGCTCCTCCAGGCTGACGAACGGGTCCGCCAGCGCGTAGATGAACAGCATCTTCATCTTGCTGGAGTCCACCCTGGCCCTCGCTACCCTGTGCCGGCTGTAGAAGTCGTCGAGGCCCTGGAGCGCCGAGATCATGGCGTCGGGCGAGGTCACCTCGGCCCCGTGGGCGTCCGCGTAGTGCTCCCTGAGCCTGGAGAGGGCCAGGATCACCAGCTGCATGATCACGCTGACCGCCATCAGGGCGATGCCGGCGGCGAGGGTGGCGAGGGAGATCAGGATGCCGGCGATCAGGGTGGGGCGTTGGCGGCGCCAGAGGGCGACGATGCGGATGAGAGGAGCGAGCGCCTCGCGCAGCCGGAACGCGCGGGCTTGCATCAGGCGACGCCTTCGAGGCTGGCGGCGCGGATGGCGCCGAGGTCGAGCTTGCGGCCGGTGAATTCATGGGCGAAGGCGGCGTGGCTGGCGAGGATGACGGTGCGGCCGATGGCGAGGCGTTTGAGAC
>JAGDWA010000081.1 GCA_023269735.1 Thermofilum sp.
TCGCCGGTGGCGACGGTGTCGGCGATCACTAGGACGCTCTCGCCGGAGACCCGGCTGAAGTCGGAGTAGACGACCTCGGCCCTGCGCCCCTCGTGCGAGCCGACCTGCGAGCCGGGGTAAGTCACCCTGACCGCCGCCTCCCTCACGTCGAAGCCGCCGGCGCGCAGCGCCTCGTGGAGCCTGTAGCCGGGTGAGGCACGGAGGACGTGCAGGAAGGCCACCCTCCTGCTGCCCGCCACCCTCTTGATGAGCGAAGCGCAAGCGGCAGCGGCCCTGAGCGCCTCGGCCTCCAGGCGGCTGCCCACGAGGTCCGGCTCGCAGGCGATGCGGAGCCCGCTGTCGGTGTCAACGATGAAGACCTCCGCGCCCGCGTCGACAGCAGCCCTGTACGCCCAACCGCCCTCGACGCGGCAGACCCTTGCGACCTCCGTCCTCACGCCGCAGTCGAGGGCCGCCCTCACGGGGTCCAAGCGAGCCCTCAGCCCGCCCCTAGGCCCGCTTATAAGCTTAGTAGTAGTCGCCGAGGAGCCACGGGTTGCCCACGCGCACGTTCGTCAGCCCCTCCTCCCTGGCCGCCCTGAGCGCCTCCTCGGCGTGCCTCCTGCTCGTCGGGGGCAGGTCGGCCATCCTGTGGTCGGGGTGGAAGGCGAGCAGGCTGTAGGGGGTCTCGGGCGAGAGGGACGCGAGGAACCTGGCGATCTGGCGCACCTCCTCCTCGTCCACGTACCCGGGCACGAGGAGGGTGCTCGCAGTGAAGAGGGGCACCTCCGGCCTCTCCTCAGCTGCCCTCGCCACGGCCCTCGCGTTCTCGTACAGGGAGCCGACGTCGACGCCCGTGAGGGCCCTGTAGACGCTGGGCGTCCAAGCCTTCAGGTCGAACTTGATTATCCCGCCGGACCCCAGCGAGAGCTCGACGACCCTGGGCAGGATCCGGGGGCTGAAGTGGCCGTTCGACTCCCAGCAGATCCTCATCACCCTGCCCCTCGCCTCCCGCAGGAGGGTGGAGGAGAAGTGGAGGGCGTGGAGGACCTGAGGCGCCGGGTCGCCGCCGAAGAAGCAGACGCACGTCACCCTCCTGTCCAGCGCGGCCGCCAGCAGCTCCTCGGCGCTCACCCTCGGCTCGGCGCGCAGCGTGTTGTAGCGGTAGAACCAGTTCTGGCAGAAGGCGCAGTTGTGGTTGCATGCACCGTAGAACACCGCGAGGTTCGCGTAGCCCCTCTCGCAGCCGGGCCTCACAGCGTACCTCGGGTAGCCCCTACCCGTCGCGCCCGGGCAGAACCAGAAGGCGACGCAGTTGGTCGGGTGGGGGTCGTAGTAGTACTCGAGGACCGCGTACCTCGGCTGGCCCGAGAGGTACACGAGCCTGCCCCCCTCGTTCCTCACGAGGCCGCAGAAGCCCAGGCCCCCCTCAGGGATCCTGCAGCTGAGGTCGCAGACCCCGCAGGTCCTCCCGCCCGGGTCGCGGGGGGGCTCGGGGGGCAGGCCCAGCGCCGCCCGCTCCCTCCTGTGGCGCTCGAGCGCCACCTCGACGGCGCTGGCGTCACCCCTCAGGCACTCTAGGCAGACCCCGATGGCCTCGGAGATGAGGGGGGACCTCCTGCCGCACACCCTGCACTCCTTTTCGCTGAGCCAGAGCTTCCTGCTGAGCATCCCCGGCAGCGGGCGGGGATCGCTTTATAACCCTCGCCGCGCCGCACCGGCGTGATCGACGCTGAGGCCCTCTGGAGGTCCTTCGTGATGCTGTTCCTCGTGCTAGACCCCGTGGGGAACGTCCCCCTCTTCTTCGCGCTGACCTCTGGGTTCAGCGAGGAGGAGAGGGAGAAGGTCTTCGCCGAGTCCGTGCTCGTCGCCTCCGCCCTGCTCGTCGCCTTCGTGGCCCTCGGCCCCCCTCTCCTCGAGCGGTACGGCGTCGAGATGTCGGACTTCAAGGTCGCCGGCGGCCTCGTGCTCCTCCTCGTCGCCCTGATGGGCATGTTCGGCCGCCTAGAGGCCGAGCAGCTGAGGGGCGAGGCGGTCGCCGTGGTCCCGATGGCCACGCCGCTGCTGGCGGGGCCGGGCAGCATGTACACGGTCGTGTACCTCGCTAGGGTCTACGGCTTCGCTCCCGCCCTCCTCAGCGTGGCCCTGAACACAGCAGCCGCCTACTTCATCCTGCGGGCCAGCCGGCTCATCCTGAGGAAGGTGGGGAGGAACGCGATACTGGCCCTGGCCAGGGTGCTCTCGCTCCTCCTCGCCGCGATCGCCGTCTCCCTCATCAGGTCGGGCGTCGCCGAGGCCCTGGCGGAGCTGAGCCGCCCGCGGCCGGCCGGCTAGACGGCCTGCGCCCTGACCTCCAGCCCGCTGAGCTCCGAGAAGGCGAGGGACTTCATCCTCAGCCTCTCCTCCAGCTGGTAGCAGACGCTGCCGTCCAGGTAGACGACCAGCTCCGAGCCCCCCAGCTTGACCCCGCTGTAGACGCCCTCGCCCTCGTACGCGTTCGGCACCGCGTCCGCCAGCCTCACGGCCGCCGCCACCAGCTGGGCCGCGAAGCCCAGGCTCCGCAGCTCCTCGTCGCCGAGCAGGTCGGTCCACCACCTGTGGTGGAATACCGCCTTGTAGACCACCCTGGCGTCGCAGCCCCCCAGCGCCCCGCAGAGCTCGGCCGCGCGCACGGCCCCGACGGCGTGGTGGTCCTCTTCGCTGCCGAGGACCCTGCCGACGTCATGCAGCAGCCCGGCGGCGTACGCGCTGACCATGTCGCTCCGCGACACTCCGAACCTGTCCGACACTGCCTCCAGGACGTCGAGCGCGATCCCCGCCACCGTCGACGCGTGGTCGGCCAGCTGGCCCCAGTAGCTGGCCCTGCCGCGGCCCACCGACCTCATGAGGCCCACGGCGGCCTCGATCCAGCGGGCGCCCACCAGGTCCCTCGCCCTGAAGAACCACCTGAAGGCGAGCGCCTGGGAGGGCACCTCGCCGACGAAGCCGAGCCTGGAGAGCCTCGACCTAGCCTCGCCGGCGCTCAACCCGTCCCTGAGGCCCAGGATCATCGCGACCGTCACACCGCTCCTCCCGACGCCGCCCCTGCAGTGGACGAGCACCTTCTCACCCCGCTCGAGCCGCCTGAGCACCGGCAGCGCGACGTCGACGAGCACGCCCTCGAAGGCCACGTAGGAGAAGTCGGGGATGGGGTACTCCAGCTTCTCGACGCCCGGCGGGAGCTCGTAGCTGCACTCGCCCTCCGTGAGGTCGACCACGAGCGCCAGCCCCCTGGCGGCCAGCTCGGCCAGGGCCTCCGTGTCGGGGCAGGAGGACCAGTAGAGGCCCCTGAGGTCCCTCAGCTTCACGCGCGGGGTGTCGCGACCCAGCATATCACCTTTACCCGCCCCCGCGGGCCGGCTGGAGCGTCATCGCCCGCGCGCCCTGCGGAGCGCCACGCAGTCCAGCCCCCTCGCCCTGCCGTAATCGATCAGCCTGCTGTCGGACGTGGCGAGGGGGACCCTGAGCTCCTCCCAGGCGGCCGCTATGAGCGCGTCGTAGAGGTTGAGGTTCCCCTCCTCGTCCACGAAGTAGCCCGGGTGCTCCGCGGCTAGGGCCAGGGCCCTCGAGATGTCCTCCAGCTTGAGGGGCAGGGTCCTCACGCCCCTGCTGAGCGGGAGGTACCTGACGAAGAGGGCGTAGTTCCTCAGCTCCCGCAGCCCCTTCGCCCGGTAGATGGGGTAGGCCGCCTCGATGAGGGCCGCCTCCGGCACCAGGAGCAGGCTGCGCCTCCTCAGCTCCAGCACGTGCTCGCGGTAGGCCGAGTCGCGGAAGTAGAGGGCCCAGACGCAGACGGTGTCGCAGAGGATCGCGGGAACCGAGGGTACCATGGTAACCTTTAAATACTATGCCCCCTTTTAAGCGCTGTGCTGCGGGTCAAGCTGTACAAGGGGGGCGTCCTCAAGCTGCCCGCCAGGGTCAGGCGCGAGCTCAACCTGAAGGAGGGGGACGAGCTCGTAGTGATCGTGGAGGGGGGCGCCCTCAAGCTGCTCCCCGTGGGCTCGGTGGACCCCGTCGACGTGTACTCGAGCGAGCTGGGCGGCGTCGACGAGGAGAGGGTTCTGGAGGAGGGCCTGAGGGACGCGAGGAGGGCGGGCTTGAGGGCCCCGCCCTAGCCCCCACGCCACCTCCACCCCCACCCCGCGCGCCCC
>JAGDWA010000086.1:0-232 GCA_023269735.1 Thermofilum sp.
GTGCTCGGTGGGCTCGATCGCACGCTGGGCGGGCTGAAGGGGCTCAGGGCAGGCTCGGGGGCGAGCTCGGCCTCTGAAACTCCCTGGAAAACTTAGAAGGCTCTCATTTTGAGCTCCCCGGTGGGGGATGGGGCACCCGCACAGCCTTCAGGTCGACGGAGCAGCCCTCGACGGTCAGCTTGAGCGTCTCAAGCCCCCGGCGGCGCGGTCGCCAGCCACGGCACCTGCCGAG
>JAGDWA010000086.1:242-23260 GCA_023269735.1 Thermofilum sp.
GCCAGCCGGCGCGGGCCGGTGCATCGGCTTCATGCCACCAAAAGGGGATGAAGACTCCCATTAATCGAGTGGACGCCCAGAGCAGGATCGTGCTGCCCCGGAGCTTCCGGGGGAGTGGGCGAGGGGCTCGCGCTGCTGGTGGAGAAGGACGATAGGCTCGAGGGTACCCCGTCGATGTCAGCCTCAGCAAGTACTTCGACTCGGTCGAGGTGGACGTGGGGGGAGTTCGCAGACTACCGCGCGCTGAGGAGGGAGCTGCGTGAAGTTCATCGACGCTAACACCTTCATCTGCGCCACCCCGAAGCCCAGACGCGCGCCGAGGGAGGGAAGATTCATGTCAAGGAGGCTGCGAAGGCGATGCACTCCAAGGTGGGCAGGGGCTGGGGGTCATCACCGCGGTGGCCACTTGGGCGAGGTCGCCAACGTCCTGGAGGACGCGGGCGGCGCCTCCTTCACCACCCGCTTCCCCTGCGACCTGCTGGCCAAGGGGAACATCGTGGTCGAAGCCGTCGATGCTGGCGACTACCTCGTTGGCGCTCTGCTCGCCAGGGAGAGGGGGCGAGCGTGAACGACGCGCTCGCTTACCTCGTGATGGCGAGGGAGGGGGTCGAGGAGATCTCCACACTCGGTGGGCGCTTCGAGAGGCTTGGCGCCGGGGCCGGGATTCGAACCCGGGCGCCCTCGGCGGGCACCGGCTCTCCCCCTCGCGGCTCAAGGCCGGCGCCTTGGTCCGCTCGGCCACCCCGGCTGAGTGAGCCGGGCGCTCAGCCATTTAAACCTTGTCTCACGGAACAAGATTTGAAAAGGAAGGAGAGTTAACATTTTGGTTCACAAAGAGTTAGTATTCTACTTTATCTCGACTTCGACCCTAACGGTCTTAGGGACCCTCACTCGCATTAGTTGCCGCATCGCGCGCTCGTCCGCATCCATGTCTATCAGGCGCTTGTGTATCCTCATCTCCCAGTGGTCAAATGTGTGGTAGCCCTGGCCGCTGGGCGCCCTGCGGACGGTGACCATCAGTCTCTTGGTGGGGAGGGGTATCGGGCCCCGGATCCTCACTCCAGTCCTCTTGGCTATCGCCTTTATCTCCTCGCATACCGCGTTGAGGTCCTCGACGGAAGTGCTAGAGAGCTTTATGCGCACTACGCGCGGCATCGCCGTGCGCTCCCTCTACTGGGCCTTGGCCGGGACGACGTCGATCACTACGCCGGCTGCGACGGTCCTGCCCGAGTCCCTGATGGCAAAGCGGCCCAGCTGCGGGAGCTCCGAGTACTTCTCCACCACCACCGGCTTCAGCGGCTTGAACCTGACGATAGCTGCGTCACCCTGCTTGATGAAGGGCGGGTTCTCCTCCACGGTGGCGCCGGTCCTCGGGTCCAGCTTCTTCTCAATCGCGGCGAACCTCACGGGCACGGCCGCAGTGTGTACGTGGAGCACGGGCGTGTAGCCGGGGGCTATCGCCGTCGGGTGGTACAGGACGAATATCCTGCCCACGAACTCCTCAGCCACGGTGGGCGGGCTGGTCGGGTGGCCGGCGACGTCGCCCCTCCTCAGCTGGGCGCGCTCCACGCCCTTGACGTTGAAGCCGATGTTGTCGCCGGGGATCGCCTGGTCGATCCTGGTGTGGTGGGTCTCGATCGACTTGACCTCGCCCTTCACATTGGGCGGCATGAAGACCACGACGTCGCCGACCTTGAGGATCCCGGTCTCCACCCTGCCGACGGGCACCGTGCCGACGCCCTTGATGGAGTAGACGTCCTGAACCGGGATCCTCAGCGGCTTGTCGATGGGCCTTGGAGGCTCCTCAAACATGTCGAAGGCCTCGAGCAGGCTGGGGCCGTCGTACCATGGAGTCTTGCTCTTGTCGACCTTCGTGATGTTGACGCCCTCCCACGCCGAGACGGGGACGAACTGCACCTTGTTGATGTTGTAGCCCACCATCCTCAGCAGGCGCGCCACACCGTCCTTGACCTCCGAGTACCTCTCCTTGCTGTAGTTGACGAGGTCCATCTTGTTGATCGCGACCATTATCTGGTCCACACCCATCGTCTTGGCCAGGAACGCGTGCTCCCTCGTCTGGCCACCGGGCCCCATGCCAGCTTCGTACTCACCCTCCTTCGCGCTGACGACCAGGAGCGCGCAGTCGGCCTGGCTGGCGCCCGTGATCATGTTCTTCACGAAGTCCCTGTGGCCGGGGGCATCGATCAGCGTGAAGAAGTACTTCTTCGTCTCGAACTTGTAGAAGCCCAGGTCGATCGTCAGCCCCCTCTCCCTCTCCTCCTTCAGCCTGTCCAGGACCCAAGCGTACTTGAAGCTCTCCTTCCCGATCTTCTTCGCCTCCTCCTCGTACTCCTTGATCACCCTCTCATCGACAGCCCCTATCTCGTAGAGGAAGCGTCCCATCAGCGTTGACTTGCCGTGGTCGACGTGGCCTACCACCACTAGGTTGAGGTGCGGCTTCTTAGCAGCGCTTGCAGAGCTCATGTTCCCACCTGCGCGCCGGGAGAGGCCCCGTCCTTTTATAAGCTTTGTCCCTCAGGGACGCCTCTCACTTCGGCCGCGCTAAGCGCAGCAACGACGCTAACCTCTCCAGCAGGGCGTTGCTCCACAGGCTGCTGACGATGAACCAGGTCGCGAGGGGGCTCCTGACGTAGCCCCAGGGAGCTGGGAGGACGATCTCGAGAGCCAGGTTGCCGGTCGCTCCGAGGAAGTGGAGGATCGCGAACCACGCCACGAACGCTGCCGCCCACGCCTTCATCCTCTCTAGCTCAGCCTCGCGCTTCAACCTCTCGATCCTCCTCTGCTCCCTGCGCAAGCGCTCGAGGAGCTTTACGTCGCGCGCCTCCAGCGCCCTCCTCCTCCGCTCCTCCCACGCGCGCACCTCCTCCTCCACCCTGCGGACCTTCCCCCTGTCCGTCACCAACCAGCCCGCCAACCTGACCGCGGAGAACGACGCGTAGACCACCGCCGTGGCGAGCACCGCCTTGAGCCACAGCGGCGCCTCGGGGAGCACGATGCAGTACCGCCGGCGGGGTACTTCTGGCTTGCGCCACGCCGCCCGTAAGGCGGCGGGAGGCTCGGTGCTAGCGCGAGCGACCTTAGCCGGGGCTCAAACTTAAAAAGGGGGATGGGCAGTCGTGCTGTGCCGCGCCCAGCCCTTAGGAGGGCTAAGTGGAAGCTGGTGAGGACGCCTGGGGGCAGGCTAGTGGTCCGTGTGGTCGACAAGAAGCACGACTACCCCAAGTGCGCGATTTGCAAGCGCCCCCTCCACGGTTTCCCGAAGATGACGGCTAGGGAGGAACGCAGGGGCCACAGGCCGCCCACGAGGGTGTACGGCGGCTACCTCTGCAGTGACTGCCTGAGGAGTGCGCTGAAGGCCGCTGTTGACGCCGCCTACTGGGGCGTGAAGTGATGGGGCGGCTTGCGATAGCCATAAGCGGCAAGCCGGGCACCGGCAAGACCGTCTACGCTAAGCACTTGTCCAGGGTCTTCGGGCTGCGATACGTGTCGAGCGGCGAGCTCTTCAGGAGGATAGCTCAGGAGAGGGGGCTGGACCTCCTCGAGCTTCACAGGCTCGCCGAGCAGGACGCCAGCATAGATCTGGAGGTCGACAGGAGGGCGATCGAGGAGGCGAGACGGGGGGGCGCGGTGGTGGAGGGCCACCTAGCCGTCTGGGTGCTCAGGGACATCGCCGATCTGAAGGTGGTGCTGGTCGCGCCCCTCAGCGTCAGAGCCGAGAGGGTGGCTAAGCGGGACGGCAAGAACGTGGAGGAGGCCCTGAGGGAGATCGAGAGGAGGGAGGAGAGCAACAGGGCTAGGGCCCTCAAGTACTACGGCATCGACATCGAGGACCTCTCAGCGGCGGACCTCGTGATCAACACGGCGGTGCTGGACGTCGAGGGCGTCAAGAGGGTCCTTGAAACGTTCGTCGAGGAGTACCTGCGCCTGCACCCGGATAAGCGTTGAGCGCGAGCGAGAAACCTTAAAAACGACGCCCGAACCGCGCACGCGAGGGTGGACTTAGGATGGCGCGCTTCAAGCAGGTGGAGGAGATCGCGAAGCTAATGAAGAACGTCGAGCACATAAGGAACATAGGTACCCTCGCGCACGTAGACCACGGCAAGACGACGACCACCGACTCGCTGCTGATGGCTGCTGGCCTGCTGAGCCCGAAGGTGGCGGGCAAGGCGCTCGCGCTCGACTACGTCGAGATTGAGCAGCTCAGGCAGATGACGGTCAAGGCCGCGAACATCTCGTTGTACCACGAGTGGAGGGGCAAGCCCTACGTGATCAACCTCGTCGACACGCCAGGCCACGTTGACTTCACCGGCCACGTCACGAGGAGCCTCCGCCTCATGGACGGGGGCCTCGTGGTCGTGGACGCCGTCGAGGGGGTCATGACCCAGACGGAGACCGTGGTGCGCCAGGCGCTCAGCGAGTACGTCAGGCCGCTCCTGTTCATCAACAAGGTGGACAGGCTGATCAAGGAGCTCAGGCTGAGCCCCCAGGAGATCCAGCAGAGGTTCGTGGAAATCGTCCGCGACTTCAACGTGCTCGTCGAGATATACGCCGACCCGGCCTTCAGGGATAAGTGGAAGGTCGACTTCAGGAGAGGCCAGGTAGCCTTCGGAAGCGCGCTCCACAAGTGGGGGCTCACGGTGCCGATAGCCCTCGAGAAGGGCGTGAAGTTCGACTACATAATCGACGCCTACGAAAGGGGGTACCACGACCAGCTAGCCAACGACTTCCCGCTGCACGTCGCGCTGCTGGACATGATCGTTGAGCACATCCCCAACCCCCGGGAGGCCCAGAAGTACAGGGTCCCGAAGCTGTGGAAAGGGGACCTGGACAGCGAGATCGGGAAGGCGATGCTGGAGTGCGACCCGGAGGGCCCGCTGGTGGTGGCTGTCAGCAAGGTGGTCGCCGACCCCCACGCCGGTCTGGTCGCGACGGGGAGGGTGTTCAGCGGCACGGCGAGGCCGGGCGAGGAGGTCTGGCTGGTGAACGCCAAGGACGGAGCCAGGATACTGCAGGTGAGCCTTTACATGGGCCCGTACAGGGAGAAGGTTGACGAGATCACCTCGGGCAACATCGTGGCTATGCTGGGGCTGGAGAAGGCGAGGGCGGGGGAGACAGTGGTGGACGTGAGGTACAAGGACTCGATGGTGCCCTTTGAGCGGATGACCTACATCAGCGAGCCCGTGGTCACCATAGCGGTGGAGCCCAAGAGGAGCGGCGACCTGCCCAAGCTGGTGGAGGCGCTGAGGAAGCTCGCGATCGAGGACCCCACCCTTAAGGTCTACATAAACGAGGAGACGGGCGAGTACCTGCTGAGCGGCATGGGCACGCTGCACCTCGAGATCGTGCTCTGGGACCTGAAGCAGAGGACCGGACTCGACATCATCACATCACCGCCCGTCGTGAGGTATAGGGAGACCGTTAGGAGGAGGGGCAAGGTCTTCGAGGGCAAGTCGCCCAACAAGCACAACCGCCTCTACATCTACGTGGAGCCCCTCGACGAGGACACCCTTAAGCTACTACAGGAGGGCAAAGTCTACGCCGACCAGGATTGGCGGGAGCGCGCCAAGCTGCTCAGGGAGTACGCCAACTGGGACGCCGACGAAGCGCGCGGTATATGGGACATCGATGAGAACTTCAACATACTAGTTAACAAGACCTCGGGCGTCCAGTACCTGCGCGAGGTCGCGGACACGATAGTCCAGGGCTTCCGGTGGGCCATGCAGGCCGGCCCCCTGGCGCAGGAGCCGATCAGGGGGGTGAAGGTTGTGCTGGTCGACGCGCTCCTGCACGAGGACCCGGCGCACCGGGGGCCCGCCCAGATAATGCCGGCCACGAAGAACGCGATCTTTGCCACCTTCATGGACGCGGAGCCGACGCTGCTGGAGCCGATCCTGAAGATGGAGGTTAGGGTGCCCCAGGAGTGGCTGAGCGGTGCCCTGAACGTGCTGAACAGGCACAGGGGTAAGGTGCTCAGCCTCGAGCAGCGCGGCATGCTGATGAGGGTCCTCGGCGAGATCCCTGTCAGCGAGACCTTCAACCTCGCCGACGAGATGCGCGAGGCGACGCAGGGGAGGGCGTTCTGGGCCACGGAGTTCGCAAAGTGGGCGCCAGTGCCTCAGTCGATGCTCAACGACCTTGTGCTCGAGATCCGCAAGCGGAAGGGGCTGCCGCCGCGCATACCCACGGTGGAGGACTTCATCACTCTCTGACGGGCTGGCGGGCCCGCCGGGACTTGAACCCGGGTTCTCCGGCTCCGAAGGCCTGCGCGCGCCACAGGCGCTCGGCGCCTTTCCATGCTAGGCCACGGGCCCTGGCCAACCTCCAGCGAATTGCTTATATAGCTTCGTTCCCCGCCCGCGCGGGACCTAACGATGGCCTCAACGTTCAACCTCCTGAAGAGCTCGCTGAACAAGCAGGTGCTCGTCAAGCTGAAGGGGGGCAGGGAGCTGAGAGGGGTCCTCAAGAGCTACGACCAGCACCTCAACCTCATGCTGGACGAGGCCGAGGAAGTGAGAGAGGGAAAGACGCGTAGGCTCGGGCGAGTGATTGTGAGGGGCGACAACGTGGTATTGATCAGCCCCGCAGCCTGAGGGGGTGACGTGAAGTGACCAAGGGGACTCCCTCCTTCGGGAAGCGCGGGAGGAGGAAGACCCACATCAGGTGCCGCCGCTGCGGGCGCCACAGCTACCACGTCAGGAAGCGTTACTGCGCGGCCTGCGGCTTCGGGCGCTCGAAGCGCTTGAGGAGGTACTCCTGGCAGAACAAGAAGATCAACAGGGTTAGGGTCGTTTGAGGCATGAAAGTTCGGGTGCGCGTAGAGGTCAAGCCGACGGAGGATAGGGAGAAGGTCGAGAGGGCTGTGCTCAACCTCTTCGACGCAGCCCTCAGGGAGGAGAGCTTCGGTGAGACGACCGTGCTGGTGGGCGAGGGGGACTCCCGCTGCCTACTGAAGTTCCGGAGGCTCCTCTTCGAGCAGCGGATCCTCGACGCCGCCCGCGAGCAGATGATGAGGGGGCTCACTGGGGACGGCTTCAGGTTCTACCTCCACAAGCAAGCCGCCTACGCGGGGAGAGTCAGCTTCTGCTCCTATGAGTTCGGCGAGAGCCCGTTGGGGCCAATCGTGGTCGAGGTCTCCACTAGCGACCCTCAGTTGGCGATCCTCTGGCTCGCCCCCCGAACAGTTCAGGGAGTGCCAGTGGAGGAGGTGGCCAGCCCGCCCGACCCCTGAAGGAGCTCGAACGATGCCAGCAGCCAGTCCTCTCGGAGGCGGGTGAGCTTGACGCGCATCATGTCCCGTGCCGCGTAGGCCCTCCTGAAAACCCCCCGGGCCTCGCGCAGCAGCCCCTCAACCCCCTCCTCGCCGTACCGGCTGCTGAAGTGCGTCAGCAACAGCAGGCCGACCCCCGCCCGCCGGGCGTCCTCGGCAGCGCCAGCGGCAGTGGAGTGGAAGCTTAAGCGGGCCTCCTCTCTTTGGGCGAGGGAGAACGTCGCCTCGTGTATCAGGACGTCAGAGCCCCTAGCAAGCTCCACCAGGCGGGGGCAGGGCACGGTGTCGCCGCTATACGTCACCTTCAGCCCTCTCCTGCTGGGGCCCACGACGTCGCTCGGGTAAACGATCCTGCCTCCCGGCAGCAGGACGGGCTCACCCCTCAGCAGCTTCGACCTGAGGGGGCCCTGCGGCACCCCAAGCTCCTCGGCTCTCTCGGCGTCGAACGTGCCGGGCAGGGGCTCCTCCACTATGGCGTAGGCGTAGGCTTCTACGCCGTGCTCGACAGCGGCGGCCTCGATCGCGTAGCCGCCCATTTGAAGCCTCATGCAGTCCCTTGCCCTCACGAGCTCCACCTCGTACGCTAGGCGCTCGCGGAGCTTGAGGGCGTCCAGCAGCTGTTCGAGGTCTACCGGCCCGACGAGGGTCAGCTTCTCCGCCCTGCCCCACCTGTTTAGCGACTCGAGGAGGCCTGGCAGCCCGTACACGTGGTCGCCGTGCATGTGGGTGATCAGGATCGCAGAGAGCCTGTTGACTCTAAGCCCGGCGCTCAGGATGCGGTACTGGACGCCCTCCCCGCAGTCCAGCAGGATGTACTCGCCGCGCAGCCCCACCAGGATGCCGGGGAGCCACCTGCCCCGCGCGGGGGTGGAGGCTCCAGTGCCAATGAACGTGACGGTCGCGACCCCCCTCATCGTCCGACCTCGATCACCGCGAACACGCGGGTGAGCCCCCCGTGGACACGCACCGAGTACTCGCGGGCGGCGCGCCAAGGGCCCTCAAGGTCGAGGTGGGCGGGCCTGACCAGCGCTACCTTGGCGCCGCTGGCGACCACGGTTGAGCACTCGCGCAGGAACGCCGATAGCAGCCCACCGGGCTCGCCAGTCCCCTTCAGCACTCGGCCGTAGGGCGGGTTCGTGGCGACGGCTGGGAAAGCTCCGGGCCTGAACGGCAGTGCGCGCGCGTCGCCGACCACCACGTGCGCCCAGGCGTCGCAGGAGAAGTGCTTGAGGTTCGCGTACGCGCCGCGGGCGGCCCGACGGTCGATGTCCAGGCCCACTGCCTCGAGCCCCCTGACGCAGGCCTCGATGAGCACCGTGCCCGAGCCGCAGAAGGGGTCGAGGAGGGGACTGCGGCGCCCCGCCAAGTTGACCAGGACGCCGGCGTCCTCCGGGGTGAGGGAGGCTGGGTGCCCGTACGGCTTGTACCTCTTCGATCGCAGGCGGTACCTGTCGCCCCTCGCGCGCAGCAGGCGCAGGCCCACGACCGCGGCGCCGCGGGAGACCACGAGGCTGACGATGACCTGGGGCCGCTCAAGGTCGACCTTGCACCGCCCTCCTAGGGCCGCCGAGACCCCGTCGGCCACGCTGGCGGCGAGCTCCGTTGAAGGCGCGGGCGGGAACCCCTCCAGCTTCCTGACAGCTACGGCGAAAGTCCTGCCCTCAAGCTCCCCCCAGCTGCACTGCTGGGCCAGCTCGCGGTAGAACCCGGCCTCTGCGCTGGGCTCCCTTGACCACGCCTTGGCTGCCACGACCTCCTGCACCATGACGCAATCGTAGAGGGCCCTGAGGAGGTTCCCCGCGCAGTGGGAGGGCACGCTCACGAGGTAGAGCCTCCTGCTCAGCTGTGAGAGGGGCCTCCCCAGCACTGCCTCCGCCTCCCCAGCGCCAAGCAGCGGCTGGAGGCCCGATGTGAGGAGGCAGAGGGTGATTTCCTTCATGCGCGGCCCACGGGCCGACGCATCAAGGGTAGGAGCGCTGCCAGCAGCGACAGCACGAGCAGGGCGGCGAGGGTCCAGGCAAGCAGCATCAGGATGCTGCCGGCGCCCACGAGCAACCTAGAGTACTCGTAAACCACCTGCCGGAGCGCGATTATCAGCGCAACGGCGCCCACCTCCTCCGCTCGAAAGCCCCCGCCCCCCAGCAGCGCGTGCAGAGCCTTGGCTACGAAGGGCAGGAGGGCTGCTGTGACTAAGAGGTCCAGCACGATGACCTGCTCGCCCACGCTCGCGAGGAGGAAGTAGCCGACCGCTTTCACCCACTCAACCCCTCCCATGGCGGCCACGCTGCTCAGCCCCGTCACAACCGCCAGCGCCGCGATGAGCCCCGAGGCTATGACGGCGGTGAAGAGCAGCGGAGAGGATGCGTACATCCTCGCTAGCTGCACGTCGAGGGAGAAGCCCTTCACGATCATCGCTACACCGATCGAGGCCAGTATGAGGGGCCACGCGTACGCCGGCAGGGTGAGCTGCAGCAGGATGTACATGGATATCAGCGCGCCGGGAACCCCCAGCGCGTACTTCTTGTACCTCTCCTCCTCGAAGAGCCTCCTGGCGTACCTGATGAACAGTATGAAGGACTCCTCAACCCCCCTCGACTGCTGCACCACGACCCTCTGAACCGACAGCACCGGCAGCTTCGACTGCACCAGCGGCAGCACAGCCTCGTCGGTGGGTCCATCGGACACCAGGATGGCCCCGTCGAAGCTGCGCCGCGAGAGCAGCTCGTCGAGCTCCTTCGATATCTTCAGGTCCGCCTTCAGCCCCTCATCCCTGTGCCCCGCCACCAGGGCGATTTCTACGTCGCTGAAGCTGCCGCTCTGCTTTGTTTCATCGTATAACCTCAGGGCCGCGAAGAGGGCGTTGGAGTCGGAGTCCTCGGGCCGCCTCGTCGCGAACTCCATCGCCACTCGCGCCACCTCGTCCCTCCCGACCACCGGCGTCCTAGCGCCCGTGACCTCCCCCACGTCGTCGTCCCTGTCTACGCACAGTATCAGCACCGACCTCGGCTGCCGCCTGCTCATCCGTATCCTGGGCGGCTGCGAACTTTAAAGCGTATGCGCTAGCCCGGGAGCGTGCTCAGGCTGAGCTTCTGCGTCGGCCGCGCGCTGCCCGCGCCGAAGTTCAGCAAGCGATCGCTGCCGCAGCTGGTGCACGCCATGGTGGCCGACCGGCTGCTCTCGAGGCGCGACGCCACGCGGCTCATGAACGCGCTAGCGCTTCTCGACCTCAATGAAGTGGGGCTCGGGAATGTCGAAGCGGTCGCGCCCTCGACTGCCCACCTTACGATCAGGTGGTTAAGGGGCTTCTTCGATGAGGCTGCAGGTGCCGAGGGCGCCATCCCCCTCAGTTACGAGCTGCCACACGTGACCGCAGCGGCAGCCCTAGCCAGCGCCCCCACCGCGGAGGAAGCGGTAATCGAGGCGCCCCAAGCCCTCGACCGGAGCATCTTGAGCGCGGTGGAGGTCGTGTGCGCGAGCTTCGGCGTGCGCGCCATCGTCAAGAGGACCGAGCGCGGGGCTGCCAGGGTGCCGTGGCGCGAGCCACAAGCGGTCGACCTTCTCGCGATGGCCTTCGGCGGGCAATCGTTGAGGGCTCAGGCGATCCTGAGCGAGGTGCTGGAGAGTGGCGGGGCTGTGCCAGCGAAGGTGCTTCTCACCCTCCTCTCCGAGGGGGAGAGGCGACTGCTTGTACGCCTCGTTGCCTTCGACTTTCTCCAGGTTGCGAGCCTCGCCGGGGGCCTCACCTTCGCGCTGACCCTCAAGGCCCTCGAGGCGCTGGCTTAAAGCTCGATTGTCCTCCTTAAGTGGGCCGGAAGCTCGTAATCTTCCCCGCCCCTGTACAGCTTCTGCAAGTCAGCGTAAATGCTGTCCAAGCCCTGCATCGTCTTCGCTGACGCAAAGTAGACAGAGAAGGACTCGAGGAAGCTCTTGACGGACTCCAGCAGACCCCTCGCCACCATCCGCTCCTCGCCCGCCAGCTCCCTCTCCAGCTCGTCCAGCAGAGTCGAGGAGTCCCTAACCCAGTTGAGCATCCGCTCCAGCTCGCTCGCGTTGAGCAGGTCCACCTTGTTGAAGACGTTAAACTGAGGCACTCTGAAGCGGTAGTATATGGACGAGGCCAGGAAGACCTGGGAGACGAAGGCGGAGGGCGTCGACGCGAGCGTGGCGTCGATCACGAACAGCACGCAGCCCTGCTCGCCGAGCAGCCCCCTGACCACTTCGACGCCCGTGCGACGGAAGGCGAAGATCTCCATCTGGCCGGGGGTGTCGAAGAGCACGTACCCCTCGGACGCGGCCTCGGAGATCTCCTCCCGGAGCTCCTCGATGAAGTTCAGCATCAGGTCTACGGAGGCTATGATGGCTCCATTGGGCCCCAGCATGTACTCCTCCATGACCTGCTTGGCCGTGACGTAAGACCTAACGTCGACGTCGGGCGTGTAGGGCACGTACTCCGCTGCGGGATCCAGGTTTACGGTGAGGTAGGGTATCTCGTAGCTCTCCAGCCAACTGGCGAAGGCTGCCACGAGGCTCGACTTCCCCGAGCCGGCGGGCCCCACGACGAAGAGCGTGAGCATTACGCCCGCCTCCCCCTGGGTGCCCTCCCCGCGCGCTCCTCCTGGATCCTGTCGAGCAGCGCCTCGAGCTCCTCGCGGGTGTACATGCGGCCGCAGCTGGTGCAGACGTACATCTTTACGTCCCTGTTGTAGGTGAGGGCTCCGCTGCACTCCGGGCACCGCCTGCGCATTGAGTGGGTCGCGATGCAGAGCTTTTAAAGCCCACCAGCGCGCCGCCCACCGAGGCGGGGGAGAGGGTTAGACGCGCAGGTCGCCCCCGATCGATGTGCCCCCTAGACCTCACGCCCGAGGTGGCTATGGCTCCCCGGAAGGTGGCTCCCCATCGAGGGCGCCCGAGGCCCGACCAAGCGCCTAGAGCTCCTCCCTCTCCACCTTGGTTCTGGGGGGAGGCTTCACGAAGATGTAGTGCCTTTGCTCGGTCTGGAGCTCTTCGAGTATCCTGTCCGTAATTATCTTCACGGGGTCTATCTTCACCCTATCGTAGATGTCCTTGAAGGATTCGAAGGGCTTCCTCTTCCTCTCCTCGAGTATCTTCCACAGCATCCTCTTGCCGATGCCGGGCAGCAGCTCCAGGGAGTGCATCCTGGTGGTGAGCGGCTCGGCCGTGTTGAAGAACTCGACGAACTCGGGCTCCCTCTGCACGACGATCAGCCTTACGATCTCCGGCAGTTCGGCCTTAGCGTTCGCGGTCAGCTCGTCGTAGGTCAGGCGGCGGGTCACGCGCAGCAGCTGGCCCTCGAGGTCCTTGAGTAGGGGCACCCGCTCGCCCACTTTCAGCTCGAAGCCAGGTATGGGGGCCAGCTCGAGCAGCATGAAGTATTTCTCCCCCACGGCCTGGGCGATAGGCCCCCGGGCCGCCTCCTTCCTGCCCCGCACCGGGTAGCCGTAGCCGAAGGGTAAGTAATCGAGTATGTAGACGTAGTCCTCGTACACCTTCTGCCTCCTGTCGAACACCTTCATACTCTCTCACTCGCCCCCCTTCGCGGCCTTTATCTTGCTGAGAATCGCCCTCAGTTCATCGCCGGTGAACACCCTCGAGAGGGGGGCGAGGATGGTTCTGAGCTCGCCCTCGCTCTCCGGAAGGATATTGACCACCTGGACTGCCACCTCCACGGGCAGCCCCATGCCGACGAGCTCGCTCACGAGCCCCTCAGCTGCCTCGGGGGGGAGCCTGCTGAACTTCCTAGCGAACTCTAGGGCGACGGATTCTACGCTGCTTAAGCTGCGCTTCCTGGACTCTTCGTCTAGGATCTTAGCTACCACGGGGAGCGGCAGCAGCCTCTCCCTCAGTACCTTCACCAGCCCACCCCTCCAACTGTGGTGCGACGGATATTAAAAGGTTTCACGAATCCTCGGGCTAAGCCTTTAAGCGCTACCCCAGCCGGGGGGTGGAGGCAGCGTGAGGCACTCGAAGGGCTATAGAAACAGGATGAGGAAGCTGGCTTCGAAGCTGCCCCGCGAGAGGGGCAGGCCGGGCCTCAGCAAGCTGCTGTACGAGTACAACGTGGGAGATCTGGTCTGCATAGACATCTGCCCCAACTACATCGAGACGGCCCCCCACAGGCGCTACCAGGGCAGGGTGGGCAGGATAGTGGAGAGGAGGGGGCGCGCCTACGTGATAGCGGTCCAGGTTGGCGGCAAGACAAAGCTGATCATAACGACAAAGGACCACATTAAGCCCTTCAAGACAGGCGCTGCCTAGGCTTAAGCCGGAGACTGGCGATCCGCTAGCCAGCGGGGCGGACGTACTGCTGGACGACGGCCGGCTCCTCGACGTACACGATGTCTAGCTCCTCGACCTCCGCTCGCGTGCCCAGGATCTCGCTCACGCTGGGGCGCGTCCTACCCTCGTCCCCGTGTATCAGCTCCTTCACGTAGAGACCCCCTTGGCACGTGACGGTGAGCTCGAGCAGCGTGGGGGCGAGCAGCCTTGCCTCGACGCTGTACACGACCTTCTTCCTGACCTTGTCGACCTTCCTGCCGAGGACCCTCAGGGGGGTTCTCTGTGAGATCACAGCGCCGCTCAGCTTCTCCCTGAGCACCTTCAGATCTTCCTCGCCGAGCTCCCTGCCCACCCTGACCCTAGCCACGTAGGTCTTCCTGGCGATCTCTGAGTACGCCTTGAGCCTGGGCACCAGCTTGCCGTCGACGAACTGGAGCCCCTCGACCTCGATTAGGCCCCCTGCCCTCTCGTTTATCAGCCGCTCAGCAGCTCTCAGGTCGATTCGCCTGACCTTCGGGTTCCGCACCTCCACCACGAAGGGCCTGCCGTTACCCAGGGTCCTCACGTCCAGATCCTCGCGCCCAGCGGCGTGCAGTTTCGCGCCATCGCCCCGCGTGACCTCTAGAAGGGGCCCAGTGATCAGCTCCTCGACTGAGGAGGCGTAGCTCACGCGGCGGTCGGGCTCGTAGAGCCAGGGGTTCTGCGGCAGCCCCCTCACGAGCTTCCTGTACCTGCCGTAAATGTACAGCGGCCTCGCCTGGACGGTAACGCTCCACTTAGCCACGTCGACGATGAAGACCACGTCGGGGCTCTTCAGCGAATAAGCCTTCCCCGTTGTCGCAGCGACGCGCTTGCCGATCTCCCTCGTCAGCTCGCTCTTCAGGGACTCGGCGCTCGCGATGCCGAGCTTCAGCCAGAGCGCCTCTTCTCGCCTTACCACGTCAAGGGGGATCGAGCAGCCGACCTGAAACGTCTCGTACTCGTAATCCCTCCCAGCATCTACGCACAGTGCCGCGAGGTCGTCCAAGCGCTCGAGGAGGCCGCCGCAGAGCTCGCAGGTGCCCTCGCCGGCGTCTTCGATCCGCAGCTTCCTCAGTGCCTCCTGGGCGGCCCGGAAGCCGGAGAGGGCCAGCCGGCGCAGGGTGTTAACGTCGGTCTCACCTTTCAGCGCGTCGTAGGCCCCCATCAGGAGGAGCGTCTTCAGCGCGAACCCCCTCTCCCGGTTGGTCAACCCGTAGCCCAGCATCCCGAAGAGCCTCCCCAGGCACGAGTCGCACAGCACGTGCTCGCTCAGTGCTCTGCGGGCCGCGCTCAGCACCTCCTCGACGCGCATGCCCCACCCCCAGCCGCTCGATCCAGCCACACGTTGATGAGGGATATTAGCTGGTCGGGCCAGAGGAGGTCGATCGGGCACTTTAAACGCGTTACGGCGACGAGCTGGGGCGCTGCGTCGAGGGGCACGATGAAGGCCACGGGGTCGCCGCTCGGGGCTAGCTGCCTGAGCTCGAGGCCCTGAGTGTCGCACAGCCACTTACCGGGAAAGCCTGTGAGGAACTGCTGGAGGCGCCCCCTGCAGACGATCACGCCGCTGTAGACGCTCCTCGGCGCCTCACCCGTGCACTCCGCGGCGCGGAAGGCCCTCGCTAGGATGCCCATGACCGACGCTTCGTCGGGGCGGACCCCCCTCACCCTCTGGGTGAAGTGGACGCTGAAGCCCCCCTCGAGCTCGTGGAGGACCAGGTCGGCTTCCCCCCGGAGGCCGTGCGAGACCATGAGCGCGGCTGTCACGCACCTGGCCAGCGGCGGAGCGTACTCCTTCATCTCCTTTAGCGAGCTCACCGTGACGATGAAGCGGCGCCTCACGAGCCCAGCCTCACGCGCCGCGAGCGGGCGAGCTGCCTGAGGAGCTTCTGCGCCCTGCGGTAGGCTTCGAGGAGCTCCCTCACGTCCTTAACCGAGGTCCCCGAGCCCCTAGCGATCCTGACCATGCGCGACCTGTCGATGATTTCAGGCCTCGTTAGCTCCTCGCGGGTCATCGAGTCCATGATCGCGATCCACTTCCTCAGGTTCTCGGAGCCGGCCTTCTCCAGCTCGGGCGTGAGCTGGAAGCCTAGGGGGACGAGCTCGAGGACCTTCCTCAGGGGGCCCAGCCTGGCCAGCTGCTCCAGCTGCTCCCTGAACTCCAGGAGGGTGAACCTCCCGCTCAGCAGCGCCTCCGGCGCTACCGGTGTGCGGGCCGCGCGGATCCGCTCGACGAGGGTTTTGAGGTCGCCCATGCCGAGGAGGCGGCTCACGAAGGAGGGGGGGTCGAACGGCTCGAGCTCGTCCAGCTTCTCCCCCGTCCCGATGAACGCTATCCTGGCTCCGGTCCTGGCCACTGCAGCGAGTGCTCCGCCGCCGCGCGCCGCGCCGTCCATCTTCGTGAGGATTATCGAGCCCACGGGGACGGCCTTGTGGAAGGCCTCGGCCTGGGGGCCCGCGGCCTTCCCCACCGTGGCGTCGAGGACCAGCACCACTTCGTCGGGCCTCAGCTTCGCGGCCATGTCCCTGACCTCCTCCAGCAGGGCTCTCTCCTCCTTGTGGCGCCCTGCAGTGTCGATTATCACGAGGTCGACCCCTCTCCCCCTCAGCTCCCTCACGCCCTCGACGGCGACCGCCACGGGGTCCGCCCCCTTACGGCCGTAGAATTCAGCGCCCACGGCCTCGGCCAGCTGCTCCAGCTGCTCGTAAGCCCCCGGCCGGTAGTTGTCGGCGCACACGAGCCCCACCTTGTAGCCGTACTTCCTCCTGAAGTAGAGGGCCAGCTTGGCGGCGGTCGTCGTCTTGCCAGAGCCCTGCAGGCCGACGAGCATCACCACGCTCCCCTTGCGCGGCTTGAGCTCGTGCCGAGCCTCTCCCCCCAGCATGTTCACCAGCTCCTCGTACAGGTTCTTCAGCAGGAGCTCCCTCCTCGAGAAACCGGGCGGGATGCTCTCGCCGAGAGTCCTCTCCTCGACCCTCCTCGACAGCTCTAGCACTGTCTGGGGGGCCACGTCGGCCTTTAGCAGCTCTCTCTCAAGCTCCCTCAGGATCCTCTTGACGGCAGCCCTATCGATTATGGCCTCCCTCTTGACGAGGGAGACGACCCGCAGCAGCCCGCTCCTGAGCTGCTCCATGGCCTACGGCGGCACAGGCGCGAGGAGGTGGGCGAGTATCACCAGGGCCATCAAGCCCACAGCTAGGGCTACCACGGCCTCAGGCCTAAGCCTCAAACCCCCTACCTCCTCCTCGAAGTACGTGACCAGGCCGGCGGCGCTCATAGGGGCTGCAGTCCGCCTCCTCCTCTCCCTCTTAGCCACGGCGTCCCGGCTGCCGATGGCTCGGTATTAACTTTTCTCCGAGGCCCCCTCCACCTCCTCGACTATCAGCTTGCAGCTACCGCTGCCCTCAGGCGGCTCTATGGTACTGATGCCCCACGGGTCGTCGATTATCACCGTGAACCTGCCCCCCTCCCTGATCAGCCTCTCGACCCTCTCGGCGAAGCCGAACCTCTCCCCCTCCAGCACCTCCGCCGACTTGGCGGCGTCCTTGACGAGGTGCAGGATCCCCTCGACGTTCGTCACCGTGAACTGGCCCGCTGCGCCCGGTGTGATCGAGATGCCAAGCTCCGGTATCTCCACCGAGGCTACGCTGCTGCGCACGACCCTCGCGTTGAGATCCTCGGCCGACTCAACGCGGTAGTATATGCGCCTACGCCTTCGAACCTGAAGTGGGATCATGTCGGACTTGCGGAAGCCGCAGCGCGGGCACACCAGGGACGTCAGCAGCACCCTGCCGACGCCCGGCACCTCGTACAACGCCTCCCGCAGGTAAGCGCTGCCCTTGCACATGGGGCACTCGACGGTGCACTCGCTGCTCATGTCGGAGTAGACCGAGACCCTCTCCTCCCCGGAGGGTTCGCTCATGCCTGCGCGGTGAGGGGAGGCGTAAGAAGGTTGCGGCAGGGTGGTGCCGGGGCCGGGATTTGAACCCGGGACTTCGGCGCGGTCCACCCGCTCTTCCGGTTCCTGACGGCGGCGAGCCACTTCAGCCGGACGCTCTCCCGCTGAGCTACCCCGGCGCTTACACCGGCAGGAGCCTGGCTTAAAGGCTTTGCTCTGATGCCGGAGCCGCAGCGCGGCGTCTGGACACCTCGTCCCAGCGCGCCATCAGGTCCCTGAGCGTCGAGACCAGCTCGCTCACGGGGACCCTCACCTGCTCCTTCGTGTCCCTGAACCTGACGGTGACCGTATCGTCCTCTAGCGTCCGGCCGTCGATTGTGACCGCGAAGGGCACGCCCATCTCGTCGGCGTCGTAGTACCTCCTCCCGATCGTGCCCTTCTCCTCGTAGATCGCGGTGAAGTGCTCCTTCACCATCGCGTAGATCTCCCTAGCCTTCCTGACGAAGTCCGGCTTAGCGACGATGGGGAACACCGCCACCTTTACCGGGGCCACCCGGGGGTTGAGGGCCAGCAGAGGCCTCCCAGCCTCCAGCCTGTAAGCCTCCGTCAGCAGCGCCAGGATGATACGCTCAAGCCCGAAGGACGGCTCTATGACGTGCGGTATGACCAGCTCCCCCCCGTCCTCCACCGCCATCGTCTTGCCGCTGAACTGCTGGTGCCGGCTCAGGTCGTAATCGCCCCTGTTCGATATCCCCTCGATCTCCTTCCACCCCATGAAGTGGAAGTAGTACTCCACGTCGAACGTCTGCACGGCGTAGTGCGCCAGCTCGCCCTTGACGTGCTCCCGCACGCGGAGGCGGTGGGGGCTGAGCCCTATCCTGACTAACCACCTCAGCGACTCCCCGATCCAGTAGGCGTGCCACTGGCTCCCTATGTAGCCGCACTCCCAGGCCTCAGCCAGCGTGATCCTCAGGGGCTCGCCCTCCCCCCTCTCCTGCTGCTCGGCCGTCAGCAGCTGGACCGTCATGCCGGCCACCTCGTCGAAGAAGGGGCACTCGTTTGCCTTCTTCGGGTTCACGAAGTATTCGATCTCCATTTGCGTGAACTGCCTCAGCCTGAACAGGAAGCCTCTTGGTGATATTTCATTCCTGAACACTTCACCTACTTGAGCGATTCCGAAGGGCAGCTTCATCCCCATCGTGTAGTAGATGTCCTTAAAGTTCGTGAATATCAACTGCGCAGTCTCAGGCCTAAGGTACGCCTCGCTGGCCGCCCCCCTCTTAGGCCCCACGTACGTCACGAACATCAGGTTGAAGGGCTGCGGCTCGCTGAGCTCGCCGCCGCACTCCGGGCACCTCACGTCGTTCTCCCTGATTACGCGCGAGATCGCATCGAGGGTGGGCGTCTGCAGCCGGAAGCCCAGGTCCTCAAGCAGCTGATCGGCTCTGTAGTCCTTGCCGCACTTCCTGCAGGTCACGAGGTAGTCGAAGAATGACTCCACGTGCCCGCTCGCTTCCCACGTCTTGGGGTGCGTGATGATGGCGCCGTGGATTCCCACGACGTCCGAGCGGCGCCTGACGAAGTAGTACCACCAGTCGTCCAGGATCTCCTTCCTCATCTCAGCGCCCAGGGGGCCGTAGTCGTAGAAGCCCCTGATGCCGCCGTAGATCCTCCCGGTGGGGAGGAAGAAGCCCCTCCTTATGCAGAAGCTCGTTAGGTCCTCAAGCGTGAGCGCCTTAGCCGCCTGCATGGCGCCTAAGGCCCGGTGCGCGCGCTTTTTAAAAGCTCAGCTCAGGTGCCCGCCCGCCAGGATCGGAGGTACGCCCTCTGCTCGTCCGTCAGCCGCTCGATCCTGACGCCCAGGGCCTCCAGCTTCAGCCGCGCGATGCGGCGGTCGATGCGCAGGGGCAGCCTGTAGACACCGGGGGCCAGCTCGCCCCTCTTCTTCAGCAGGTACTCGACGGCGAGGGCCTGGTTGCTGAAGCTCATGTCCATGACCTCCGAGGGGTGGCCCTCCGCAGCCGCCAGGTTCACTAGGCGCCCCTCGCTCAGCAGGTACACGCGGCGCCCATCCGCCAGCCTGTACTCGTCCACGCCCGGCCTGATCGCCCGCTTGGAGGTGGCGAGCCTCTCCAGATCGGGGATGCTGATCTCCACGTTGAAGTGGCCTGCGTTCGCTAGGACGGCGCCGTCCTTCATCTTGGCGATGTGCTCCCCCCTGATCACGTTGATGTTCCCGGTGGCCGTGATGAACACGTCACCGACGCTCGCCGCCTCCTCCATGCTGGTCACGTAGAAGCCGTCGTAGTACGCCTCCAGCGCCTTGATCGGGTCGACCTCCACCACTACTACGCGCGCGCCCAACCCCCTCGCGCGCATCGCGATCCCCCTGCCCACCCAGCCGTAGCCGGCCACCACCACGGTCTTCCCGGCGATCAGCAGGTTCGTCGCCCTCATGATGCCGTCGAAGGTGCTCTGGCCGGTTCCATACCTGTTGTCGAAGAGGTACTTGGTCCGAGACTCATTGACCGCTATGACCGGGTACAGGAGCTTGCCCTCCCTAGCCATCGCACGCAGGCGCAGCACTCCCGTCGTCGTCTCCTCGGTTCCGCCGATGACGCGGGGCCTGGCGCCGCCAGCGACCTCCCTCACGGTGTCCACGTCCTCACCGCCCTCGCCGTAGTGCAGCTTGTGGACCAGCGCGGTCAGGTCGCCGCCGTCGTCCATGGTGACCTCGGGCTGCGCCGCGATGACGCGGCCGATCGCCTCGTAGTACTCGCGCGTGGTCATGCCCCTCCACGCGAAGACGTGCACGCCCTCCTCAGCCAAGGCCGCGGCCACGTCGTCCTGGGTCGAGAGAGGGTTGCTAGCGGCCAGGTACACCTCGGCACCGCCGGCCACGAGGGTCCTCACCAGGACGGCCGTCTCCTTCGTGACGTGAAGGCAGGCCCCCACCCTCACCCCCTCCAGCGGGCGGGTGCGGGAGAAGCGCTCCCGGATCTTGAGCAGGACCGGCATGTGGGCCTCAGCCCACTCTATCTGCAGCCTGCCCTGAGGGGCCAACCCGACGTCCTTGACCTTGTAATCCATCAGGCGACGGGAGGAGGGAGGCCTTAAAGAATTGTCGAGGGGGGAGCCCGGGGGCTCGCGGTCCGACGCGCGGGCCCCTAGATCAGGGCTTCAGCCAGGTACTTGTCGCAGCCGCAGCGGCGCTCCCTGGGGATCTCGGGTATCAGCTCGTACAGCAGCTTCTTGACCTTCTCGATGTTTTCCGCCATCACTCGGGCTACCTCGTGGGCTGTCACCGGCTTCTCGGCCCACACGTCGTAGTCCGTCACCATCGCGATGTTGACGAAGCACATCCCGGCCTCCCGCGCGAGGTTCACCTCGGGCACCAGCGTCATGCCGATAATGTCGGCGCCGAACTGTCTCCAGAGCCTTGACTCCGCCCTCGTCGAGAAGCGTGGCCCCTCGATGCAGATGTACGTGCCCCTCTCGTGCATCGCGATCCCGAGCCGCTTGGCAACCCTGATGCAGACTTCCCTCAGCTCGGGGCAGAACGGGTCGGCCATGCTGACGTGCGCGACGACAGGCCCGTCGAAGAAGGAGTACTGCCGCCTCTTAGTCATGTCGATGAACTGGTCGGGGCACACGAAGTCGCCGGGCTTGTAGTCCTCCCGCAGGCTGCCGACCGCGCTGACCGACACCACCCTCTGCACCCCTAGCTCCTTCAGGGCCCAGATGTTGGCCCGGTAGTTGATCGCGTGCGGAGGTATCCTATGCCTCCGGCCGTGGCGGGGCAGGAAGGCAACGCGCCTCCCCCTGAGGGTCCCCAGCGTTATGAAGTCGGACGGCTCCCCGTAGGGGGTGTAGATCTTGACCTCCTTGACCTCCTCAAGGATAGCTGGGTCGTAGAGCCCCGAGCCCCCGATGACCCCTATCTCGGCCTGCTCAGCCGGCTTTATCATCGCCGCGGGAGCGCTTTCACGTTAAAAAATGTTGTGGGGCGCTGAGGCGGCGTCGCTCTCGACCGGATGGGCCTCCACGCCGTACTCGCGCCTCAGGAACACCGCCAGGTACTTCGCGTGCGCGGAGAACGTGAAGACCGTCTGCGCGCGGCTTTCCACCGCGTAGCGCACCACGTCGTCGAAGTCGGCGTGGCTCGATAGGGGGACCCCCTCCGCGACGGCCCAGCCAGTGCAGACCACGGCGCCGGCAGGGTGGTCGTTTAGGGGGACCACGGCGACGGAGTCCCGGGGTGGCGCCGGGTGGATCACGTAGCTGCCGAGGTACTCCCCGTACCTCTCGTACAGCCTGTTGAAGGCCCCCACGGGCCTGGCGACGAAGGGCGTCAGCTTCGCCACCAGTGAGATCACAGCTGTGAGCTCCTGCCCCGTCCCGAGGGGGCGGGCTGCGAAAAGCACCCCGCCGCTCGAAGCCGCCTCCAGCGTCCTGAGCAGCTGCCTGTAGAGCTCGGGGCGGGGCGGGAACGAGTAGCGCGGGTGGCCGTAGGTCGCGTCGATTATCAGGGCGTCGGCCCTGAGGATTCGGGCGGGCCGCAGGACGAGCCGCCGCTCAAGGCAGAAGTCGCCGGTATAGACGACGCGCGTGCTGGCGTTCACCGCCAGTTGCAGGCTCCCCACAACGTGGCCGGCCTCGTAGGTCTCCAAGGTCAGGCCCGCGACCTCGACGGAGGAAGCGTCCTCAGCAAAAACCACGTTGGTGAGCGTCCCACGAGGATCCAGTACCTCTTTCGTGGCCCTGCTGAGGATCTTCGGGACCTTGCTCAGAACTCGGAGCGGCCGGAGCCTGGCGTGGTCGCTGTGTGCGTGGGAGACGAAGACCACATCCGGCTTCCTGCGCGGTAAAGAAACCGGGTCTACCAGCACCCTGCGATTGTCGACCTCTATGACTATGCCGCCGTCCCTGTAGACCTTTACGCTCATTTCGCCTTTACGAGGAGGGCGCCAGCCCGCTCCTCGAGCTTTCCGGCTGCCACGAGCCGCCTAATCGCCAGGTCGTAGTACGCCTCGCCAACGTCGATGCCGTACCACTCGCGGAACTCCCTCACGAGCTCCTCCCGCGTCCAGGCCGCCTTCCCCTCCTTCGCCCTCTCCGTCACGATCCTCTCGATGAAGTTCGTCGTGTCCTCAGCACGGGTCCAGGGGTACTGGTACCAGATCCACTCCCTGACCTCCTCCACGTAGAAGTCCGGCTTGATCTTGGCCACGGGCGAGATCCACTGCATGGCGGCGACCTTGAGCTCCGCCGGCCGCCACCTGGAGAGGATGAAGTCGCGCGCAACGATCACCGAGTCTCCGGTGTCAACGATGTCGTCGACAAGGAGGACCCTCTTCCCCGACAGGTCGAGGTCGTAGGGGTACTTGACGTGGGCCACGGCCGTTATCTCCGCCGCCCTCCCCCAGTGGAGCACCTGCAGGCTGACGAGGTCGTGGACGTCGAGAAAGTCACAGAGGAGCCTCGCCGGCACGTAGCCCCCCCTCGCGATGGCG
>JAGDWA010000102.1 GCA_023269735.1 Thermofilum sp.
GCGAGGCGCTCCAGCGGTGGCGCCCCCCTGTGGGGGGCGCCGCAGCCGGGGAATACCCCGGTCGTAGGGCTGCGGCCGCGCAACCCCTTTAAGCGGCCCCGGGGGGAGGGGGGAGCCATGGCCGGCGAGGTCGCGGCGCTCATCGAGCTGGCGAAGGGCGTCGCGGCGGCCCTCGGCGTGGTGGCGGCGGGCTCGCTGCTGCTCAGCGCGCTCTCCAGGCTGCTGAGGGCCGCCGGGGGCTAGCTCACTCGACCCTGGCCTCGGTGAACCAGACCCTCCCGCCCTCCTCCAGCACGGCCGTCCGGGTGACCTCGAAGCTGCCCCTCAGCCTGATGTCCTCGCTCGAGGAGCCGACCATCACCTCGTAGACCCCGGCCTCGATGACGGGCCTCATGTCCCGCCCGTAGAAGGCGAGGAGCTGCGTGGGCAGGGTGAAGACCACGCGGCGCCTCTCGCCGGGCCTCAGGGTGACGCGCTTGAAGCCCTTCAGCTCCTTCACGGGCCTCGTGACGCTGGCCACCACGTCCCTCACGTACAGCTGGGCCACCTCGTCGCCCTCCCTGTCGCCGACGTTGGCCAGGCAGAAGCTTATCGTCACCGCGCCCCCCGGCTCGACGGCGCTGGGCTCGACCCTGAGGTCGCTGTACTCGAACCTCGTGTAGCTGAGGCCGTGCCCGAAGGGGAAGAGCGGCCTCCAGTCCTCGTCGATGTACTTCGAGGTGAACCGGTCGGGGCCCGGGGGCCTGCCCGTCCTCTTGTGGTTGTAGTATATCGGGACCTGGCCCACAGCCCTCGGCCAGGTGACCGGCAGCTTCCCCCCTGGGTTGTAGTCGCCGAAGAGCACGTCAGCGATCGCGTCCCCGGCCCTCACGCCCAGGTGCCAGGCGATGACAACGGCCGGCAGGTGCTCGGCGACCCAGGTGATCGTGAGCGGCCTCCCCGACATCACCACCGCAACGACGGGGGCCCTGCCCCCCACGGCCTCCCACACGGCCCTGACCAGCTCCTCCTGCACGCCCGGCAGGCCCAGGTGGGCCCTCGAGGCGGCCTCCCCGCTCATGTCCGCGCTCTCCCCCACCACCAGGACGGTCGCCTCGGCGCGCCTCGCCGCCTCGACGGCCTCAGCGAAGCCGCTCCTGTCCTCCGACCTCACGTCGCAGCCCCTCGCGTGCAGCACCTCGGCCCCCGGCAGCTTCCTCCTGATGCCCTCGAGCACGCTGACCGCGTCCCGCGGGTCGCCGAGCGCCCTCCAGCAGCCCAGCACCGCGTCCCTGTCGTCGGCGAGCGGGCCGATCACGGCGACCCTCCGCAGGGTCTTGGGCAGCGGCAGGACGCCGTCGTTCTTGGCGAGGACGATGCACTTCCTCGCTACCCTCAGGGCCGCCTCGAGGTGCTCGCCGCTCTTGACGACCCTCCTGGCCCGCTCCGGGTCGGCGTACGGGTTCTCGAAGAGGCCCAGCTTGAACTTGACCGTCAGGATCCTCCTGACCGCCTCGTCGATGAGGCTCTCCGGCACGACGCCCCTCCTGACCAGGTCCGCCAGGTGCCTGCGGTAGACGTCGCCCTCCATGTCCATGTCGACGCCGGCCGTGACCGCGAGCTTGGCGGCCTCGCTGCCGTCCGCCGCCACGCCGTGGACGACGAGCTCGCCGATCGCGTTCCAGTCGCTGACGACGAAGCCCCTGAAGCCCCACTCGCCCTTCAGGACCCTCCTCAGCGTGAACTCGTTCGCCGAGGCCGGGACCCCGTTGAGGTCGTTGAAGGCGCTCATCACCGTCGCCACGCCGGCCGCCACCGCCGCCTTGAAGGGGGCCATGTAGACCTCGCGCAGCGTCCTCTCGGAGATGTCGACGGTGTTGTAGTCCCTGCCGCCCTCGCAGGCCCCGTAGGCGACGTAGTGCTTGGCGCAGGCGGCCAGCCTCTCGGGGTCGGGCGAGAGCTCGGGGCCCTGGAACCCCTTGACCGCGGCCCAGGCCATGACCATCGCCAGGTATGGGTCCTCGCCGAACCCCTCCGCTATCCTCCCCCACCTCGGGTCCCTGGCGATGTCGAGCATCGGCGCGAAGGTCCACCTGATGCCCTCGGCCGCCGCCTCGCGGGCCGCGATCCGCGCCGCCTCCTCCACGACCTCCGGGTCCCAGCTGCTGGCGAGCGCGAGGGGGATGGGGAAGATGGTCTTGTAGCCGTGTATGACGTCGAGGCCGAGGAGGAGCGGGATGCCCAGCCTCGTCTCCTGCACCGCGATCCGCTGGATCTCGTTCACGTTCTCGACGCCGACCACGTTGAGGAGGGAGCCGGCCAGCCCCCTCCTCACGAGGTCCTTGATGCGGTCCGTCAGGCCGGCGTGGGCGCTGTACTGGCACATCTGCCCGATCTTCTCCTCCAGAGTCATCCTCTTCAGGAGGTCCTCGACCCGCTCCTCCACGCTCCTCCGGGGGTCCCGGTAGGCTTCGACCACGCGGGCCCCGGGCGTGCTCGGTAAAAATGCGTAACTGGCCGCGCCTTTATTAGCGGCCCCAGCCGGATCCGTGTGCGGCTGGAGGAGCAGCTCCTCAGCAGGGCCCGCGAGGCGCTGGGCAGGCTGAGGGGGGTGCGGAGGCCCGAGACGGTCGACATCTTCGAGCGGCTGGGCTACATCCTCCCCGGGGACCTGAGGGTCAGGGGCTACGGGCGCGCGCCGGTGGCCGCCTTCAACCCGGGAGCGCTGCTGAGGGGGAGGGAGCTGTGGGTGTTCCCCCGGCTCGTGTTCGACTACCACGGCTACGCGTCGAGCGTGGGCTTCTTCAAGCTCGACGCGGAGGCGGCCCTCTCCGGGGGCCTGAGGGGGCCGTTCGAGGCGCAGCTCCTGCTGTGGCCGAGGGAGCTCTGGGAGTTCAAGGGGTGCGAGGACGCCCGGGTTAGCGAGGCGGGCGGGCGGCTGCTCGTGCTCTACACCGGCTACGGCCACCACTGGCGCGGCGAGAGCCTCGAGACGATGTGGGTCCAGGCCCTCGCCGAGCTCGACGGGGGACTGCGCGTGGTCAGGAGGGGCTTCTTCAGGATAGCCGGCGGCGGCGAGGTGCTGACCCCCAGGATGAAGGACTCGGCGCTCCTCGAGGTGGGGGGGAGCGGCGCGGCCCTGCTCTGCAGGCCGACGCTCGGCGGGCTCCAGGTCTGCTGGAGGGGGTTCGCGGACCTCGCGGAGCTGACCATCGACGCCTCCAGCATGCAGCCGGTGCTCGTCCACGAGGAGTGGGAGACGCACGTGGGCTGGTCGACCAACGCCGTCAAGATCTCGAGCAACGAGTACCTCGTCGGCTGGCACGGCGTCCTCAGGGGCGACCTCTCCTACAGGGAGGGTCTGGCCCTGGTCAGCGGCGACGGCGAGCTGCTGGCCGTCAGCGACTACCTGCTCGCCCCCAGGGGGCCCGTCGAGGAGTACGGGGACAGGCCCCTCGTCATCTTCGGCGACGGGCTCGCCGTGCGGGGGGACAGGCTGATCTGGGTCGGCGGCGTGAGCGACTACGCGATCGGCCTCTTCGCCGCGGACCTCGACGAGGCGCTGGAGAGGCTGCGCTGGCTCAGTGGCGCCGCTGGGCCTTGAAGTGGAGCAGCTCCACGATGGCCCCCAGGCTGCCCCTAGCGTCCACGTAGGCGTAGGAGCCCCCCTCGAAGTCGCCCCTCTGGACCAGCTCTCCCCCCAGCTCCTGGAGCCTCCTTATCGCGGCCTCCATGTCGTCGACGACGAAGGCGATGTGGTGTATCCCGCTGCCGTGGCGCTCCAGGAACTCGCTCCACGTGCTGGGGCCGCCGATGGGCTCGATCAGCTCGAGCGTCACGCCGCCCAGGTTGAAGAAGGCGAGCTTGGCCCTCCCCCTCGAGGGGGCCCCCCTGAACGTCATGTGGGTCTCCTCCCACTCGGCCGTCTCGATGATGGGGGGCGCCTCCACGCCCAGGAGCTCCGCCCAGAGGCGGGCCGCGGACTCTATGTCCCTGACGACCAGCGCCACCTGGACCAGCCTGCCGAACCCCTCCACGGGGGCACGTGGCTGGCGCGTTAATGATTTTTTGTGGGCGGGACCACCGGCCCGTGGGCACCC
>JAGDWA010000009.1:0-8387 GCA_023269735.1 Thermofilum sp.
GCCGCGAGGGGCGCCGCCGCGGCCAGTGCCAGCAGCGTGGTGGCCGGCGGCTTGACGAAGGCCAGCGCAAACAGGGCCGCAGCCGCGGCTAGGGCCCACCGGGGCACGGGCGCCGCGCTCAGCGCCCCCTCTACGCGGCTCAGCTCGCCCTCCAGCCCCCTCTTCTCCGCTGAGAGGGCCCCGATCCCCTCCACCCGCTTGAGCAGCTCGGCTGCCCTGGCCCTCGCACCCTCCAGCTCGCCCAGCGTGGAGCGGTAGCTGCTGTAGAGCTCCTTGAGCCTGGCCTCCAGCCTGACCAGCCTGCCGGCCTCGTCCTCGATCCTCCTCAGCTCCTCCTCGGCCCCCCTGAGCTCCTCCAGGGCTGCGGCCCTCTTGGCCTTGAGCTCCTCGAGCTCCCGCCGGGCCGCCCCCAGCCTCTCGGCCGCCCTCCGGAGCTCCTCCCCCAGCCGCTCCGCCTCCCCCCGCAGCTCCTCGATCCTCTGCCGGAGCTCCCTTTTCCGCCTCAGGGCCCCCTCCAGCTCCCTGAGGTAGGAGCAGACGGCCCTCTCCCTCTCCACCTCGGCCTCCAGCCGCGGCAGCTCCCCCTCCAGCTTCGCCAGCTCCCCCTCCCACTCACCCAGCCTCCTCTCCTTCTCCTCCAGCTCCCTGACCCTCTCGGCCAGGGCCTCCAGCTCCTTCCGCACCGCCTCGAGGTCGCGGCGGAGGCCCCTCGCCTCCTCGCTGAGCCTCTCCACCGCCTTGTTGTAGCTCTCGAAGCCCATCATCATGTTTATGATGCGCTCCCTATCGCCCCTGTCCATCCTCAGTATGCGCTCCAGATCCTTCTGGGCGATGACGTTCGTGGCCAGCATCTCGCGCCACGAGACCCTGAGCAGCTTCTGAACCATCTCGTTCACCCTCGAGACCCCCGTCGCCAGCAGCCGCGCCCCGCCGTCCGACAGCTCCACGAGCTTGGCGTCGACCTGGCGGCCCCCCTCCCTGTCCGCCTCCACCACCCGCTCCACCCTGTACCTCCTCCCGCCGACCTCGAACGTGACCTCCACCCTGGCCCTCCCGGCCCTGTGGTTCACGATGCTCTCCAGCCCCTGCCTCCCTCCCCTCAGCGCGGCCGGCAGGCGGAAGTCGCCGTAGAGGCCGAAGAGGATGGCCTCGAGGATCGTGGACTTCCCGGCCTCGTTCCTGCCCCTGATCACGATGAGCCCCTCCGGGAAGACGAGCGGCTCGCGGATCTGGAGGCGGCGGAAGCCCTCGGCCCTGAGGCTGACGATCCTAACCAAGCGGCCTCACCAGGCCCCCGCCTCCTCGAGCCGCTCGAGGCCCACCCTCAGCGCCAGCTGGAGCACCTCCCTCTCCCCCTCCCGCGCCTCCCTCAGGCGCCGCTCCACCTCCTCCCTGAAGGCCTCGAGGGGGCTCTTGGCCGCCTCCTGGGGGGCCCCCACCACCTGGACCTCGCACCTGAGCTCGGAGTCCTCGACGAGCGCGTGGAAGAACAGCCTCTCCAGCTGCCTCTGGAGGGCGGCCCTGCTGTAGCGCATCAGCTGCTGGAGGGTGAGCGAGCCCCTCAGCACGAGCCTGAGCAGGAGCTCGCGGTCGGCCGGCGGCAGGCGCTGGAGGACGTGCCCCACGACGTCCTCGACGCCCGGCCCCACGCTCACTTCGAGCGTCCTCATCGGGCGCGTGGGCACCTCCACGAACTCCAGCCTGGGCTTCCCCTCGAGGGGGATCTCGACCCAGAGGAAGCCCTTAGACCTGTCCCCCTCCTCGACGAAGCTCCTCCTCTCCGTGCTGCCGGGGTACGCTGCCACCGCCCGCCCCAGGTCGATCCTCACGTGGGAGTGCACGTGACCCAGCGCCAAGTACCTGTACTCCTCCGGGAAGTCGTCGGGGGCCACCGTGGGCGCGCGCCACGAGGGGTGCACCCTCACGCCCGCGAAGTTGTAGTGGAGCATCGCGATGGCCACGTCGCCCTCGCGCGGCAGCCTCACGCCCAGGTACCTGAGCGGGTCCTCGTCGGGCGGGACCTCCGGGTTGTAGGAGAGGCCCGCCACCGCCACGTCGACGCCGTCCACCGCCAGGTGCTCCACCTCGGGCCGCTCCGCCGAGGAGAAGAAGCGGGCGTAGCCGGCCGCCTCGATCTCGTGGAGGGGCGACATGCCCTCCTCGACGCTCCTCGGCATGTCGTGGTTGCCGGCGATGAGGAAGGCCCTGACCCCCTCGGAGTGGAGCCTGCGGAAGGCCCGGATCACCTGCGTCCTCGCCGGGTTCCTGGGGTTCACGGAGTCGAAGAGGTCCCCGGAGACCAGGAGGATGTGGGGCCTGCGCTCCAGCGCGTACTCGACCACGCGCCTGAAGGCCTCCATGAAGTCCCTCCTCCTCTCCATCGACTTGGGGCCGAGGGTCGAGAGCTTGGGGTCCAGGTGGTTGTCGGCCGTGTGCAGGACCCTCACCACCGCCACGGCTCACACCTCCGAGATCAGGGAGCCGGCGCCGTAGCGCCTGGGGGCGAGGCTCAGCGCCTCCCTCGCCCTCCTGAGCTCACCGACGAGGTCGATGTCCGCGCCGCCCTCCGCCGTCAGCCTCCTGCGCACCCTCACGATCACGGGGACCCTGGTCAGCTCGCCGACGATCACCGCCTCGCCCACGTTGAGGCCGGGGAGGTCCTCCATCAGCTCCTCCCCGAGCCTCTCGCTGGCCTCAGCCACCGCGCGCTGGTCGTAGGGGTTGGTGATCCGCAGGATGATCTGGCTGTTGCACTGGCTGAGCACGTCCGAGTCGATCCTGCTGGGCCGCTGGGTGACGACGATCAGGAAGACCCCGAACTTCCTCCCCTCCGACGCGATCGTCCTTATGATGGGGGCCGACATCGTCCTCCTCTCCTGCTGCCTCGAAGGCGCGAAGCGGTGGGCCTCCTCGATGACGACGAACACGGGCCAGGGGAACTCGCCCGCGTACCTGAGCCTGAACACCTCCTCCAGCACCCAGCTGACGATGTAGTCCTGGCTCGCGTCGTTGAGGCCGGAGAGGTCCAGGACGCTGACCTGGCCCGGCCTCAGGATCCCGTCCTTCACGGGGGTCGTCGCCCCGCCGAAGACCCTGAACCTCCTCAGCTTGAGCAAGTGGTTGTAGGCCCTCTCAGCGGACTGCCCCTCCTTGCCGCCCCTGTTGGACATCTCCCTCAGCCTCTCGAGCAGTTCGTCGAGGCCGTAGTCGCCCCTCTTCCTCAGCTCCTCGACGGCCTTCGCCACCGCCCCCCTGACGTTCACCCACTTCTCCGGGATCTCCGCTATCTCCGCAACCGTCTCGGGGGGCAGCTCGCTGAACTTGACGGTGAGCTCCCTGACGTTGTCGAGCTGCTCGGGGTCGTAGCGGCCCGAACTGTTCGGGTTCCTGAACACGACCACCCTGTCGGCGTACTCGTTGCGGCGCATGTCCCTGTCCCTGCTCAGGAAGACGTAGTCGGCGTGGGGGTCGATTACGACGGCGGTGGCGCCCAGCCTCATCAGCTCCTCCAGGATCACCCCGACGGTGTACGACTTGCCGGCACCCGTCTGGGCGATGACGGCGACGTGGCGCCTGAACCCGTTGACCGAGAGGTAGACCGGGACGCTGCTCCTCGAGACCAGCGTGCCTATGTAGAGCCCCTCGTCTGGCGGGTAGCTGAAGAACTCGCGCACGAGCTCGTCGGGGGCCAGGTAGACCGGGGTCCCCGGCGGGAAGGTGCGGCGCGGCATCAGCACGACCTCCCTCCCGTCCTCCTCCGCCAGGAAGCCCAGCGTCCGCGCCACGCAGAGGAGGTTCGCGTCGTCGATGCCAGCCTGGTGCATCCGCTCGAGGGTCTCCAGGTCCAGCCTCGAGCTGTACGCGGAGCTCCTCGAGACCACCCCCCTCACTTGGCAGAGGACGAGCACCTCCCTCTCCCTCCCGCCCACGGGCTCCGTGGAGCGGACGACGACGTACTCGTACTTGGGCGGGTAGTCCGCCTTCGAGGCAGCGAAGACGAAGAGCTCCGGCCGAGCCTCCTCGACCACCCTGCCGACTTGCTTCAAGCCGGGCGCGCGCCCCCTGTCAGCCCCCCAGGCCCTGTGGGGAGCCAGCTGCAGAGAACCCACCGCGCTCGGCGCGTCAGCCACGGTGCGAAGCACCTTGGGACGAAATAAACCTAGCGAGCAGAGTGGCGAATGTGGAGCCGGGGTCCGCCGCTGAGCTGCGCCGGTCGCGCGGGCCGGCTATGCTCCCGAGGGTTGTGGTGGCTCTGAAGGATACCGCGGTCGTCCCTGAGATGGCGGTGTCCGCGAGGCCCCCAGCCCACGAGTAGGCACCTCGATCACGTCTTGAGCCCTCGGGCTCGCTCAGCACCGCGGCGATAGCTCTCGGCAGCGCTTCCTCGCGCAGCGGGGCCTCCCGGTGGCTTGGGGCCAGCTCGCCGCCCGCCGGTTAGCCGAGCTTCTGCGCCCCCAGCGCGCCCGCGGTGCAGGAGGGCAGCTCGCTAGGGTCGCGGAGGGCGCTCGCCGCCCCGGGTGGGGTAGTGGCCCCTCAGCGCTATGCACGTGTAGGTCCTCTCCACGCCCTCGATCCCCCTGATCCTCTCCAGCGCCTCGTTGATCTCCTCTGTGGACCTGGCGAAGGCCACCGCGATCAGGTCGTACTGCCCACTGACCTCGTAGACCCTCTCCACGTGCTCGACCTCGAGGAGGCGCCTGACCAGCTCCGACGTGTCGGCGCCGACCCTGAGGTTGATGAGGATGAAGGCCCTGATGCCGTTGCCCTCCTCCACCGTGAAGCGCTCGATGAACCCCCTCTCGATGAGGCTGCTGACCCTCTTCCTGACCGCGCTCTCCGAGATCCCCAGCGCCCTCGCGATCTGGGCGTAGCTGGCCCGCGCGTCCCTCTTCAGGATGGCGAGGATGGCCCTGTCCACCTCGTCGAGCCCCGCCACCGCCACCCGCCCCGCGCGCATGGCTACGGCAGGAAGAAGCGCCTCGCGCCGCGCGAGTGCGGGATGAGCTCGCCGAGCTCCCTCATGGCGAGCCTGTGGTAGAGCTCCATGGTCCTGGCGGTCGCCCTCACCCTCCTGTCTGCCTCGAGAAGAAGCGCGTTGTAGCACCGCCTCCCCGCGTACATGCAGGCGAGGTGGCTGACGACCCTCTCCACGTGCTCCGGCACCGGGCTGACCAGGCGGGAGCCGCCCGGGGGCGGCTGGTCGGGTGCGACAACGTCCACCCTCACCGGGTCGTCGCCCCTTGCGAAGACGACGTACGTCGTGAGGACCGTCGGGTAGCGCCTGAGCACCTCCAGCACGGCGGCCGCCCTCTCGCGGAACGCCGCGCCGTCCCTCTCGGCCGTGCGGGCGAAGACCCTCTCCAGGATCCCCAGCGCCTCCTCCTCGGAGTGGCCGGGCCCCCTCAGCGCGATGTCGGTGATGCCGGTCGAGACGCGCTCCAAGCTGAGAGCCAGCGGCAGCGTGTAGCCGGCTCCCGGGCTGGCCGCCGCGATGATCTTCGAGTCGGGGGCGCCGCCCCTGGCCTCTTCGAAGATCTCGTACACCGCCGGGTCCAGCCCCTCGCTCACCAGCTGCCCGACGGCCTTCAGGACCCCTGCGGGCCTCCTCCTCAGCGAGCCCCAGAGGCGCATGACCTGCTCGCGCAAGCCGGGCTCGACGCCGCTGAGCAGGCGCCTCAGCTCGGCCAGCAGCAGTTCCTCCTTGAGGACGGTCGACCTCGAGTCCTTGCTGACGCCGACGAGGAGCGCGCCGGCCCCCGCGGCCCTGGACAGCAGCTCCCCGTAGGTCTTGACGTACTCGAGCAGGAAGTCCTCCCTGCCCTCCACGTCCAGCTCCCTGAGCACGTGGACCATCCTGCCGTAGAGGGAGCCGTCGAGCAGCACGAGGTCCGCACCCCCCTCCACCGCGTCCAGCGCGGCGAGGTGCTCCAGGTGCTCGCGCAGGAGCCTCTTGAAGTCCTCGTAGTCCCTCGGGTCCCGCGGGAAGAGGGCGTCGACCCGGAGCCTCCGGAGCTCCCGCCCGCCGGCCTCCAGGGCCAGGGCCCTGGTGACCAGGATCACCCCGCCCCCGGCCACCTCGATCTCGCCGCTGCTGCTGTCGACTGCTGCCACTCTCTCGAACCCTCGCCTGCCCTCGACGCCCTCCACCCAGACCCCCCTGACGAGCTCGCGGTAGCGCGCGGCGAGGCCTTCGCCGCCGCTCACCACGCGGAGGACCTCGCCCCTCCTCCTCCGCAGCTCCTCGACGAACAGGTCGGCGAAGCGGGGCACGGCGGCCGAGCGCGGCTCGGGCGCTTATAGCTAGCGCTTCGACGCTGCCCTTATTTACCGGAGCCCCGCAGCGACGGCGGGGGAGTCCGATGCTGTCCAAGATGCCCCTCGACCTCCCCCCGGGCCGCAAGCTCTCGAGGGAGGAGGTCGCAGACGCCCTGCGCCTCTCCATAATCGCCGAGCTCGACGCGATCAGCCTCTACCTCCAGCTCGCCCGGGCGATAGACGACGAGAGGGTGAGGAGGGTCTTCGAGGACATCGCCAGGGAGGAGAAGACCCACGTCGGGGAGTTCCTAGCGCTCCTGAAGAGCCTGGACCCGGAGCAGGTGGAGGAGCTGAAGGCCGGCGCGGCGGAGGTTAAGGAGCTGACCGGGGTCGAGGTGCAGGACCCCCCGACCGCGGGCGGCGAGCCGCTGACGGAGGAGGAGTGGAGGTACCTGAGGAGCCAGTGCCTGGGGGCGGCCGACTCGGTGAGGGCGTTCAGGAGGCACCTGCCCGTGACCAGGGTGGGCAGGGGGGCGGTGGCAGTCCCCCTGGAGAAGGCGGGCGGTGGCTCGGTGGTGCTGCCGCTGAGGGAGGTCTCCGAGCGCTTCTACGTCTCCCAGGCCGCCATAGACCAGTCGAGGGCCACTAAGCAGCCCCTGGAGATCTCCGACGCCCTGAGGGCGGCTGTGGAGCTGGGCCTCAAGGAGGACCGCCTCGTGCTGGAGTCGCTCACGAGCCTCGAGGGAGCGCAGAGGCTCCAGATCAGCGACTGGGCGAAGCCCGGGTCCGCCGTCGATGAGGTGGCCGCCGCCGTAGGCAAGCTGCTGGCCAGGAACGCGACCCCACCCTTCGTGCTCTTCGTGAGCCCCGCGCGCTACGCGAGGCTGGTGGCGGTGCACGAGAGGACGGGCGTGATGGAGCTGACGAGGGTCAGGGCGCTGGCGGAGGTCGTCGCGGCGCCGGCGCTGCAGGACGACACGGCGCTGCTCGTCTCGGCCACGCTCAGGACGCTGGATTTAGTCATCGGAGCCGACACCGAGATCGACTACTTGGGCCCCGAGGACGGGAGGCACGCGTTCAGGGTCTGGGAGACCCTGGCGGTGAGGGTGAGGTACGAGCCCGGCGTCGCGGTGCTGAAGCAGGTGTAACGCATGGGGGAGCTGGCCCCCACCCTGAGGAGGCTGGCCGAGGCCGAGAGGAGGTACGCGGAGGAACTCCACAAGCTAGCCGAGTCGATCCGCTACATGGTGCCTCTAGCGGCCCTGCTCGAGGCGGTGGCTCTCGACTCCGAGAAGCACGCGCGGATCTACGAGGCTCTGTTCAAGATCGCCACGGGGGCCTCTCAGCCCGGGCTGGTGGAGGAGGACCTGAGGCTCCTGGAGGGGGTCATCGAGCGCCACATCGAGACCGAGGCGAGGATGATTGAGGAGGCGAGGGGCCTCCTCGACAGCGTCGGCGAGGCCCGCCTCAAGCTGCTCCTGGCCTCGATCCTTGAGGACGAGCTGAGGCACCACAGGCTGCTCACGGACGTCAGGGACAAGGTAGCCAAGCGCAGGGTGCTGACCGACGCCGAGTTCTGGGACGCGGTCTGGAGGGACAGCCCCTGGCACGGGGCGCCTGGAGGCTGAGGGAAGCTAAAAAGAAGAAGAGTTTTTCCTACCTACGGCCGCTACGTGTACTTCCAGACTCCCCTGCCCCTGTAGTTGAAGACGATCGTCTTGTAGGCGCTGACCTGCTCGACGGAGTACGCTATGCCCTCCCTCCCGATCCCCGACTCCTTGCGGCCGCCGAAGGGGTAGTAGCCGACGCCGTGCCTGGGCATGTCGTTGACGTAGACGGCGCCGAACTCGAGGAGCCTCACCATCCTCCTGATCCTGTCGAGGTCCCAGCCGAAGATGGCCACGTCCAGCCCGTACCTGCGCCCGTTGGCGAGCTCGATCGCCTCCTCGTCGCTGGCGAAGTCGGTGATGAGGGCGACAGGCGCGAAGACCTCCTCCCTGTACAGCCTCATCTCCCTCATCGCCCTCTTGTCCCGCGCCTCGATCAGCGTGGGCTCGACGTAGGTGGGGCCCAGCCTCCTGCCGCCGACGAGCAGCCTCCCGCCCTTGCTCAGCGCGTCCTCGACGGCGGCC
>JAGDWA010000009.1:8397-23036 GCA_023269735.1 Thermofilum sp.
GGCCGCCGCGTCGATGAGGGGTCCCATGGCGGTGCTGGGGTCCCTCGGGTCACCGACGGCGACGGCCGAGAGCCTCTCGACGAGCTTCCTGGAGAACTCCTCGTAGATGGGCCTCTCCACGAGCACGAGCTTGATCGCGTCGCACCGCTGGCCGGCGTAGCTGTAGATCCCCGCCGCCACCCTGTCGGCGGCGAAGTCGAGGTCGGCGTCGGCCAGCACGATCGCCGGGTCACCGCCGCCCAGCTCCATGATGTACTGCTTGATGCCCCCGGTGGCCAGCACCTTCTTGCCCGTGCTGCTGCTCCCCGTCAGGCTGATCACGCTCACCCTCTCGTCGGCCACGAGCCTGTCGCTCTCCGCGCCCGGGACCGTCAGGACCGCGAAGGACTCACGGGGGAACCCGGCCTCCTCCACGAGGCGGGCGAAGAGGATGATGGGGACGGGGTCGGCGGAGGGCGGCTTCACCACCACCGCGTTGCCGGCCACCGCGCTGTAGGTGAACTTGGAGACGGTGTCGAACAGGGGGTAGTTGAAGGGCACGATCGCCAGCACGACGCCGTAGGGCTCCCTGCGGATCAGCGCCTCCGTCTCGACGGTCGTGGGGTCCCAGTCGCCCGGCGCGTACTCGCCGAAGATCTTCCTCGCGTCAAGGTCGGCCCTGCGGAGCCTGTCGATGCTGGCGTCAACCTCGCCGGCCGCCTGGCTCCTCGTCTTCCCGCTGTTGACGATCAGGCTCCACTCGAGGTCCTCCCTGTACTGCTCCATGAGGTCCGCGAGCCTCTCGAAGAGCTCGAGCCTCCTCCAGCCCGGGGTGTCCCTGATCTGCCACCTCCCCACCCTGTAGACCCTCTCGAGCGCCCTGTCGACCTGCTCCCAGGAGAGCTTGGGGACCTCGGCTATCACGGAGGAGTTTATCGGGGTCTTCACCCTGCTGAACTCCTTGCTCGTGATCCACTCGCCGGCGGCGTAGGTCTTGAAGCGGTAGACGCCGTTGACAACCTCGAAAATCCCCTCGAACACCTTGCCCGAAATCCTCAGCATGGCCGAGCGGTCTGGCGGCGCGCCGTATATAAGCTTCGTTACGCCGCGAGCCATTTAAGGGGATCCAGCGCCGGAAAGCCGAGCCATGGTCCAGAGGATCGCGCCGGAGGCCGTGAGGAGGTACCTGAGGGCCGGGTACGTGCTGGTGGGCAGGCACTCAGCGGTCGAAGTGTGCCGCTGGACGAAGAGCGCGCTCAAGGGTGGGCACATGTGCTACAAGCGCTGGTACGGCGTCCGGAGCCACAGGTGCGTCCAGATGACGCCCGTCCTCAACTTCTGCAACTTCGCCTGCCCCTTCTGCTGGAGGCCGCACCTCGAGGGGAGGTTCGAGATCCCGCCGGGCTGGGAGTGGGACGAGCCGGCCGACATCGTGGAGGGCAGCATCCTCGCGCAGAGGAAGCTGCTGGCCGGCTACAAGGGCAACCCGCAGGTCGACAGGGAGCGGTTCCTCGAGGCGATGTTCCCGAGGCACATCGCGATCAGCCTGGACGGCGAGCCCCTGCTCTACCCGAAGCTCGCGGAGCTGATCAAGGAGGTGAGGGCGAGGGGGATGACGGCCTTCCTCGTCACGAACGGCTCGGTGCCGGCGAGGCTCGAGGAGCTGCTGAGGAGGGGCGCGGAGCCGACGAACCTCTACCTGAGCGTCTACGGGCCGAACCCTGAGGTCTTCGAGAGGGCGGCAAAGCCGCTCGTGGGGAGGGCGTGGGAGCTCGTGATGGAGTCGCTGGACCTCCTGCCCAAGTTCAGCTCCAGGACCATCGTCAGGCTCACGATGGTCCGAGGCCTCAACATGGTGGAGCCCGAGGGCTACGCGAAGCTCATCGAGCGCGCCCAGCCCCGCTTCGTCGAGCTGAAGGGCTACACGTGGGTCGGCGAGAGCCAGAAGAGGCTCCCCATCACCGCGATGCCGACGCTCGAGGAGCTGGAGAAGTTCGCCGCGAGGATCGCCGAGCTCACGGGCTACCAGGTCAAGCTCTCCGACGAGAAGAGCCGCGTGGTCATGCTCGTCAGGGACGAGGAGACGTGGGAGTGGAACCTGAGGCTGATCGAGGAGCAGCGCAGGGTGGAGGAGGAGCTGGACAGGGAGTGGAGGGGCAGGGTCAGGGACTTCAAGCTGAGGGACTTCGCCCCGCCTGAGGCGAGGAGGCCCGGCCCCATACCCTTAATGAAGGGTCACGAGTAAAAATTACTCCAGTTGGGATCAGTAGGGCGCGAGCCAGGACGTCTTAGCGACGATCGCTATAGCGATGAGGATCGAAGTCGACACTCCGTAGCCAACGACGGCGCCGGCGTAGAGGGGCCACCTCAGTTGTTCAAGCTCGCCCCTCGTCACTCTGAGCAGCATGCGGTACACTACGTGCCCGATCGCGATCGTTATGGCGTAGGGGGGTATTGTCGAGGCGCCGACTGCCAGGAGCATCGGTGAGATTGGCAGGCGCAGCAAGGTGGAGGCTAGGAAGGCCGCCAGGCCGACGCCCATAGCCACCTCCAGTATGGGCAGGCTGCCGGGGTTGAAGATCGCGGACTGAAGCATCGTCCCGCGCGTTATCCATATGCACGTTTGGATCACGCCTATCGGCCAGCTGGCCTGCGCCCACGGGAAGGCTTGGGAGGGGATCGGTGAGAAGCTCCATAGGAGCGACGTGTACACGAAGCTCATGATGAGCGAGAGGGGGGTTGCGATAGCGAAGGCCGTCACTAGCACGTCTCTGATGCTCACCCCCACGTACCTCGCCACGTAGAACTCGGTGCACCAGCCGACTCCATCGCCGGGCACGGGGGCTAGCCAGGCGGCCACGTTCAACTCGCTCCTAACCGGCACATCCCTGAGGGAGGATATGAGGAGGAGCTCCCTCAGCGGTATCTGCGCTATGGGGTAGCCGGTCTCGCCGACGGCTCTAGCGTTAACCAAGGTTGAGAGCAAGGGCCATACGATAGTGAGGATGAGCGCTACGGCGAGCGGATACCCTGGCACCAACCAGAGGAGTAGCGCCAGCCATGCTACCGCTCCGCAGGCGTATGCGAGGAGAGGCAGGTAGAGGATCGTTCGCGTCTCCTGCTCCTCGCCTACGAGTAGCGGTTTGAATATCGCACTGAAGACTCTCCACCCGCCTACGAGCTGGCTCACGATCGCCGCGAAGGTTAGCCCGAGGAGACCGGCGCTCCACACGTGCATGTAGGTGAGCTGCCAGTTGGTCTGCAGGTTCGAGCCAGGCGTCCATTCCGGCACAACCCACCTGTACCAGCTTAGTATCACCGCGTTGCCGACGACCCAGACGGCTAGGGATCCTACGAGCATGTGGAGGATGATACGCGTGGGTAGCACGAAGCCCGAGAAGAACGTGAACACATCGGTCGAGACCCCCAGCAGCGTGCCCCGGAGCTTTAGGTAGGTTTCAGCTGCCTGCGAAAAGTCGGCGAAGGGAATCGGTATCATCGAGACTATCTGCCCCTGCAGCGTGCTGCCTATGATGTAGGGGGCGTACGCGAGCAGGCTGTACGCGAAGGCCAGGACGAACCCCAGAGACATCGTTCGAACCTTACGGGGCTCGCGCTCCCCCAGGGTGACGGCGATCTCGGCGCTCACCCTAGCGAGGGGGAAGGGGAGCCTCTCCTTGACGACGTAGAGTTGGTAAGCAAGGTAGCCGAGGCTGACCTGGATCAGGGCGCCCAAGGCCGTCGCGGCGACCGATACTGCTATCGGGAGCGCCCACGCCGGGTGCAGGAAGGTTCTGACAATCTGCCGCCTTATCATGAGGTCGCCCGGCACCCACCATCTCGGGAGGAACTCCGTCACGCCGAAGGCCCTGGCTTCTGGTGCCTCTGCGAAGTAGACGCGGTTGATGAATTGGAGGAAGAAGATCGAGTAAACGGCGGTCGTGATCGCTAGGTTGAGGAGGTAGATCTCCTGCTTCATGAGGGGCTTCGAGCCTCTCAGCATCAGCATTAGGAACAGGATCGTCGTGAAAGCCAGCCCTCCGGCGGCCCCCCCGATGAGGCTCATCCACAGCGCTACCGGCATCAGGGCGACGGACGCGAAGATGGCGCCGAGGACCACCCTATGGGTCAGCCAGCTCCGTTTTTCGCTCATTGGAAGACCTCCCTCGCCCTCTCTAGGTAGTTCGCTTTAATACTCTCCTCTAGCGTCCTCCACAGGAGCAGCCTCTTGCGCACCTCATCGGCAAAGCGCAGGTGGTTTGCCAGCCACAGCTCCCGCGGGCCTGAGACGTGGCTTGCGAGCAGGATGAAGTTGAAGCGGGCCACTCTCGCCGCCCGCTCCGCCCTCAGGACGACCCTCTCGGCAACGCCCTGCTCGTAGGGCCTCAGCCTCACGAGCATCTCAGCCTCGTACACCGGTGCACCAGCGACGTCGCGCCTGCCGTACTTCAGCTCGACGATCGTGTACGGTGAGGCCTCGCCGCCCGAGGCCTTCAAGGTGCTGGATGCGAACACGACGATGGCCTTGGCCTCGTCCGCACTCCTCGTCACGAACGGCAGCGGTATGTCCCACCTGTCACCCCTCGGCCTAGTTGGGGGTCGCCACTTCCGCTCGAGGGACGGCGTTATGACCCTCGAGGCCTTGTAGGCTGGGTAAACGGAGGCGAGCAGAACCGAGGCGAGGGAGGCGAGCAGGCTGATCATGAGGGCGGAGGAGGCATAGTTGAACAGTGGGCCTACCGCCGAGGGGCCGAGGGACAGCGCCAGCATGTACCCGATGGGCGCGCTCAGGAAGGCGTAGCTCGCGATCTCGCCGAGGAATATGAAGGCAGCCTCCCTCGGGCTGGCGCCCACCGTGGAGTAAACGTAGAGGTCCTTCGTCCTCTCGTAAAGCACCCCCATGGTCACCGAAAGCAGCAGCAGCGCGCCGATCGAGAGCGGTACCGCCACAAACTGCCAGCCGCCGATGAACAATATCTCCCTCCTCAAGTAGAGGTACGAGCTGTCATCGGGGGTCGCGTAGACGTTGTGGACGTAGAAGCCAACATACTTGCTGAGCGATCTAGCTATCTCGTCGGCTAAGGTCCCGTTCTCCACGACGATGGCAACCGAGTAGGGGTATCCACCGAGCTTTATCGCAAGCTCGTAGGGGACGTACACCACACCCCAGTAGGCGCGCTCCCTCACGGGCCCCGTGGCGCGAGGGTCGAACGGCACCGGCGGCTGGCCGTCCAGATCGTAGATGGACCTCAAGACCCTAGGCTCGATCACTCCGGTGACCACCAGCCTGACCCCGTAGAGGTAGATGTCGTCGCCCAGCTTGAGCGAGAGGCTGTCCGCCAGGTCCTTAGTGACGTAGCACTCGTACGCCTCATCGATTACAAACCACGGCCTCAAGCTCTCCACGGCAGTCTCCTGGAGCTTGAGGGCGTGCGCCTCTTCGCGGGACAGGCCTATAATGCCGCTGATGGCGGCGTAGGCGCCCGTAGCGTTGTAAACCCAGAGGTTCTGGATCGGCACCCAGGCCCTAGGAGCTATCCTTGACTTACTGCCGTACTCAAGCTTCAGCAGCTCGATCAGCAGCGGGTTGATGGGGGCGAAGGGCTCCCGCCTCGTCACTAGCACCCCCGTGTACCTCGGCCTCGAAGCCATCTCGATCCGTACTCTCTCCGTGACCCAGGTGGGGGACAGCGTCATGAAGGTCAGCATGGCGAAGGTGACCAGCGCGATGCTGATCACGGTCAGCACGGTCCGGGCGGGCCTCCTCCTCAGGTTCTCGACCCCCGCGCTCAGGGCGGCGGCGGTCAGCGCCACCTTGTCGCCAACCGCGAACGCAGGGCCCATGATCGCTGCCCTGATCTCCCTCAGCGTCTCTGCGAAGTCGCTGAACATCATGAATAGAACGGGGATCACTAGCACGCAGATCAGCGCCCCCAGCGCCGTCAGGGCTGCCGTAGGCGACACCCTGAAGCCCGGGTGCAGAGCGTAGAGGAGCGCCAACGTCGACGCCGATACCGCCACCAGTGCGGCGACCCTCCTTTTGCCCTCGTAATGGAAGACGAGCCTCTCGAATAGGAATGCGAATGGGACCGCCAGCAGGAAGAACGCCACCATGACGCTGCCGGCATCGATGATCAAGCCTTTGCTCCTCTCGTACGCTAAGAGCATGAAGTACCACGCCTGCAGCGCGCTGACGTAAAACTCGCCGTACCTTCCCCTTCGCAGAGAACTTTCCGCTGCCGCCAGTCGCTCCTTCGCATCGCTGTAGGCCTCTCTCAGGCTTTCAGCGCCGGCCCCGAAGAGGCCGGCTCCTCGCAGCACGGACACGCGCTCTTCAACCACCTTCTCCAGGTCCCTTGCGACGTTAAACGCCGTGGGAGCGGTGTCCACGTACCCGCCTCCGACGGCGCAGATGCCGCGCTCCTGGTTGGTAAGAACTCCGATTATCGCCGGCCCACCGTACAGCACAATCTTCGCGCACTCGCCCTCCGGTATGAACGCTACCGCCTCGTAACCCGACGTGGGGTCGGCGAGCGTGATCCTCCTAACCGCCGCCTGCTCAAAGGTCGGGGGCTCCGAGATCATGTAGGAGTAAGCCTTCAGCGTGAGGCCGGCGGGATCGAGGATCTCCAGTCTGGCCCCGAGCACGGGGGACAGCAGGCTTCGGGGATCCATGAGATCGTGGATCGCCACCGTCGCGCCGACCTTGAAGACCGCCAGGTTCACCGGCTTCCGCCCACTCCCGTCGATGACCTCCTCCTCGCTCGGGTAGAAGGTGAAGCCAAAGGGCCATGCCCTTGAACCGTAGATGCCGAAGTCCGGCGCGTAGACGATGTCCCCCGTCTCTACGTCGATGACGAACGGTAGCAGCTGGTACTTGGCGAGGGGCACGGCCCAGCCAACGCTGGGCGCCAGCCCCTTCAGCGTAAAGGTGCCGTTGCTCGACATCTCGAACCACTCGTGCCCGAATAGGTCCGGGCGCTCGAGGATCTTCACATGTAGGATCATCCTGTAGCGGTCACTCAGGATGCCGCTCCAGTTGTAGTCGTACCACCCCCTCTGGATGTCCCACCTGCCCACTCTAGCGACGCTCACTACGAACCCCAGCCCCCCCGTTGAGATGTGCACGTGGCCGGGGATATCTGCCGCCTGTATGGCGGCTCTCTTGTAATCTATCCACTCGACGTCATCTATGATGAACCGGCTTAGGATGAACGCAAACGTGACCTGGGGCCTGAGGTTCTCCAGGCGCAAGCGATCGAACGTGTCAAGGGGGGTTCCGAGCAGGGGCCTCGCTGTGAGCGCGGTCGTGAAGGTCAGGTCCCAGATGCCGACCTGGCCTATCACGGAGGCGTCAAACAGCTGAGGGAACTGAACGAACACGCTGAGATCCGTGTTCTCAGGCAGCAGGCCCTGCGCGTACACTCTGAACACGAGGGGGTACCGCCTTCTCAACTCCTCGCTCCCCAGCTTGAAGAGCCCCCTGAGCACGTCGTACTCGCCGTACCGTTTTGCTTCGAAAATCCACCTGTAGAATTCTCTCCATCCGTACCAACCAAACCAAACATGGACACCGTAGAATGACCCTCCAGAAACCACGGCGATGGCATCGGTCTCAGTGCTGATATCGAAACCTATAACATATTTAATTGTATAAGGAGTTTTTGTTTCGTTATCATTTTTACCAATGAGACTATAGTACCAGACAAAGTTCCCATCAGCCTTGTACCAGACAAAGTTCCTCGCGCCAGCAAGTGCCTGCGCATGTCCTGACAGGGCGATCAGCATTACCGACCTCCGAGGCGGGTTCTCCTTCAGCAGCCTAGCGAACTCGAGCAAAGCCGCTATCCCACACGTTTCGCTCGCACCGGGTGCTAGGCCCGGAATGTAGCTGCTGGCATCGTAGTAAGCTACCACGGCTACGACCTCGCGCCAGGCCTGCGGGTCGCTTCCGTTCACTACGGCGATGATGTTCTTCGCCTTCACTGGCGTCCAGGTCATGTTGACCACCAGTTGGACGGTCACGTTCCCGTTCCCGTACTTCCTGATCAGATCTAGAAGGTAGTTTGCATCGCTCCTCCTAATGTAAACGCGGGGGAATTTGAGCGGAATATCGATGTACTTCCTTTCCGCCTCGCTTCTTATGGTTTGAGACGGCTCGATGAATATTGCCGCCCTTGCCCCAAGACGCATCAAGTAGAGCCAGTTGTCGTAGGAGTTGAAGTCGGTCAGGGCGATGCTTCCGTTCACCGGTACGCCCAACTTATTAAGCTCCTCTAGCGAAGCCTTTCCCACATATACCAACCGCCCCTCGTACACTCCCTTGCACGTCTGAACATGGTTGGGAAAGAATGTGTATACTTTAAATTCCATACTTACTGGTTTCAATACTCTGATTTTAGAATTTACATCAAGTGGAATTGCAACTTCATATTCTTGAATTTCGGTATTCAATCCTAATGTTTTGAAGTAATTGTAGATGTACTCGGCTGCCTTCTCACTTCCAGGGTAGCCGGTATACCTGCTTTCAAAAGAAGAGAGTGCACGAATATGATTGATTATATTATCAAAATTGATAGATGTAATAACTTTCTCTATAATCTGATCCACCTTTGTATCAGGATTCGAATATGCAATCATTGCAGAGTTAGATGCGAGTAGCGTTATTAGCATCGCAATCGCGACAACCTGCTTTAAACTTAGCATAAGCATAGCCCGCTTTTCACAGTCCACAAGATAATATTGAGAAAAAAGCTTTAAACCTTTCGACAGGTTAGCTACTCCTCACCTTCCCTGTATCGCGTATACGATGGCCTTCAGCGGTATGAAGCTTGCGTACGTCCCTAGGAACAGACCCACGACAATGGGGTAGAACTTCGTCTCGTAGAACTCCGAGCCTAGGATCTTCAGCACAGCGAGCTTCACTAGGTACGCCACGAGGCCGTAGAGGAACGCGTAGAAGCTCACCGAGAACACCGCCAAGCCCACCGGGTTCAGGGGGAACCACGGTAGCCTCGCTCTGGCAAATCCGATTAGCAGCGCGAGGGCTATGCCCAAGAACGTGTTGAGGTAGTACCACCCGGCCATGGCACCGCCGTAGGGCCTCGCCCCCTCCCTCAGTAGGTAATCGTTAGCGGAGGCTGGCCAGACCAGCTGGTGCCCGCTCCACCAGTCGTTGACATACGTTTTCACGCCGTTTTGAGCTATGTCGAAGGCGAAGAGCGTAAGGACGTAAGGTATCGTTATGAACGCGATGATCATCTGCCCTATCAAGGCCTCGTAAGTGCTGGCCTTGTGGTCCTCACTCACCTTCATCGCCTCTATAGCAGATATCGCGGGGCTCCATTGCGCGTACCACTTATTCATTGCCTCGACAAACCCCCTAGTGGCGAAGATCTGCCTCGCCTGCTCAGGCGTCAGTTTCACGTAGAAGCCCGGAACGGCCCCCATTGCGACGGCTATGTTGTCATAGAGGCCTGCCAGCATGTCGCCACCGCCAGTCCATGGGCCCCAGTTCCCCGCCATGTAGCCGGGCCATATGTCGCCCCGGATCCTCAGCTGAGCTATCATCGCTAAGAAGAGCACCACAATCGCGTAGATAGCAAGCACCGGGTGGCCGCCGCCGTAGATCATGAAGGCGATGAGCGCTACGGCCGAACCACACATCATCAGCCAGGCCGTCCTGTAGCTGAAGGGTATCCTCTCCGAGCGCAGACCGGCTCTGGCGGCCTTAATGGCATTAGTTATGTGGGATCGCGCCTCCCACAACACTAGCAAGGCGATCCCAATCCAGACTCCCTGGTCGAGGATCGTTACGGGGAGGATCGGTGGCGTCGAGGCCAGCGCGCCGAACACGGGCCACTCAGTGGCCCCCGTCATCGGGGCCATCACGCCGGTGGCAACGGCTATTATCGGCCAGATGATCCAGAACACCACGTACGCCACAATGGCCGTCAGCAGGACGTCGAGGGGGAACAGCATGTAGTAGGACAGCCCCGTGAGGTCGATGCTCCATGCCACCATCATATTCGTGAAGGGTGGCGGCAGCTTGCCAACGTAGAACACGTCGTAACTTAAGGTGGGCCACCTTAGACCGGGGATCGCGCCTATGCCGGGCGGCCCCTCGTAGTGTAGGACGACCCCCAGGAGGAAGGCTATCCAGAACAGCTTAAACCTCCAGAGCCTGGGGATGGCCTTGCCCTCCTCCACCGTTGTGGCCTGAGCGATGATCCAGCTCGGGAGCCGGGCTAGAGGGTACTCCAACCGTTCGATCTCTAGGAACTGCTCTTTCATGAGTAGGGCGAGGCCGTATCCGAAGAAGTACATCATGTACCATGCGAATGTGAACAGGATTATCGTGGGGATAAGGGCCGTCACCGGTGCACCCCCATTCCAAAGCACGTCGTCCCCGAGGAACTTCGGGACCCAGGCGCTGGGCACGAGCGGCCAAGCAGCCTTGTACTCGGGTCTCAGCGTTCCGAATAGGTAAGAGTACGTTGCCATCCCCATCGAGAACGAGAGCGGAATGATGCCGCCCCAGATCATGGCGTAGAGGACCGCGCTCTCCTGCGGAGTGAACGGCCTCACCACCTGCCTCTTAAACAGCTTGTTAATGAGGTTCGGCAGCAAGTTGACGAAGACCAGCAGGAGCAACAGGAAGAAGAACTGCATCCCGAAGAACTGTAAGATGCGCAGGCCCCAGGCGAGGGCCATGTAGTAGGGTCCGCCCATCCTCCACCTTATCAGGGGGTAGTTGTAGAGCAGCGTCACGATCAGCGCAGTGAGGAGCACCCTCCAGGTCAGGCCCTTAACCTTGACCTCGGCGGTAGGCGTTACAGCTTTCGTCTCTTCTTGAGACACGACTCCCCTTCTTCTCCTTCCCTTATAAGGTTTTTGGTAAGAATTTCAAATGTTTAAGATATCTTTATCCATTTATATCAGCTTAAAATAGGACCTGTAAAATTTTCCAATATATTCATGTAATAGCTAGAACTATCTATGTTATTACGAATCTTTAACCTGCAGCAAGTGCGACCTCGAACTCCTCGTTCACGATGATTCCGTTGGCCTCCAGCCTCTCCAGGAGGGCCCTCCGCACGCCCCTCGGCAGCGCCTCGCCCGGGAGCACGCCCCTCAAGCGGCCCCTCTGCAGCACGCGGAGGAGCTCGACGGCGCAGAGAGCCGTGGGGTAGGTGATGTAGGTGGCGCCGGGCAGCAGCTCGTTGACCCTCCTCTGGCTCGGGAAGAGGACGTATCGCCTCGACACGACCTTCTCGCCGCTGACCTCGCCCTCCGCGAGCACCTCAATCGCGAAGTAGGCGTCCTCCAGCTCCCCCTCCTCGCACACCCTGAGGACCTCGCTGGGGACCGGCGAGGGCGGGAGGATCCGGTACAGCAGGTCGCGCGGCCTCACCCTCGCCCTGCCCACCAGCACGGGCTCCCCGCTCAGGATCCCCATCCTGTAGAGGGCGCGCAGCATCTCGATGTCGCTGCCGCCGGCGTAGTACTCGTAGCTCCCCACCCTCAGGAAGCGGGGCACCGTGTAGCTCTCGTCGTTGGCCAACGTGTAGCAGCGGTGGACGCCCACGGGCTCCGGAAACTCGACGGTGACGCTCTCCTCGAAGGGCTCCAGCCACACGTACCTGCCGCCCCTGTACGCGAGGGCCGGCGCCGCCGAGAGCAGCATCTCCTCCCTCGACCAGGGGATGACGAAGGTGCTGCCCCTCTGGTCCTCCACCGACACCACCCTGAGCCTCTCGACCCTGTCGAGGTCCTCCCAGACCTCACGCGCCAGCACGTTGGAGAGGCCGGGCGAGGCGCCGAAGTTGACCACCGCCAGGAGCCCCGCGTCCCTAAACCCCCGCGACAGCGAGAGCTGCTCCGCCGCCCTCCTCCTGCCGCCGTAGCACGCCATGTCTAGGTAGTTGACACCGGCTTTCAGCGCGGCCGACATCACGATCGGGTTCAGGGGCACCTCCCTCCTCCCCACGACGGTGAAGGTGGGGAGCGCGTTGACGACGAAGTCGAACCCCCTCAGCCTACCCGCCAGGGCCTCGGCGTCGGTGGCCTCGACCCTCTCCACGGGCACGTCGCCGGCTTCCGACAGGTACAGCCTGGCCCTCTCCGGGTCGCGGTCGAAGCCGACGACCTCGTGGGCCACCCCCTTCGCCAGCGCGAGCCTGACCACTGCCGACCCGACGGCCCCGCAGCCGAGCACGGCGAGCCTCAAGCGGAGCACCGAGGGGGGCGCGGCGGCGCGGTTAAAAGCGTGGGAGGCGGGGGGCTGCCATGGCCCTCGTGCCCCCGCCGGGGGTGCACAGGCTCTCGCTCAACGAGAACCTGTTCCTCCCGAGGGACCTCGTGGCTGGAGTTGTCGCGGAGGCCGCGAGGCTCGTCGACCCCCGCCTCTACCACGACGCCTATGGAGAGGAGCTCGCGGAGAGGCTGGCGGAGTTCCACGGCGTCGACAGAGGCGAGGTCGTTGTGGGGGCGGGCGCCGACGACCTGCTCTACCTGGCGGCCCACCTGGGCCGCGAGCGCGGCGCCGCGATCGTGGAGCCCACCTTCGAGGAGTACGCGCGGGCCCTGAGGCTGTACGGCGCCCCGCACGTCAGCGTGCTCCTCGACGAGGAGTTCCGCCTCAGGCCGGAGAGGCTGGCGGGCGTGGAGGCCGGTCTGCTGTACGTGGCCTCCCCCAACAACCCGACCGCGAACCAGTTCGACAGGGGCGCGGTCCTGGAGGTCGTGGAGGGGTTCAGGGGGGTCGTCGTCCTGGACGAAGCCTACGCCGAGTACGGGCGCTACAGCCTGCTGCAGGAGGCCCCCAGCCGCGACAACCTGATCGTCGTCAGGACGTTCAGCAAGGCTTGGGGCCTCGCGGGCCTGAGGGTAGGCTACGCCGTGGCGAACAGGAGGCTCGCCTCGCTGCTGAGGGAGCGCGGCAGGGTGTTCTCCTGCTCGGCCGTCTCCCTGAAGGCGGCCCTGCTCATGCTGGACAGGTGGAGCGAGGTGAGGAGGGCGGTCGAGGAGCTGAAGGCTGTCCGCGAGTGGATGCGGCAGGAGCTCTCCAAGCTGCCCGTGGCGGCCTACCCCTCCGACACCAACTTCCTCCTCGTGAGGCTCCCCATCAGCTCCTCGGGGGCCAGGGAGGCGCTGCTCAGGAGGGGGTTCGCGGTGAAGGACGTGGGCCGCGCGCCGCTCTGCAGCAACTGCATCAGGGTCACGGTGCCGCCGAGGCCCGTGGCCGAGGCTTTCCTGAGCGCCCTCGGGGAGGTCGTCGGAGGGGGCGCCTAGGCGCTACCTCCTCCTGGCCCTGAGCAGCATGATCAGCGCGAGAGCGGCGGCGATCGCCCCCCAGGAGATCAGTATGAGGTTGGCCGGCTTGGAGAGGAACTCGAGGATGGGGGCGAGCGGGCTCTCCACGATCCTCTCGACCCCCACGGCGACCCGGGGCTCGGGCCACACGAAGGGCCTGGCGAGCACCCAGTGGAAGAGCGCCTTCTGCGTGAAGTTGTAGGCGCCGCCGCACTCCTGGCCGAGCGCGATCACCGTCTCGTTCGTGATGCCGGGCTTCACGTAGTGGCCGAGGAGCTTATTCAGCCCCCCGCCGGTCAGCTGCCAGACCTCGTACCTCACCCCCTCGGGGCCCACGCCGATCCTGAACAGGAACGTGCCGTTTGCCTCCCACACGGGGGAGGAGCCGCCCTCGTCCCATGTGGTGACGTCCCAGTAGTAGGTCGCGCTGCCGGGCGGGCCTGCCAGCCTGTACCAGGTGAAGCGGCCGTAGCGCCCCTCGGTCGTACCCGAGACGCCCCAGCCCCACGCGTGGATGTACGCGCCCCTCGCCTGGGATGGGTGCATCCCCTCCGTTCCGTACTCGCGGACGTCAAGGCACGCGTCGTGGTCATAAGCCGTCATGGGAGTGACGAGGGCCTCGACGGCGAGCGGGGGCGTGAGGGGCTCAGATATCACCTGCACGTACTGCCCCGGCGCCATGTACGTCCCTTCGATGTAGAGGCCCCTCCCCGCCTTTATCGACACGTTGTAGACCTGAGGCGAAGCGATGGGGGCCCAGAACCTCGTGTTGAGCACCCTGAAGTCGTCGAAGAACTTGAAGACCTCCCTCGGGTCGTGCTTGCAGGGGCCGGGCGTCAGCGTGAGCGTCACCTGGTCCCCGGGGCCGATGTAGGGCACCTTGACGTACACTGCGACCCGCTGCTTGTCGAGCGTCTGGGGCACCACCCACAGGGGGAGGTAGTTGCCGCTGGCGTCGACGGCGCACATCGAGGAGGGGTCGATGCCCTCCTCCGCCAGCCTGCTCCTCTCGACGTTGAAGAAGACAACGTAGCCCTCCACGGGCCTGTCGGCAACGTTCTTCACGGCGACGGGCAGGCCGGCGGCGATTCCGGCTAGGAGCATGGCGACGAGGGGAATCGCGTGGAGGCCCCTCATCACGATCAATGTGCATCGCGACCTTAAAAAGTTCGCGCGCTATGTCCATTAAATCTGGAAGAAAAAGTACGTCGTACCTTGGCTAACGAGCGTGGGGCGAGCGCCCTCTGCTGCTCACTTGCGCAGCGCCTGGAGGGCGGCCAGCTGCAGCGGGTACGTCAGGGGCGAAGCCGTCAGCAGCGGCTGGGTGGCGAGGTGGAGCTTCACTA
>JAGDWA010000145.1:0-1039 GCA_023269735.1 Thermofilum sp.
CTCCTCAGCTCCTCCGCCAGGGCCCTGGCGCGCTCCCCAGCCCGCAGCGGCACCTTCAGCTCCAGCAGCCTGCGCACCAGCCCGTCCCTGTCGTACCTGACCCTCGCGCCGAGGAAGCTCCAGCGCTCCTCGAAGCTCCAAGCCCTGTGCAGGTCCCTCTCGTAGCACCTCACCTCCAGGTCGATGGTGAAGCCCCTGTAGGCGTACTCGGCCTCGCGGGGCCACCCCAGCCTCGCCCCCCTCCTCTTGAAGACGACGATGTCCACGTCGGAGTGCTCGTCGAAGTAGCCGCGGGCGAGCGCCCCCAGGAAGACGACGCCCACGACGCCCTCCTTCCCCACGAAGGCCGAGGCTACCTCCTCCGCCACCTCCTCGGCCCTGGCGAGCAGGCCCTCGCCCACGGCCGGCCCCCGGCCGGCGCCGTAAAAGGGCTCCTGCGGCGCGCTCTTAAGCACTCGACCGGCGGGGGGTGGCCGTGCGACCGGGCGGCGCCCAGAAGCTGCGCGGGGCTCAGGCGCTCAGGCTGTGGGTGGCGATGGCGCTGCTCTACGTCGGCGCGGGGTCCGTCAACCCCCTCCTCTCGCTCTACATGAGCCAGAGGGGGCTGAGCGACGTGGAGATCGGGCTGCTGGCCTCAGCCGCCTCCGTGAGCTCCATCGCGGCGGCGCTGGCCTCCGGCCGCGCCTCGGACGCCGTCGAGAGGCGCGACCCCCTGCAGGCCGACCTGTGCCTCGGCACTGCCCTGCTTGCCGCGGCCTTCACGCTGGCGAGGGGCTTCGCTGGCTTCGCCGTGGTGTACCCTGCCTACGCGGCCCTCTCCTTCTCCTCCATGTCCGTCGCGGCGGCCGTCGCCATGGAGCGGGCTGGGGCTAGGGGCGGCGGCTTCGGGGCGATGAGGGCCTCGGGGGCCGCCGGGTGGGTGGTGGGGACCCTCGCCGGGGGCCTGCTCTCGCAGTCTGTCGGCTTCCACGCTGCCTTCGCCCTGGCATCGGCAGCCTTCGCCGCGTCGGCCCTGCTGTACGGCCCCGGGCTGCCCCGC
>JAGDWA010000145.1:1049-3915 GCA_023269735.1 Thermofilum sp.
CCCTCTCGGCCCTGAGGGGCGGGAGGCCGCTGGCGACCCTGCTCGCGATACTCGTCGCCTCGGTCGCCAACCCGGCCTACTACACGTTCCTCCCCCTGTACATCGTACAGGGCCTCGGGGCGCCAAAGCTCACGGCCTCGATCGCCTTCTCCGTGACCCCCTTCGCCGAGATCCCGGCGATGGTGGCCCTCGGCTCCCTCTCGGACAGGGTGGGGCGCAGGAAGGTCATCGCCGCCTGCCTGGCGGCCTACCCCCTCCGCTTCGGGCTCACGGGCCTGCTGAGCGACCCGGCGCTGGTGGTGGGGGTCCAGCTGCTGCACGGGCTCACCTTCGGCGGGCTCTACGTGGCGGCCACCGCCTACTTCACGGAGGAGCTGCGCGGCGCCGCTGGCACGGCGGCCGGGCTGTACCCCCTCGCGTCGGGCCTGGGCGGCATGCTCGGCGGCTACCTCCTGGCGCTGGTGCTGGCCTCCCGCGGGTTCAGGGCGATGTACGCGGCGGCGGCAGCGGTCTCCGCCCTCTCACTCCCCGTGCTCTTCGCGCCCGAGCTGGGGGCCGCGCTCAGGCGCCGGCGCCCGACCCAGCGCCCCCTCCAGCCACTCCGCGAACACGTCGAAAACGTTGGCTAGGTAGGTGAGGTCCTCCGGGTCGAGCTTCCTCAGTATCCGCTTCACGTTCCGCTCTTCGATCTTGGAGAAGCGGGGGTTCCACCTGAGCACCCTGAGGACGGCCTCGATGAGCCTGTCCTTCTCCTCCAGCTCCAACTCCACCGCCCCCGGCGGTGCGGCTGCGGCTAAAAAGGCCGCGCGGCGAAAGCGGCTTATATCGGGCGGACGCTACTCTCCCCTGTGGACTTCTACGAGGTGGTGAGGAGGAGGCGGAGCATCCGGGCCTACAAGCCCGACCCCGTCGAGGAGGAGAAGCTGCTCCGGATCCTGGAGGCCGCCAGGCTCGCCCCCTCGGCGGCCAACCGCCAGCCGTGGCACTTCATCGTGGTGCGCGACCCCCAGGTGAAGGAGAGGCTGTACAAAGCCTACCCCCGCGACTGGTTCGTGAAGGCCCCGGTGATCATCGTCGCCTGCGCCGACACCTCCGCCGCCTGGAGGCGGAGGGACGGCGAGGAGTACTGGAAGGTGGACGTGGCGATAGCGATGGAGCACCTGGTCCTGGCGGCGGCGAACGAGGGGCTGGGCACGTGCTGGATCGCGGCCTTCGACGAGAGGGCGGTCAAGGAGGCGCTGGGGATACCCGAGCACGTGCGCGTGGTGGCCATGACGCCGCTCGGCTACCCCGCCGAGGAGAGGGGGCCGGTGGTGGACAGGAAGCCGCTGAGCGACATCGTGCACTACGACAGGTGGTAGCGTGAGGCTGGCGCTCTGCAACGAGCTGCTGAAGGGGCCCTGGAGCCGGGTCGTAGCCACGGCGGCGGAGCTCGGCTACGAGGGGCTGGAGGTCGCGCCCTTCACGCTGGCCGAAGACGTCAGGAGGCTGGGCAGGGCCGAGAGGGAGAGGCTGAGGGAGGAGGCGGAGAGCCACGGGCTCCGGGTCACCGGCCTCCACTGGCTACTCGTCTCACCGCCGGGCCTCCACCTGGCCCACCCCGACGAGGCGGTGAGGAGGCGCACGGTCGAGTACATGGGGGAGCTGGCCCGCCTTTGCTCCGACCTCGGGGGCGAGGTGATGGTCCTCGGCTCGCCGAGGCAGCGCAGCACGCTGCCGGGCCAGAGCAGGGAGGAGGCGTGGTCGCTGCTCAGGGAGAGCCTGAGGGCCTGCTCGAGGGCGGCCGAGGAGCACGGGGTCGTCATCGCGCTGGAGCCGCTGGCCAGGCACCTCACCGACGTGGTGAACACCGCGAGGGAGGCCATCAGGATGGTGGAGGAGGTGGGCTCGCCCGCGCTCCGCATCAACCTCGACGTCTACAGCATGACGGACGAGGGCAGGCCCTACGCCGAGATCATCAGGGAGGTGGGGGGCCTGCTGGCCAACTTCCACGCCAACGACACGAACGGCCTCGGCCCGGGCATGGGGGCCGCGGACTACCGGAGCATAATCGGGGCGCTGAGGGAGGTCGGCTACGGGGGCTGGCTCTCGGTCGAGGTGCTCGCTCCCGTGGAGGACCCCGTGGCGGTCGCCGGGGCCTCGATACGCCACCTGCGCGAGCTGCTGGGCGGGGCCTAGGGGGCTCCCCAGCGCGAATCGGTCCAGCACCCCCGCCGCCGGCCGGCGGAGCTCCTCGCTGACCGGGAGGGGGCGCCTACCCTTCAGCAAGCCTCCCGGCACCCTCGACTGCCCCCTGACGGCGCAAGGCCGCCGCGGCCGGCCTCGGAGAGGAGCCTCTCGTCGCTCACAGTCCACTACCTGCGAACCAGCAAGTCCTTCAGGCGGACACGCGTTCTGCCCGCGAGCGGGACGGTGCAGATGGCGACCGCCGCGGCGGCGGACGCCGCGAGCGGCTCGACGCCGGCGAGGTTCGCGCAGGCCCCCAGCAGCGGTCCCACCGAGTAGCCGAGCCCGATCGACGCCTCGAAGATGGAGGTGTACGCGCCGCCCTCCCGGAAGACTGCTCCGAGCGCGGCGGAGTACGCGAAGCCCTGGCCAGCGCCGGCCGCAGCGGCTAGGGCTGCGTGCGCGAGTGGGTCGGAAGTGAGCGGAGCGAGAGCGGGGGCCGCGAGGAGCGGAAGCCCGAGCTCAGCCGGCAGCTCGGCGCGGGCGAGGAGGTAGAAAGCGGCCGTCCTCGCCGCCATCATCGAGAAGACGGCAAGGGAGATGCTGTAGCTCGCCATCCCCAGGCGCCGGGCGAGCAGCGGGTAGAAGGCCATCAGGCCGCCCGCACTCGTCGAGTAGCCCACGCAGAGGAGCCACGAGC
>JAGDWA010000033.1 GCA_023269735.1 Thermofilum sp.
GAGCGGCTGGTGCCGAGGGGCGGCGCGAGGCCCGGCGACGCCCTCATGGTGGCCGGGTGGGGCGTCCTGTCGCCGGTGGCCTACGCGGTCCTCCTGGACGGCGCGCCGACCTGCCCGGGGGCGGTCGAGGCGATCAGGAGGGCCTTCAGGCCCAGGCCCATCAAGCCGGGCTTCTGGCTCAGCGTCGCGCGCCACGCGACCGCGTCGATCGACGACAGCGACGGCCTCGCCCTCTCCCTCCACTACCTCGCCGAGGCCAGCGGCGTGGGGCTCGAGCTGGACTCTCTCCCGCTGAGCCCCGAGCTGGTCGAGTGCGCTGAGGCCTGGGGCGCGGACCCCGTCGAGCTCGCCCTCTACAGGGGCGGGGAGGAGTACAGCTTCATCTTCACGGTCCCCGAGGGCAGGGTCGGGGACGTGGTCAGGGAGGCGGAGGCCCACGGGGTGCCGGTGCAGAGGATCGGGAGGGTCGTCGAAGGCTCGGGCGTCCGCCTGAGGGGCTACGGGGAGGTCGAGAAAAAGGGGTGGAGCTTCGGCAGGTGGGGGAGGGCCGGCTAGCGGAGCGCCACCGCGGCCAAAGCCCACAGCTCCAGCAGCTTGTAGGCCTCCACGATGTCCCGGGCTGAGTATTCGACGGTGAGGGGGCCCACGCGCCTCACCCCCGGGGCTAGGCTCGCCACGTCGGCGTACGCCGTGGAGTTGAACGTGGCGCGAAGCTCCACCGGCGCCCCGACCCTGAGCGGCCTCGCCTCACCAGCCGCGAACCTCCTGACGGCCTCGGAGACCCCCTCGCGGAGCATCCTCCTGGTGCGCTCGAGGCTGAAGCTCCTCGCCGCGAGGCGGCTCAGCCCCCTCTTCAGCGGGACCCTGACGGCCCACGGGGCGTGGGCGGCCACGTCCTCCTCCAGCAGCCTCTCGTCCCCCGCGACCAGGATCACGGGCTTCCCGTAGTGCCCCGCGACGTAGGCGTTGAGGAGGAACTCGCTGGCCTCCACGCCGTTGACGTGGACGGACCTGTAGACCCGGCCGCTGTACGTGTGGTCGAACGTGGCCCGCTCGGTGCCGAACTTCGCGTGGTAGCCGAGGAACAGGACGGCGTCGGCCTCCTCGACGCACGCCACCATGCTGACGGGGCGCGGGAACCCCCTGATCACCTCCACGTACTCCGGCAGCCTCTCGACGTCCAGGTTGACCATGGAGCCGTGGCTGTCGGCCACGATCACCTCGCTGAAGCCCCGCTGGTGCAGCTCCTCGGCGACGCAGGCGACGACAGCCGTCGCCACCCGCCTCGCCTCCTCGAAGAGCGGCCTGCCCGGGGCCAGGTGGTCCTCGGACACCACGAACGGCATGCCCTCCATGTCCACCGACACGTAGGCCCTCATCGGGCTCCCGAGGGAGGGGGGCATAACTGCTCGCCGCAGCGGCCTCAGCTACGGCCGCTCTCCTCACCGCTCCGTATCGGAGTTGCTCATCACCGGGCTCCCCCTCGCCCCCGGCTAATTACGCTTAGCGGCGCGAAAGGGATATGCGCCGCCAGCCGATGGCGGGGTGGCGTGCGCGCGCTGATCATCGACGGCTACACCGACGAGCCGGCTGGGCTGGGGGTGCCGCCGTACATCGACGTGTACCCGAGGTACGTGGCGGGCGCCATCTGGCACGCGGAGCCGGGGGCCGAGGTCCGCTACGTCACGGTGGACTTCGCGAGGTCCCACCTGGACCGCGTGATGGAGTACGCCTCGAGGTGCGACCTGGTCGTCTTCATCACGGGCGTCGTCGTGCCCGGCAAGTACCTGGGCGGCGAGCCGATCAGGCTGGAGGAGCTGGTGAGGTGGGCCTCGGCGCTGGAGGGGCCGGTCAAGGTGCTGGGCGGCCCCGTCGCGCGCTTCGGCTACGGGGTCGAGGGGGGCAGGGTGGCGGTGCCGCCGTCGAGGTTCAGCGCGTACTTCGACGTGGTCGCGAGCGGCGACGTTGAGGTCGTAGTCTACAACCTGGTGAGGGAGGGGCTGAGGGTCGAGGCGGTGGATCCGAGGGAGAGGCGGGAGGGCTACGGGCTGGTCGACGAGTTCGCGGTGAAGGGAGCGCGGATCGTCGAGCAGCACCCGAACCTGGGCTGGAACCTGATCGCCGAGATCGAGACGTTCAGGGGGTGCCCCCGCTGGGTGGTCGGCGGCTGCAGCTTCTGCATCGAGCCGAGGTACGGCCCCGTCGAGTTCAGGGGGGCGGAGGCGGTGGCGAGGGAGGTCGAGGCGCTCCACAGGTTCGGGGTGAGGCACTTCCGCCTCGGCAGGCAGCCCGACATCCTCGCCTACATGGCCGACGGCGTGAACGAGGTGGAGTTCCCCAGGCCGAGGCCGGACAGGCTGAGGGAGCTCCTCAGGGGCGTCAGGGCCGCCGCCCCCGGGCTGAGGGTGCTCCACATCGACAACGTGAACCCCGGGACCGTGGCGCACCACCCGGGCGAGGCGCGGGAGGCGCTCAAGGTGATCGTCGAGTACCACACGCCGGGCGACGTGGCCGCGATGGGCGTCGAGAGCGCCGACCCGAGGGTCGTGAGGGCGAACAACCTGAAGGCGACGCCCGAGGAGGCGCTGGAGGCGGTGCGCATCGTGAACGAGGTGGGCGCGCGGAGGGGGTGGAACGGCATGCCGGAGCTCCTGCCGGGGATCAACTTCGTGCTCGGGCTGGCGGGCGAGACGAGGGAGACGTACGAGCGGAACCTCGAGTTCCTCCGCAAGATCATGGAGGAGGGCCTGATGGTCCGCCGGGTGAACATCAGGCAGGTGCTGGCGCTCCCGGGCACGCCCATGTGGAGGGTGGGCGACCGCGTGATCAGGAGGCACAAGAGGCTCTTCCGCGAGTTCAAGCGGAGGGTGCGCGAGGAGTTCGACAGGCCGATGCTGAGGCGCGTGGTGCCGAGGGGCACGGTGCTGAGGGAGCTGTACGTGGAGGCCCACGAGGGCAAGTACAGCCTCGCGAGGCAGGTCGGCTCCTACCCGATACTCGTGTACGTGCCCGAGCGCCTGCCCGTGGCAGCGAAGCTGGACGTCGCGGTGGTGGAGCACGGGTACCGCTCGGTGAAGGGGATCCCCTACCCCCTCAACGTCAACACCGCCTCGCGCGAGTCCCTCCTGCTGACCCCCGGCCTGAGCGAGAGGGCGGCGAGGGAGATCATGGCGAGGAGGCCCATCGAGGACCGCAGGGTCCTCGAGGAGATCGCAGGCCCCGAGGCGGCTAGGTTCCTGACCTGCTGAGGGTCCTCAGCCCCTCGCCAGCCTCCTCAGGGCCTCTGTTGGTTCCAGCCTCTCAGCTCCTACGTCGTCGAAGTCCCTGTCGTAGCTGACTATCGGGGCCTTCAGCCCCTCGACAGGTAGTAGGCGAGGCCGTCGTCGAAGTCGAGCCCAACCTCGGCCGCCAGCTGGCATGCCGCTACCTCCTCCTGCACTGTCGTCTCGACGACCGTCAGGCCGCGCCAGGTGGCAACTTCGGAGAGCAGCCTGGCCACGAGCTCCGGCCTGCCAAGCAGGGCCGAGATCCTGTGGAGAGTGAAGTGGAGGATGTAGGCCCTCACCCTGCCCTCCTTCACTTCTTCGAGGAAGGCCTTAGCCCCCTTCCACCTGCCCCTCTTGTACAGCACCTCGAGGAAGACGTTAGCATCGATCACGCACGTCATACCTCCTCCTCAGGGCCTCGACCAGATCCTCGCCCTCCCACGAGTAGTCGGAGGCTAGGCCCAGGCCCACGATGCTGTCAATGCCGCCGGCAGGGGCCTGGCTCCCTAGGGCCCTCTCCAGTGCTCGACGACCGCCCTGCTCAGCGCGCCCCTCCCGAGCCCGTACCTCCCAGCAGCGCACTTTCGTAGCCTCTC
>JAGDWA010000030.1 GCA_023269735.1 Thermofilum sp.
GAGCCTCACCGCGTAGTGGGGCCACGCGGCGAGGGAGGCGAGGTAGGCGGGGGCAGCCGCGAGCAGTACCGCCAGCGGGATCGTAAGGGCTGCGCGCAGCTCCAGGCTGGCGCCGTGCCTCAGCGCCGCCCTCAGGCCGTAGAGCGTGGACGCGAGGCTGGAGGCAAGGCCCGCCACTAGGACCCCTAGCGCGCCCGCCCTGGGGGCGAGGAGCAGCGAGAGCGGCACGAAGGCGGCCGCGTACACTTGCGCGGCCTTGAGCAAGGCCCCCGTGTCGCCGACCCCCTGGAGGAAGCTCCCTGTGACGCCCCAGCCGGCGCCGCTCAGGAGCAGCACGGCGGCCTGGACCGAGAGGTAGGCCGGGGCCAGCCTGTAAGCACCGCCGTAGACGAGGCGCACCAAGTCCCGCGACGCGACGGCCGCGAAGGCGCCCGCAGGCGCGAGCAGCAGGGCCGCGTACTTAACCGCGTAGCGGAACGCCACCCCGGCCTCTCCCTTGTCGAGCCTCGAGAACGCGGGGAACAGGGCCTGGGAGATCGGCGCGGAGAGGAGCTGCAGGAGGGCGAAGAAGTTGCCGGCGACCCTCAGGTTGCCCACCTCTTCGTCCGTGGCGAACCACGCCAGCACAGCGTTCTGGTAAACCCCCAGCGCCGCGGAGAGGATCGTTGACGCGTAGAGGGGCAGCCCGTAGCCCAGCATCCGCCTCAGCTCGCCCCACGGGGCCGACGGGAGGCCGCCGAACCTCCTCCGGAGGAGGGCCACGCCGGCGGCAGCGGCGATAACGTAGCCCAGCACGAAGCCCGCCACCGCCCCCTCGCAGCCGCCCGAGAGGGCCAGGAGGGGCGACAGGACCCCCCTGGACGCGTCCCGGACGAGGAGCAGGAGGGGGAGGGCCCTCGCGTCGCCAGCCCCCAGGAGCGCCGCGTAGGTCAGGCTGAAGACCGAGGTGGCGGCGACGAGCGGCATCGCCAGCCTCGACAGCTGGACCAGCTCGGGCCTGTTGAGCGTGAGGAGCGTGAGCTGGGGGGCGAGCGCGAGCCCCACCGCGAGCGCGAGGGCGGACGCCAGGAGGTTGAAGCGCAGCGCTAAACCCACCAGCCGGGCCGCCTCTCCCTCGCCTCCCTCCGCCCTGAGGCGCGAGACCTCTTTAGTCAGCGCGGCGCTGAGCCCGAAGTCGGTCGCCAGCGTCAGCAGCGCGGCGACCGTCGTCGAGAGCGAGTATCTGCCGTACCCCTCGGGCCCCAGCAGCCGGGCCAGCGCGATCGAGGAGAGCCCCGCCACCAATGTCGCGAGGAACTGGCCGCTAAGCAGTGAGAAGGCGCTGACGGCCCCTTCTACGGCCACGGCAGCGAGCGAGCTTTCATCGCTCACAAGCACCCTGAGGGAGGGCTCATATAACCTAGGCGGGGGCGGCCAGCCTATTGAAAGCTGAGTGGGGCAGGGCGACTAGCGTCGCCTTAGTGGCGCTGCCCTACTGCGGCTCCGTAGCAGAACGGGGTGGAAACTTCGGCAGCGCAGAGGCGACTTTGGGGCCTGCCATCAACTTGCGATGCGCCTTGCCCTTCGCGCTCCCAGCTCTCTCAGCATACCGTACAGGAAGGCCCATCGGCGTAGCGTCCAGTAAGGGATCAGCCGCCAATCTCTCGATCTTACTGCGAGGTACAGACCTTTGATAGGCGCTAAAACGCATGCGAAGATTGGATAAAGGTGAATAGATTCGCCAAATAGTTTGTACACCAGAGTGGACCACCTGTAACACTTCCAGAAGTCGTAGTGTGATCTATACTTAACCATCAGATGGGCATACCCTCTCCCCCACCCCACCTGCTGCTTAACGAGATCCAGTAGGTTCCTTCTGTGCCTACAGTAGGATCCGGGTGAGGGCACCACGGAGATCTTAAAGCCGGAGCGGTAGGCCCTATAGCTGAAGTCCAGGTCGTCAGCCCCGTAGGGAGGATGCTCCCAGAAGCCTCCGATCCTCTCAAAAACGTCCCGCTTGAACGAGATGAAGGAGCCACCGGCGAAGCACCTATCCCTGGTAAGCTCGCTCGAGTAGGCCCTTCCCCACTCCCACACCCTCTGCTCAAGCTCCTCAACGGGGGTCTCCGCAGGCCCTTTCCCACCCTTCACGTCTATCAGCTCCGCTCCCCCCTCCTCTACCGCGTTTACGATCCTCACGAAGTGATCTCTGCCCACCACGCAATCGGCGTCGACGAAGCAGATAATCTCACCCTTCGCCGAGGAAACTCCTAAGTTCCTAGCTATTCCAATCCCCCTTCCCTCATCGTAGATCACCCGGATGTACTTCTTGAAGGCCTCGAGAATCCTCGGCGTGTTATCGCTGCTGCGGGCATCTACTACGATGATCTCCCTCCCCCATCCCTCGGGCACTGCAGCGCGCAGCACGCTCAGCAGTGTGTAGCCGAGGGTCCTCCCGTTATTCTTCGAAAGGATGATCACGCTGAGGATCTTCATACGCGAGGGCGCTCGGATGCTGGCATATCAACCCTCTTCAATGCGACGCACGAACTCAGCGTACTCGGGCGCCAGCCTCGTCCATGCGAAGAGGCGGGCCCTCTCGCGTGCCTTTGCCCCCAGCTCTTCCCTCAGCTCCTTATCCTCTGCGAGCTCTACCATGGCTTCGGCGAGGCTCTCCACGCTCCCCAGCTCGACGTACATGGCAGCATCCCCCAAGGCGCTTGTAGCTCCAGGGGTCCGCTCTGCCAGTATAGCTCTTCCCGCCGCCATGTACTGGAACATCTTCACACGCTCGGCATAGAAAACCATGGGGTGCCTGCTGTTGGGTGCGAGGAGGACATCAGCTGCGGCGAAGGCGCTCTGCCTCAGGAAGCTGGCGTAGGGGAGGGGGCCCAAAACCCTTACGCGCCCACGCAGCGCCTTAACGGCACGCAGAGTCGCGTTGTCCATCCTTGGAACCTGCAGCACTAAAACAGCGTTCCTGAGCCTCCTCGCGGCAGACGCGAAGGCTGCCAGCATTCGATCCGTGCCCTGGAGATCTACCCCATTCACTTTCCATATCCCGCCGCTGTACATGAAAACGATAAAGTCGCCGAGCCGGTACCTCTCCCTGAAGAACTTAGCGTCGCCAAAGCGTGGCGGATTAAACAAGGGATCGACTCCGTAGGGTATATAGGTGAAGCGGCGGAGCCCGAGCTTACGCGCTACAACCTCCATCAGAGGTCTGCTCCAGAATATGATGCCGTCAGCCTCCCGCAGGGTGCCGACATCCAGCGGGTGGATAGACCCCTGGGGATCCATCCAGACGTCCATCCAATCCAAAACTATGGTAGCATCATCTCCCCACACCCTACGTGACGCCAGATAGGGGTTTAGGGCGATCACAAGGTCTACCTTCAGGCCTGTGAGTGCCACCCGGCTGAAAAACTCTCGCAACAGCGCACTTACGTAGCGATCCCCTCCGCTTGTGCTGAGTTTTGTGAATAAACTTTCAACTTTTGCAATTCGTGGTACCATTTTTAAAGGAATGTAACTCAACTTTCCAAACCTGTTAATGAGATATTTGTATGAGATAATTTTCAGGCCTGGAATAGCTTTTTTTGCAAATAAGGGACGCCTGTAGGCAAGGGGGTCGAAGCCAGTGACAAATACACTCTGCGTCATCAAAGGATGTATAAAGCTAGGGACTTATTAAAGGTTCACTACGAACTGCGGAAAGCCTCTCATACAGTGCTAGCGCAAGATTCGGACATGATGCTACTACCAGGCTACCTGAAAGGAATCCTTCGTACATTTCAGGAAAACCCCAATGCTGTGGGTGTTTCCGGATACA
>JAGDWA010000087.1 GCA_023269735.1 Thermofilum sp.
CCTCCTGGTTGTGGGTCACGTGGATGACGGTGAGGCCCAGCCCCTTCGCCAGCCGCCTTACTTCGTACCTCAGCTGCTCGGCCGTGCGCGGGTCCATCGAGCCGTAGGGCTCGTCCATGAGCAGCAGCCGCGCCTGCGACGCCAGGGCCCGCGCCAGCGCCACCTTCTGCTGGTCGCCCAGGCTGAGCTCGCGCGGCATGCTCCTCGCCCTCAGCTCCACGCCGAGCAGGGAGAGGAGCTCCCGCGCGAGCTCAGCCTTCCCCACCCCCCTGACGATGGCGGGGTAGGTCACGTTGCCCCTCACGCTCATGTGCGGGAACAGGTAGATCTCCTGGAAGATGAGGCCCACCCCCCTCCTCTCCGGGGGCAGCTCGTTGACCCTCCGCCCGAAGATCTCGATGCTCCCGCGGTCGGGGCGCTCGAGGCCGGCGATGCACTTCAGCAGCGTGCTCTTCCCGGAGCCGCTGGGGCCGATGATGGCGAAGTACTCGCCCTCGTGCACCTCCAGAGAGACGCCGTCCAGCGCCCTTATCGGGCCGTAGTGCTTCGCGACGTCGACCACCCTGAGGGCCACCCCGCTCATACCTCCCCCTCGTACCCCACGAACTCGAACGCGGGCAGCGGCTCCGCCAGGCCGAAGCTGACGTCCGCGCCCACCCTGATGTCGAGCCTGGGCTCGCACTCGGCGAGCAGCTGCAGCCCGCCGGCCTCGATCCAGACCTTCAGCGTGTGGCCGGTCAGCGAGAGGTCCACGACCCTGCCCCTGAAGCCCCCCTCGCCGAGGGTCACGCTCTCGGGCCTCACGGCCACTAAGACCTGCGAGCCCCGCCTCAGCCCCCTGTGCTCGACCCTCACCAGCCCCAGCCCCTCCACCTCTGCCAGCCCCACGACGCCGTAGGACTCCACGAGGCGCCCGCGCAGGAGGCTGGCGTTCGACACGAACCTCGCGCAGAAGGGTGTGGCCGGGTGGAAGTAGACCTCCTCGGGGTCGCCCACCTGCTCCACCCTGCCCCTCCTCAGCACCGCCACCCTGTCCGCGACCGCCATCGCCTCCTCCTGGTTGTGGGTCACGTGGATGACGGTGAGGCCCAGCCCCTTCGCCAGCCGGCGGACCTCCCTCCTGACCTCCAGCGTCAGGACCGCGTCGAGCGCCGTCAGCGGCTCGTCGAGGAGCAGGAGCTCCGCCCCCGAGGCGAGGGCCCTGGCGAGGGCCACGCGCTGCCTCTGGCCGCCCGACAGCTGGTGGGGGTAGCTGCCGGCCCGGTGCAGCAGCCCGACCGCCCTGAGGGCCTCCTCGACCCGCTCCTCCACCTCGCGCCTGGGGGATCCCTTGATCCACAGGCCGTAGGCCACGTTCTCCCACACGGTCATGTGGGGGAACAGCGCGTAGCCGGGCGGCATGTAGCCCACCCTCCTCCTCTCGGGCGGGAGGTCGAGCACGCTGGCGCCGTCGAACAGGATGTCGCCGCGGTCGGGGCGCTCGAGGCCGGCGATGCACTTCAGCAGCGTGCTCCTCCCGGAGCCGATCGGCCCCAGCACGACGAAGTACTCCCCCCTCTCCACCTCTAGCGTCACGCCGTCGAGGGCCTTCACCGGTCCGTAGCGCTTCTCGAGCCCCCTCACCTCGACCCTGACGCCGGCCATCCCGCGGCTCCTGCCGCCACTGCCTTATTTCTTCGACTCGTAGTGATTATACCTCTTTTTATACCTCTTATACCTCTTTATGCCTCTACATGGAGGCCAGCAGGGGCCTCAGCGGCCCGCGGCGCGCAGGGTGGCGACCGCCGGCTCCCCCCTCTTCAGCGCCTCAACGAACTGGAGCAGCTCCTGGTAGGCGAGGATCTTCGACTTGCGCTTGAGGCCGAGGGGGCCCGGCCTCTTCATGTAGAACGAGTTGACCTCGGGCAGCGTCCCTCTCAGGCCGGCCCTGAGGGCGGCGTAGGCAAGGCGGGCGAGGTCCACCATGTAGCCCGCGAGGGCGGGGCTGTCGTTGATCCTCATGTTGACGATCAGCTCGTCCACGAAGCCCCCGAAGGAGATCCACTGGATGTGCATCGCCACGAACTTCTTGTCGCCCAGGGGCTCGAGGTAGCCCGTCGGCCTGATGTAGTGGGGCGGCTCGTAGCCTAGGATGTCCGCGAGGAAACCGCTCTTCGTCTCCTCCTTCGCCAGGTTTCGGTCCGGCTCGGTGAGCGAGAGGAAGTCCGTGTTGCCCCCGATGTTGAACTGGGCTATCGAGAGCACCCTCCTGCCCCTCTCCGCCAGGTGCTCCACTATGTCGGCTGTGAGGGGCGTGGCGCCCGTGGCCCCGTCGTCGCCGAGGACGAGCGAGCCGACCTCCGAGGCCCTCTCCACGAAGGCCGGGCTGCAGGCGACGTGGGCCGGCTGGAAGTTCACGTGGGCGACCCCGTGCCTCTTCAGCACGAGGTAGGCGTACATCTGCGGGTGCGGCAGGGCGCCCCTAGCGGCCCCCTCCTCCACCTCCCCCCACGAGTGGAGCGGCGGGGCCCGCGCGGTGGTGGTCACGTCGATGACGACGTCCGGCCTCGCGTCGTCGAGCAGCTCCTCGAACCTTGCCACCGCGTCCTCGAGCGGGAGCCTGTCGTCCAGCGCCGCCGTCTTCAGGAAGGAGGGCGTGCTGCGCAGCCTCAGGCCGGGGTGGACCACGACGTCCTTCAGCTCGGGCTCCGGCTCGAGCCCGTAGCCCCTCACGACCTCGTACAGCGTCCTCCCGACCTTCCCGGCGTCGACGTCCACGCTCGCGACCACCTCGACGCTCTCGATGGGGACGCCGAAGTCAACGCGGGCGAGGGGGACACCCCAGGGCTCCACCAGCCCCTTCTTGATGCGCTCCAGGCCCCACGCGAAGACGGAGGCGGCGTAGCCCTGGCCCAGCAGCATCACGCGGGGCATAGTCTCACGGGCATGAGTGTCTAATGATTATAAACATTTTCGGGGGCTCTCGCCGAGCACCCTTCGGGGGCGGCCGGCTCGACCGGTGGGGGTGGAGCAGACGGCAGTACCCCCGGACCAGCCCCGCTCCAACGGGAGCCGGTCTCCTGGTTTGGAGGCCGGCTAGGTCTGGCCGAGCGACTTGAGGCCGGCCTTGACGACCCTCACGTGCTCCACCAACCTCCTCCCGAGCAGCCGGCAGGCCTTGATCGAGTTCTCGTCGGGCGCCCCCACGGCCACCGCGCCGTAGTGGAGGGTCACGCCGCGCGCCACGTAGTCGGGCACCCCGAAGGTCATCATCCCGAAGTTCAGTATCGTCGAGATGAGCGAGAGGAGCGCTACCTCGCTCCCGCCGCCGAGGCCGCCCGAGGAGGTGAAGGCGACGGCGACCTTGTACCTCAGCCTGCCCCAGTACTTGATCAGCTGCTTGTTGAAGAAGTAGTTCATCTTGTAGCTCATGGTGCCGCAGTGGGTGGGGGTGCCGAAGGCGTAGCCGTCGTACTGCGGCACCTCGTCCACGTCCACATCGTCGACCCTCACCACCTTCACCTCGGCTCCAGCCTCGCGGGCCCCCTCGGCGACGGCGTGCGCCATCTTCTCGACGTTGCCCGTCCAACTGTCGTAAACGACTAGGATCCTGACAGGTTCGCTCGCCACGCTGGCCCCCCCGCGCGAGCAACTTCAAGCTATGCGGCGCGCGGCCGGAGCGGTGGCTCGGCCGGCTCCTTCCGGTCGGGGGCAGCGTGGTTTAAGCCCTCGCGCCAGCTCACCCCCCTGTGAAGAGGCTCGCGCTAGCGATCGCGGCGGCCGCTGCCGCCCTGCTGGCCGCAGCCGCGCTCGCGCAACC
>JAGDWA010000007.1:0-2237 GCA_023269735.1 Thermofilum sp.
ACCCCGCCCGCCTCCCCCCTCACTGCCTCTGCGACGTCCTCCCTCGCCGGGTTGAACACCGCGTCGGCGCCCAGCTGCTTGGCCAGCGAGAGCCTCGAGTCGATCAGGTCCACCGCGTAGACCCTCGAGGCCCCCCACATCCTCGCCAGCTGGACCATGAGGAGGCCGATGGGTCCCGCGCCGACCACCGCCACCGTGTCGCCGGGCTCGATGCCCACGTTGTAGAGCCCCCTGACGCAGCAGGCGAGCGGTTCGATGAGCGCCGCCTCCTCCAGCTCCATCCAGTCGGGGATCCTGTAGACGTTGACCGCTGGCACCTTGACGTACTCGGCGAAGGCCCCGTCAACGTCAACGCCGACCGCCCTGATGTTGGCGCAGTAGAAGTTCCTCCTCTCCATCCGGCAGTAGTAGCACCGGCCGCAGGTCACGTTGGGCTCCGCCACCACCTTCGACCCCACCTCCACCCACTCGGCCCCCGGGCCCACCTCCTCGACGACCCCCGAGAACTCGTGCCCGGGCACCAACGGGGTCCTCACCTTCCACTCGCCCCGGTAGAAGTGCAGGTCGGTCCCGCAGATCCCGCACGCGCCCACCCTCAGCACCACCTCGCCCTCGCCCGCCCTCGGCTCGGGCACCTCCTCCAGCCTGAGGTCCCTCACCCCGTGGAGCACCAGCGCGCGCACGGCGGCGGGGCGAGGGGCCGGCTAATATGTCTGCGCGCTCTAAACCGAACATGGTTTGTGAAAGAATGCACCCCGATGTTGCTACGTCAGGCCGTTCGGGTCGGGGCGTATCGCTGGGGGGCGATCAAGGGACGGAGAGAAGACGCGCCCGCGGCGAGGCTGGCGGCGGTCGGCCGCTGCCCAAGAGGAGAGAGGACGGCGGGAGGGGTAGAGGGGAGTTAGCGCAGGGCTGGCACGACGGGCGCCGGCCCGGGCCTCGGCGGGGCTCTAGGCGACCCTGCCGAGGTCCCTGGCGACCTCCTCAGCCACCTTCCTGCCGGAGAGGAGCATCCCGGTGAAGATGGGCCCCATCCTGTAGGTCTGGTTGAGGGCTGCGACCGCCATCCCGGCCACGTAGAGGCCCTCGACGACCCTGCCGGTCCGCTCCACGACGAGCCTCTCACCCTCCTCCGCCCACGCCGACCTCTCGCCCGGCACCTTCACGCCGAGCGCCGGGTTCTTCCTCTCGAGGACCCTCAGGACCTCCGCGTCGTGGCCGGTGGCGTCGACGACCGCCCTGGCGCGCACGAAGAGGGGGTCGACGTGCAGCCCCGAGAGCTGGACGGCGCTCCACTGCACCACGACGCCCTCGACGCGGAACGGGCTCTCCCTCACGATCAGGTCCTCCACCGCGACACCCGTCAGCACCTTGGCGCCCGCGTCGATGGCGCACGCCGCCAGCTTTGCTATCAGCTCGGCCGCGTCGACGACGTAGAGGTCGTACTCGGGGAGCCGCCTGTACCTGACGCGGAAGTCGTCGAGCACGGGCAGCGCCCTCGCGTCGAGGACGACCTTGTGGAGCAGCATGCCCCCGCCCCCGATCCCCCCGCCGAAGCTCAGCCTGCGCTCCAGGACGAGCGTCGAGAGGCCGCGCTCCGCCATGTACCTCGCCGCGGTGAGCCCCGCGGGCCCCGCGCCGACGACCACCGCGTCGACGCTGGCGAGGCTCAGCCACTCCTCCGCCGTCGCCCTCCAGATCGCCCTCGTGATCCTGACCTCGAGGGGCTCCACGGGCCGGGGGCCGCCCAAACGCTTTTATCTGTGGTGCCGCCCATCCGCCGTGAGGCGCGTCAGGGTCGCCATTACGATAGCGGGGAGCGACTCGGGGGGCGGCGCCGGCATCGAGGCGGACCTCAAGACCTTCGCCGCGCTGGGCGTCCACGGAACCGTCGCGATCACCAGCGTCACCGCCCAGAACACCTACAGCGTCACGGCGGTGCACGACCTCCCGCCCGAGTTCGTCTACGAGCAGGTGCGCGTGGTCGCCGAGGACATGGGGATCGACGCGGGCAAGACGGGGATGCTCAGCAACGCCGGGATCATCGGGGCGGTGGCGAAGGCGGTGAGGGACTTCGGCTTCCCCCTCGTCGTCGACCCGGTGATGGTGGCGAAGAGCGGCGCCCCCCTGCTGCGCGAGGACGCGGTGGAGGCGCTGGTCAGGGATCTGCTGCCGCTGGCGAAGGTGGTCACGCCCAACGCCCCGGAGGCCGAGCGGCTGACGGGCGTGAAGGTCGC
>JAGDWA010000007.1:2247-21520 GCA_023269735.1 Thermofilum sp.
GGAGTTCCGCGAGGGGGGCTCTGCGAGGAGGCTGGTCGAGGAGCTCGGCTGCGAGGCGGCCGTGGTCAAGGGCGGCCACCTCGGCGGGGACAGGTCGGTGGACGTGCTCTACTGGCGCGGCGAGTACCGGCTCCTCGAGGGGCCCCGCGTCAGTGGCTGCACCCACGGCACGGGCTGCGCGTTCTCCGCGGCGATCGCGGCGGAGCTGGCGAAGGGCTCGAGCGTCCCCGAGGCGGTCAGGGTGGCGAAGGAGCTCGTCACGCTCGCCATCAGGTACGGGGCCAGAGTTGGGAGGGGCCACTGCCCCGTCAACCCGACCGCCTGGCTGGAGCTGAGCGCCAGGCGCTACGAGGCCCTCTCCAGCGTCGAGAGGGCCGTCGGGCTCCTCCTGGGGAGCGCGGGGAGGCTCCTGCCCTACGCGCCCGAGGTCGGCATCAACGTGGTGATGGCGCTGCCCCCGCCCTACGCCTCCGGCGTCGAGGACGTCGCCGGGGTCGAGGGGAGGATAGTGAGGGCCGGCGGGACGCTGAGGGCGGCGGGGCCCGTGCGCTTCGGCGCCTCCTCCCACCTGGCGAGGCTGGTGCTCGCCCTGATGGAGCTGGACCCGGGCGTCCGGGCCGCCGTGAACGTCAGGTTCGACGAGGGGCTGGTGCGGAGGGCGGAGGAGCTAGGCCTCAGGGTGGCCTTCGTCGACAGGGCCAGGGAGCCGCCCGAGGTGAGGGCGGTCGAGGGGGCCACGATGCGCTGGATCGCGCAGGAGGCCTTCAGGGCCTGCGGGGGCGCGCCCGACCTGATCTACGACAGGGGGGACGTGGGCAAGGAGCCGATGATCAGGGTCCTCGGGCGGGACGCGGTCGACGCCGTCGGCAAGCTGCTGAGCCTCCTGCCGGGCTAGCCGAGGGCCCCGTAGGTTTCGTCCCTCCCGGACGGCCTTGGCCGCGCTGCACTAGCCGGCCGCCTGGAGCGCCCGCGCGCGGAGCAGGCGGTCGCAGAGCCCGATGCCCCGCGAGTCGGAGGCGAGGCCTGAGACGAGCCTCCAGAGCGCGGCAGTGTTGCGGAGGGCGAACTCGACCTGCCTCAGGTTCCTCGCCAGGAAGGGGCCGTAGTCGGCCAGCAGCTCCAGCTCCACCTCCCTGCCGTCCACCGGCAGGACCGCGGCCTCGACCCTCAGCCTCCACCTGACGGTGGCTAGCGGCGCCTCCTTCGCCAGCGAGTGGAGCGCGGCGGCGACCTCGCCCGGCGCGGCTCCCCTGGCGACCATGCGGAGCAGCTCGACGCGCAGCGCGTGCTCGACGTGGCCGGGGGCGCCGCCCACCCTCAGGTCCCTCAGAGGGTCGAAGCAGAGCGGGGCGCTGGAGAAGCTCTCGGGGTGCTCGCGCTCCGCCTCCTCCGCCTCCTCCTTCGCCACGTACCTCCTGCTGCTGGGCCCCAGCTTGATGTAGACCTCGGCCGCCCCATCATCGATCTCGGCCTGGAGCTGGGAGTACACCTCGCTGACGTCGTAGAAGTAGTAGACGGCGCCAGCCCGGGCCCCCTCCTCGAGCTCCCTCATCACCCTCCTCCTCACCCTCGCGCTCTGGGCGAGGGCCCCCAGCAGGGCCTCGCCGGCGACCCCGCTGACGCCCAGCCCCCTCGCGACCTCCCTCACCTTGCGGGCTATGAGCAGCCCCTCGCCGAGCAGCTCCGAGCCGACGTCGTCGAAGATGCCGCTCACGTCGATGCCCTCCTGCGCCAGCGCCACCAGGCTCTCGGGCAGCGCGTCGTAGTCGCGGGTGCCCGGGGTCACGATGAAGACCGCGTACTTGATCCTGTTGGGCGCGGGCCTCAGCGCGCGCCCCAGCCTCTGGTAGAGGCGGAGCGGCGAGGAGACGTGGGACCAGAAGACGAGCAGGTCCACCTCGGGGATGTCGATGCCCTCGTCTCCGGCCGAGGTGGCGATGATGAGCCTGGTCTCGGGCTTCCTCGCCTCCTCGAGGAGGCTCCTCCTCGCCCGCGGGTCGGCGGCCTCCCTCCCGCCCACGATCTTCACGGGGTTGAGGTGGCTGAACCGCCTCCCGATGAGCTCGGCTGTGCACCTCCTGTTGACGAAGACGAGGGCCTTCTCGTAGTTGCCCTCGTAGTCGCTTAGCACGCTCTCGAGCGCGGGCAGCTTGTGGGGCTCCGGGGGCATCGGCGTCCCCAAGACGGCGGAGCGCAGGAAGGAGGCGAAGGCGGTCGGCCTGGCGGCGGAGTCGAGGAGCGCGTCGGCGCCGTCCCTGCTCAGGGTCGTGAGGGCGAGGGCCGCGAAGTGGGAGTCCGCGTCTCCCTCCAGCCAGAGCCTGTAGAGGTGGGCGTACACCGCCTCCTCCTCAGGCCTGAAGGGGGCCTCGTAGACCTCAGCGATCATGTAGGGCTTCTCGTAGCCCTTGCCCTGGAGCTCGGCGAAGTCCCACCTCCTGATGGGGCCTATGTACCGCTCGATCTCCTCCGCCCTGCTCCTCGGGACCAGCGCCGAGAGGCCCAGCTTGACTGAGCCCTGGAGGTACGTCATGACCTGGGCGAAGGGGTCCCTGCCCACCGTGTGGTGGCACTCGTCGACGATGACGACCGGGAACTCCCGCGACGCCCGCTCGGCCGCCCCGGGGCCGCCCCCGTACCTCTGCTGCAGGTAGCTGAGCGCCGACTCCGGGGTCGTCACGACGACCTGCCTGCTCCAGTCCCTCTCCCTCACGCCGGAGTGGATCATGGAGGCGTCGAAGCCCTCGTACCTGAACCGCTTCGCCATCTGCTCGACGAGGAAGCGGGTGGGCACGAGGACGAGGGCGCGCCACCCCCGCCTGAGGTAGTGCTCGGCGAAGGCGATGCCCACCAGCGTCTTTCCGGTGCCGGTGGGCAGGCTGACCACGGCGCCCCCGTGGAGCTCCGCCACCCTCAGCGCCCACTCCAGCGCCTCGCGCTGGTACGGCCTCAGCCTCGTCCGCATGAGCTCTCCAGCAGTGGGGCCGAGGGGCTATATACCCATCTATCGCGCCAGCCCAGCGCGCTCGTTGATCCTCACCACCGCCGCCGCGAGGTTCCTCAGCTTCTCCAGCGAGGCCTCGTAGGCCCCCTCCCTCCCGCGCAGCCCCCCGAGCCCGCAGTCGCCGGAGAACAGGTTGACGTACTCGGCCCCGGCGACCTCGATCACCTTCGCCGCGAGGGCCTCGATCTCCTCGACGCTCTCCACCTCGACCCTCCTCGTGCTGAAGACGCCGGGGCTGAGGAACTTGTCGCCCCTCTCCAGGAGCCTCCGCCAGGGCAGGGAGAGGTTGGCGAGCGTGTCGTGGAACTCGTGGTTGAGGAAGTCCAGGCTCTCCGACTCGGCGAGGATCGAGACTAGCCTCTCGTTGAGCTGCCCGCACACGTGGGTGCCCCTGGGCAGCCCCCTCGCGGCCCTCAGCTCCCTGGAGTACACCTCGAGGACGTCCTCGTCCCTGTACCCGAAGAGTGTCGTGCGGGCCCCCACGACCATGCCTAGGACCGGCTCATCGATCACCACCACGGCGCCGCGCAGCTGGGCGGCCGCCCTCACGATGTTCGAGACGTACTCAGCCAGCGGCCCCTCGACCAGCTCCCTCACCGCCAGGGCCGTGCCCCTCAGGCCCCTGGCCGGGTCGCCGACGTAGATGCGGGAGGCCAGCGTGAAGGCGCCGGTGACGGGGACCCTCACCCACCTCACGCGCGCCTCCCTGGCCCGCTCCGCGACCACCCGCGGGGCTGCCGCCACGCGCCCCGCCCCCTCGAGGGCCTCCGGGCTGCCCCTGAAGGTCGTCCCCGAGCCCTCCAGCAGGCCGGCCTCGGCCAGCGGGCCCAGGTACATCGAGATGAAGTCCCTGAGCTGCGGCACGGGCGGGACGTCCACCCCCGCCTCCACCATGTCCCTGAAGGCCCTCCTGACGTTCTCCTCGCTGAAGTCGAGGGGGAGGCTGCCCACGTGGCTGGACACGTACCTGTCGAAGAACCTCTCCCACACCACTCGCGGCCTGCGGAGGCCGCCGCTTAAAGCTCGCGCGCGGATGAGCTGGGATAATACCCCGGGGAGCCGGGGGGGCGTGGCCTGGAGGCTTTCACCGCTAGCAGCCAGGATGCGGCTGGCGCGGGAGCTGAGGGGGAGGGGATTCCTAGTGCGCTGGCACGCGTACGAGTTCCTGCTCTACAGGCGCGGCCCCGTGGGCGTCCTGATCCTCGAGCCGAGCAGGGGGGAGGCGGAGCTGCTCTGCAGGGCCGACGCCCCGCTGGGCGAGGTCGAGCGCGACGTGAGGGAGGCGCTCGAGCGAGCCGCCCCCGGGACCGCCCTGCGCGTCCGCGTGGTGGGCTGATGGCCGACCTGCCCAGCGCCCCCGGCGTCTACGCGCTGGTGCTCCTGCTGGAGGGCCCGCTCCGCGTCGAGGTGATGGGCCGCGCGTGGCTTCTCGAGCCGGGCTGCTACGTGTACGTGGGGTCGGCAAGGGGGCCCGGCGGCCTCCGCGCCAGGGTCTCGCGCCACCTGAGGCGGGGGAAGAGGCTCAGGTGGCACGTGGACAGGCTCACCGAGGCGGCGCGGGTCGAGTACGTCGTGTACGCGCTCGCGGGGAGGGAGTGCGACCTCGTCCCACCTCTCGAGGGGCTCGGCTTCCGCCACCCCATCCCCGGCTTCGGCGCCAGCGACTGCCGCCAGGGCTGCTCGTCCCACCTGCTCTCCTGCCCCTGCGGCTTGGCCGAGTGCCTGAGGGCCGTGGAGGCCGCCTTCCGAGCAGCCGGCCTCGAGCCGGAAAGCGTTGCGGTTTCAGAACCTAAAGGGCAGCTCTTGCCAACTGCTCCCTAGAATCCATTTTTCCTTCTGCAAGAGGGCTCTGCTCCCTCCCAGCGCCGAGCGGCCTCAGGCCCCGTACACCCCCCTGTGCAGCTCCCTCGCGGCCCCCTCGAGGCTGAGCCCGCGCTGCTTAGCCAGCTCCCTGACCCTCGCCTCGACCCTCGCCCTGGCCCCCTCAGCCGAGCCTCCCCAAGCCCTCAGCTCCGCGTCCACCAGCCGCTCGAGCATGTCGCTGGGCGAGGGGGTGGGCGGCGGCCGCTCGGCTAGCTGGAACCACTGCGGCCTGAGCCGACGCAGCAGGTAAAGAGCCACCATTACTGCTCCGACCGCCAGGGCGGCGATGAGCCCCCTGATGAGGCCCTCAGGGCCCTCAGAGAGCACGTAGAGCACCCCCCACAGGACGAAGGTGACCAGCCAGGCTAGCAGCACGGCAAGCTGCGCTGGGCCCCGCGGCGCCACATAATGAAGGAACAAGAGCCCCATGTTCAGCGTGAAAAGGGGGCGGTAATGCAGCCCGGTCTTCACCAACTCATACAGTGCTTCGCAGACCCCTGGGCAGTCCAACGCAGCGTACACGATCTTCCGCCTTTTCGTAATTAGGCGGTGGGTACGCTAGCGACACCCACAGCTGACGTAAACGGACGTGTAAGGATCGCTTCAGCGCCAGCCCGTCAGGCATTGCGGGTTCTGCCAGCAGGGCCCGCACGTCTCGCGGCATTGTCGAGTTCTGCCCGCTGCGGCCGGCACCCCCACATGGGAACCCCCGCTACCAGAGCAGGAGCTTCGCGCCCCTGAACCCGAAGGGCCTCAGCACGTACTCGTCCGTCCAGTTGGCCTCGTCGGTGAACGTCTCGGGGCCAGTCCACGCGGGGTCCCCGCCCCTGTAGTGGAGGGGCCCGAAGAGGTTCCTCAGCGTCCCCACGAGCACCACCCTGACCTCGTTGGTGCCGTGCCTCACGTGCCTCGTGACGTCGACCTCGTAGGGCGGCGCGAAGACCACGCCGGCCCTCTCGCCGTTCACGTGGACCTCCGCCAGCGCCGCGTCGAGGGCCTCGAACTTCAGCACGGCCCGCGCCACCGGCCGCCTCAGCTCGAAGCGCTTGCTCAGCTCGACGGAGCCCGCGTAGAAGGGCAGCCCCTCGGCGCAGAGGTTCGTCGCGTTCACCACCCCCCTCTCCTCGACGACCCTCGACGCCCCCCTGGCCCTCGCCTCGACGCCGAACTCGCCCAGGACGTATATCGGCTCCAGCTCCGGCTCCACCCCCACGACTCCCCTGAGCTCCACCGCGTTCGCCCCCTGCGCGAGCAGGCCCGACACGTCGGCCAGGCCGAAGCTGGGGTCGAACCAGCTCGCCTCCCACCTCTCGACGGGCCTCCCGTTCACCAGCACCTCGTAGAGGTGGGGCTCCTCCACCATCAGCCTCGGGTGGGTGCGCGCCGGGTCGGCGAGGTACTCGAACTCAAACCTCAGCGCGAAGCGCGTCCCGACGCCCCTTCTGACGACCTCCCTCTGGGCCCTCCAGACGGGGACGACGTCGCTCCAGGGCCCGCCGTCGACGCTGTACCTGCAGTAGTCGAGGACGAGGGCGTTGGGGTCCAGCCGCCTGAGCCTCCACCCCCCATCGCCCAGGCTCAGCTCGGCCGCCGGCGCGGGCTGCGCGGGGGGCGGAGGGCTCGGCTCGCCGGCCGTGAAGCGCAGGAGAGCGGAGCCGATCGGCGGGAGCTCCAGCTCGACCCACGTGCGCCCGTCGCCGAGCGAGGCGCCCACCCCCCTCACCTCGCCCGTGAGGGCGTCCCAGAGCTCGGGCCTCCACGAGCCCTCCACGCCCACCCTCAGCCTCCTGGCGGCTTCCCTGCTGGTGTTGGCGAGGAAGATCAGCAGGTCGCCGCCCACCCTCCTGAGGTGGTAGAGCACCGAGCCGTCGGGGTCGCCCTCGATGACGACGGGCCTGCTGACGCCCCTCAGGGCCTCCTCCAGGTCACGCCTGCTCACCGAGCGCGCGAGCCTGGCGCGCCCAACGAGCTCCCTCAGCTCCCCGGAGGGCCTACCCTCGACCAGCTCGGGCGGCCTCTCGACGAAGACCACCACCCCGCCTGCCTCGACCAGCCGGGAGAGCAGCTTCAGCGTGGAGGACGCGATGGTGACGCTGGGCGGCACGACCACGGCGTCGTAGGCGCACCTCCCGACCCTCAGCCTCGCCCCCTCGACGGATGCGTGCTTAGCCATGAGCACTTCGTCGCCCAGCTCGAAGTCGACGTGCATTGCGAGGAGCTCCCTCAGCAGCGCGCTGAACCTCTCGTCGAGCTCCCGCACCCTCCACTCGGAGAGCGGCGTGTAGAGGGCCCAGGCGCTCCCGATCGGGTGGACGACGAGGACGTTCGCCACCCTGACGCCCTGGGAGAGGGCGTAGCTGAGCCTGGCGAAGTAGTCCTCGACCAGCCTGTTGTACCTCCACCAGGGCTGGGCCCAGTGGAAGTTGAGCCCGTAGTCCCTCTTCCTCCTCCCCCTCAGCGAGTAGGGCAGCAGGTGGTGGTTGAGGAGGTTGACGCCGAGCGCGTAGAGGAAGTCACCGATCCACTTCCTGTCGGCGAAGGTCGGGTAGTTGCCGGTGCACCCGTACGTCTCGCAGAGCACCCGCTCCCTGCCCAGCTGGTTCGCCACGCTGGCGACCTGCTTCGCCGTGAGCAGGCTGCCCCAGATCTGGAAGCCGAGGTGGTCGATGCCGGGCACGTGCTGGTACTCGTAGTGTGGCATCACGGCACCGGCGCACCTGAGCTGGCTCAGCAGCGTGTCCTCGGCCAGGTAGTGGCCTGTGAACTTCAGCCCGTGCTTGTCGCACCACTCGTAGATCTGCCTGGAGAAGGCCTCGACGAACATCAGGGTGACCGTGCGCCAGAAGTCGTACCTCGTCTTCAGGTAGTCGCCCACGTCGAAGATCAGCTCCGGCAGCCTCTCGACGATGTCGTAGCCGTTGAGCTCCCTGAACCTCTCCGGCAGCCTGGCCGTCCAGGGCAGGGAGAGGGCGGGGAAGCGGGGGCCGCGCGGCGGCAGCTGGGGGCGCGGGTGCGGCCTGCTCGACTCGATGTTCGGCTCGTCGGTGAAGACCCCGGGCACCACGCCGCCGAAGTCGCCCCTGAACCTCAGGTAGGGCTCGTAGGCCGCCTCGATGAACGCCCTGACGACCTCCGGGTCCAGCAGGTCGACGTAGCAGAGGCCCTCGTACCACGTCTCGCCGGGCTGGGCGGAGTACTCGACGAAGGTCACGTAGAGGGGGGCCCTGCCCACCTCACCCGGCTCAGCCCTCTCGTACCCCCTCGGGACGCCCCTCTCGTCGAGGAGCAGCCTGAAGGCGGCCACCACCCCCTCCCCCTTGAAGGCCCTCTCCGAGAACGCCGCCACCAGGGCCTTGGCCGCCATCCGGGGGTTCAGGGCGGGGACGATCCCCCCCGCGAAGCCGGACGGCCAGCGCAGCTCGTCGTAGATCCACACGTAGAAGCCCCTCCGCCTCCCCGCCTCCACGGAGGCCCTGAAGGCCTCGAACCACTCCTCGCTGAGGAAGGGGGTTACGAGCCCCTCCCTCGCGTGGAAGAAGGCGCCGCCGAAGCCCGCGTCGGCCATCAGCTCGACCTGCCTCGCGACCTCCCGCGGGTCCAGCTTGCCGTTTATCGACCAGAAGGGGGCGCCCCTGTACCAGCTGGGCGGGCTCGCGAACAGCTTGGGGTCGAGCACGGGGCGCCTCGGCGCCGCCGGTAAAAATGGCTTGCCGACCCCCTGCGGCTCCCGTGCCTCAGCAGCCCTGCAGGGGGCTCAGCCGCTCGATCAGCTTGGCCTCCTCGATCACCCGCTCCGCCTCGAGCGGGTCGGCGCCGGCCAGCTCGCGCAGCCCCTCGGCGCCCAGCTTGAGGAGGTCGTCGAGCACCACGACGCCGCTCGCCAGCAGCTTGCGCCTCCTCTCCTCGCTGAGGCTCGGCAGCACCGTGATCGGGTAGAGGCGGTACCTCTCCACGAGGGCCTCGAGCCCCTGCGCTGGGTAGCGCCAGGCGAGGACCCTGATGCCCACGCACTCTGCGTAGGCCGCCGCCTCCTCGGTGACCTTGGTGTTCGTCACAATCCAAGCCTCGTCGAACTGCCCGCTCAGGTCGAGGTAGCGGGCGTGCACGTACAGCGCCACCTTGACGTCGACCTTGATCCCGGGGGAGTTGTGGTACTTGCACTCGGCGAAGAGCCTCCTCCCCCCGCCCTCGGCGACCACGTCGAGCTCGTGCTGCACGCACCTGCCCCTCGCCACGACGTTCGTGCGCGCCGAGTAGCCCATCCTCTCGAAGAGCCTCGCCACGTACTTCTCGAAGGGGTAGCCCTCGGGCCCCAGCCTCATGAGGGCCCTCCTGACCGCGTACCTGATCCCGAGGGCGGGCGCCCTCTCGCGCAGCAGGCCGAGGACCCTCGCGTATATCTCATCGGAGGTCACCTCTGCTGGGAGCCCCCCCTCGACCTCCTCGACGATCTTCAGCGCCTCCCCCTCGGGGAGGCCGCAGCGGGTGAGGCTGGCGAGCAGCTTCTCCCGGCTGTACGGCTCGCGCGCCCCGCCGGCCTTGACGACAGTGGTTACCACGGGAGAAGGGTCTCGGGGGGCTTTTTACCTTCTAGTCGAGGAGCTCGAGGAGCTCCAGCAGGCTCCTCACCCCCCTCCTCCCGCTCCTATCGACAAGGAAGGCCCTGATGCCCAGTGAGCTGGGGACCCTGTAGTCGGCCTCCTCGTCGTCCCCCGCGTGCGCGAGCTCGCTGGGCCCGACCCCGAGCTCGGCCATGACCCTGCGGTAGAACTCGGGGGGCTTGCCCGGCAGGGAGAAGTCGGACACCGAGGAGAAGATGCGGGAGACCCTGGCGCCTATCTCCGGGACCCTCTCGAGGACCACGCTGACGAAGTCGCGCGACGCGCTCGTCGAGATCACCACCGACAGGCGGCTCTCGAGCCTCCTCAGGAGCTCGATGGCGTCGCCGTAGGGTTCGATCAGCCTCGAGGCCTCCCTGAGCGCGGCCTGGAGCAGGCTGTCGCCGAGGCCGAACCTCTCGAACCAGTAGCGGGGCTGGTACCACCGCAGGTCCCGCGGCCCGACCTCGTCGTACTGGCGGAGCACCTCCCTCCTCGCCTCCTCCAGGGGCACCCCCCACCTCTCGGCGCAGAGCCTGGGGACCAGTTCGTTCCAGAAGTAGTCGACGTAGCTCCTCGAGACCAGCGTGCCGTCGAGGTCCAGCGACAGCACCTTGATGCGCACGGCGGCCCCCAGCCCCAGCGGGGGATAAAAAGCTGGGGGTCGGGCACGATTTAAAAGGCCCCGGCCCAGGGGGCTGGCAATGTACAAGTTCAGGGCGTTGGCCTACCACGCCCCGCCGGCCTCCGGCAGCCTCGACGAGTACGTCTCCCGCCTCAAGCTGGACGAGCTGAAGCGGGTCGCCGGGGAGCTGGCGCGGAGGAGGGAGGTGTGGACGGTGCGCGCCGTCTCGCCGCCGGCCGACGAGGCGGCCGAGGCCCTGGGGGTCAGCCTCGGGAAGTACGTCGAGGCCTTCTACGAGGCCGCGAAGGAGGTGGCCGGCTACGTGGCCTTCCCCCTCGCGAGGCTCGACGCCTCGGAGCTCGCGGAGCTGATGGTGAGCTTCGAGAGGGCCTACTTCTCGGCCCCCTACGCTGAGGAGCAGGAGGGGGAGATAGTGCGCGCCCTCCGCGAGGTGCCGGAGCGAGCCGGCTGGGTGGCGGGCTCGCGCTTCGCCGTCGCCTTCGGCGGGAGGCCCGTGACGGCCTACTTCCCCGTCACCACGAGCGAGGCCGAGGGGCTTTCGCTCAGCCTCCTCTACCCCAACCACATCTCCTCCCTCATCGAGGGAGGGGCGAGCCTCAGCGAGGCGCTGCGCCAGGCCGCCCTTGAGGCATACCGCCTGGCCTACGAGGCCCTTGACGCCTCGGGCTCGAGGCTCCCCCTCCACGGCGTGGACCTCTCCCTCTCGCCCTGGGACACCGACAGCGTGGCGGCGCTGCTCGAGAAGCTGCTGGGGGCGCCGCTCTTCACCCCCGGGACCCTCCACCTCCTCCGGGCCGTGAACGAGGCCCTCTCCGCCCTCGCCTCCTCGCTGCGGGCCCCCGGGTACAACGAGGTGATGCTGCCCCTCGCCGAGGACGCCAGGCTGAAGGAGCTGGCCGCCGTAGGCCACCTCAGGTTCCGCGACCTCCTGGCCGCCACGCCCGCGTGCGTGGCGGGCCTCGACATGGTCCCGGTGCCGGCGACCGTGGAGGACAGGGTGCTCAGGTGGGTGATGAGGGACCTCGATGCGGCGCGCAGGCTCAAGGGCAGGCCCCTGGGCATGAGGCTCATCCTCGTCGGCGCGGAGCCGGGCGAGGAGGTGGAGCTGGGGGCGTTCGGGAAGACCCCGGTGCTCGACCCGACGGGCTAGGGGGCCAGCTCGCTAGAGTGAAATACGTGGACTGTTAGTAAGGCCTGTGGGCGTCGAGGTCAGGAGCTACGAGCCCGGCGTCGAAGGGGACATCGTCGACCGGTGGAACAGGTGGCTGAAGTACGACCCGCTGACGTTGGCGGTCTTCGAGAGGAAGGTGCTGCTCGACCCGAACTTCGACCCTGAGGGGTTGAAGCTGGCTTACAGCGGCGGCAAAGTCGTAGGCTTCTGCCTGAGCATCGCGCGAAGGTACCCCCTCTACTACCAGGGGCTGGAGGAGGAGCGCGGGTGGGTGACGGCCCTCGCCTGCGACCCGAGCGCACCTGAGGTGGGCGCGGCGCTGCTGAGCGCCTCGCTGGAGTACCTGAGGGGCAGGGGCTGCAGGGAGGTGCTGTTCTCGCCCTACACGCCCAACTACTTCTTCCCCGGCGTCGACCCCGACAGGTACCCCTGGCTCCTCAAGCTGCTGGAGCAGCACGGCTTCGAGAGGGTGCACGAGGCGCTGAGCATGGACGCGCAGCTCTGGCCGGACTTCACGGTGCCCGAGGAGGTCGAGAGGTTGGAGCGGGAGCTCGAGAGGGAGGGCGTGGTTGTGCGCCCCCTCGAGACGCGGGATATACGCCCGTTCCTCAGCTTCCTCGAGAGGAACTTCCCCGCCGACTGGTACAGGCACGCCCTTGAGCTGCTCCAGAGCGGCTGCGAGAAGGGCCAGGTGCTGGTCGCAGTCAAGGGTGGCGAGGTCGTGGGGTACTGCCAGTACTGGCACAGCGAGGACTACCACTGGCACAGGCCCGGCGCCCACTTCGGGCCGTTCGGGGTGAGGGGGGATATGCGGGGCAAGGGCATCGGCACGGTGCTGCTGGCGAGGTGCCTGTGGGAGATGAGGGCGAGGGGGATCCACAGCGCTTTCGTCCTGTGGACCGACGAGAGGGCGGCGAAGCTCTACTCGCGCTTCGGCTTCAGGGTCACCAGGAGGTACTACATCATGAGGAGGTGGCTCTGAGGTGGCGGGCGCGGCCAAGCTGATGGTGGTCGGCGCCCACGCGGGGGACGCCGAGGTCACGTGCGGGGGCCTGATCGCCAAGCTCACCAGGGCCGGGCACCGGGTGGTGATCGTCCACATGACGCTGGGCGAGAGGGGCCACCCTAGGCTGAGCGAGGAGGAGTACGCGGTGCAGAAGAGGAGGGAGGCCGAGGAGGCGGCCAGGGTGCTGGGCGCCGAGCCCGTGTTCCTCCCGTACAGGGACGGCGAGCTGCCGGTCAGCAGGGAGGTCAAGTTCCGGCTCTGCGACCTCATCAGGGAGTACAGGCCCGAGATCCTGGTCACGCACTGGAGGGGCAGCATCCACCGGGACCACGTCGGCACCTACAGGAACGTGGTGGACGCCGTTTTCTACGCGGCCCTACCCGCCGTCAAGCGCGAGAGGCCAGCCCACCGGGTGGGCAGGCTCTTCTTCGCCGAGAACTGGGAGGACGCGAGGGGCTTCCGCCCCAACGTGTACGTCGACATCAGCGACGTCTTCGAGGTGTGGAGGGAGGCGGCCAGCGCGTATGCCTTCGCGAGGGGCGAGACGGGCTTCCCTTACGTGGAGTACTACTCCTGCCTCTTCAGGATCAGGGGCATCGAGTCGGGCTTCCGCTACGCTCAGGCGCTGATGGCGCCGGCGGAGCGGCTGAGGCAGGTGCTGAGGGAGCTCTAGGGCCCGATGTCGCCGGGGTACAGCAGGACGCCCCTCTCCCTGACCGCCTCGACGTACCCTTCGCGCTCCCTCCTCCACCTCTCCTCGAGCTCCTCGACGTCGACCGAGCCCTCCACGCAGCGCCTGACGTCGGGGTCCCCCGCTAGGTAGTCGATGGCGTACCTGCTCGCCCCCGTGGACCCCAGGCTCGTGTAGTCCCTCAGGTACTCGACCTCGGGCTCGGCTTCCCTGGTCAGCAGGGCGAGCTTGTCGCCGTACACCTCCCTCACCCTCCTGAGGACCCTCACGAAGCACGTGAACGGCCTGAAGCGCTCCCTGTCGGTCACGTGGACGTAGACCCCCCTCACCTCGACCCCCCTGTACTTGCCGGCGGAGGGGGTGAACTTGACGGGCCTGAAGACGACGCCCGGTATTCCGAGGCCGTTGAGATCCCTCGCCAGCTCCCTGGCCCTCACCCACGGGGCGCCGAACTGGAGGAACGGCGAGGCTGTGCCGCGGCCCTCGGAGAGGTTCGTCGCCTCCAGCAGGCAGGCCCCGGCGTAGACGAGGGCCGTCTCGAGGGTGGGGATGTTGGGGGAGGGGGGCACCCACGGCAGGCCCGTCTCGTCGAACCACATCCGCCTGCTCCACCCCCCGAGCCTGACGACCTCAACCTCGCACCCCAGGCCCTCGACCCTCGAGTAGTAGAGCGCCAGCTCGCCCGGCGTCAGCCCGTACCTCGCCGGTACGCTGGCGACGCCCGTGAAGGAGCGGTACTCGGGCTTGAGCACGGGCCCCTCGGTCACCGCGCCGGTCAGGGGGTTCGGCCTGTCGAGGACCACGAGGGGGGTGCCGGCCTTCGCGCAGGCCCTCTCGACGTAGTAGAGGGTGGAGATGTACGTGTACCAGCGCAGCCCCACGTCCTGGATGTCGTACACGACCGCGTCGAGCTTCTGGACCTCCTCCGTGGGCGGCTCGAGGGTGTCGCCGTAGAGGCTGTAGACGCGCACGCCGTACTCGTCGTCGAAGTGCGACCTGACCGGCTCCCCGGCCGCCGCCGAGACCCAGAGGCCGTGCTCGGGCGCGAACACGACCTCGACGCGCGCGACTTTCCCGACGAGCTCGGCCGTGTACCCCAGCCTGGCGCTGAAGGCCGAGTGGTTGGTCACGAGCCCCACGGCCCTGCCCCCCAGGGCCCTCGCTAGGGCCTCGAGGTCCTCCGCCCCGACCCTGACCATCGGGTGCATCGGGCGGCTACGGTATAAATGGGCTCGCCACAGGCGGCCCGTGCTGCAGCCGGGCGACCCCGAGGAGCTCGGGTTCAGCAGCGAGGGTCTGAGAAGGGTCGACCTGCTGGTGGAGGGGCTCGTCAGCTCCGGCTGCTTCCCCGGCGCGGTCCTGCTGGTGGCCAGGCGGGGGAGGGTCGCGCACCTCAGGGCCTACGGCTACGCCCAGCTCCACCCGGAGCGGCGCCCCATGTCCGAAGACACCCTGTTCGACCTCGCCAGCCTGACCAAGGTCGTCGCCACGACGCCGGTGGTTCTGAGGCTGGTGGAGAGGGGCGAGCTGAGCCTCGACGACCCCGTGTCGATGTACTTCCCCGCCTTCGCCGGCGGGGCGAAGGGCGAGGTGAGGGTCTGGCACCTCCTCACCCACACCTCCGGCCTCCCGGCGCACCTGCCCCTCTACTCGATCCTCTCCAGGGGGGACGAGGTGTACGGCTTCATCGCCCGGCTCGACCTCGAGTACGCGCCGGGCTCCAGGGTCGTGTACAGCGACCTCGGCTTCATCCTGCTCGGCGGCATCGTCGAGAGGGTCACGGGCGAGCCTCTCGACAGGGTGGCCAGCGAGCTCATCTTCAAGCCGCTCGGGATGAGGGAGACCCTCTTCAACCCTCCGGAGGAGCTGAGGGAGAGGGCGGCCGCGACGGAGTACTGCAGGTGGAGGGGGAGGGTCCTCAGGGGGGAGGTCCACGACGAGAACGCCTGGTTCATGGGCGGCGTCGCGGGGCACGCCGGCCTCTTCTCCACGGCCGCCGACCTGGCGGTTTACGCGCAGATGTGGCTGAACAGGGGCTCCTACAACGGGGTCAGGGTGCTCAGCCCGCTCACCGTGGAGCTCGCGACCAGGAACCACACTCGCGGCCTCAACGAGTGCAGGGGGCTGGGGTGGGCCCTCAACTGCAGGCCCTGCAGCTGCGGGGACCTGATGTCCCCCAGCGCCTACGGGCACACCGGCTTCACCGGGACGTCCCTGTGGATCGACCCCGCCTACGACCTCTTCGTGGTCCTCCTCACCAACAGGGTGCACCCGACGAGGGAGAACCAGTGCCTCCTCAGGGCCAGGCGCCTTATCCACAACGCCGTAATGGCCTCGCTGGCGGCCCCTTAGCCGCCAGCGTTTTTAGCCCGAGGCCGGCGGCCCCGCCGTGCTGGCCGCCAGGCTCCACGGGCCCCGCGACCTGAGGGTCGAGGAGGTGGGGGAGCCCGAGCCGCCGCCGGGCTGGGCGCTGGTGAGGAGCATCGCCGTCGGGGTGTGCGGGACCGACAAGGCCTTCTACGCCGGCACGTACCCGCTCCCCAAGGCCCCGCTCGTGCCGGGCCACGAGGTAGTGGGCGTCGTCGAGGAGGGACCCGAGCGGCTGAGGGGCAGGCTCGTCGTCCCCGAGATCAACTTCTCCTGCGGCAGGTGCCCCTACTGCAGGATGGGCCTCTACACCCACTGCCCCAGCAAGAGGACGCTGGGGATCGACTTCGACGGCGGCATGGCCGAGCTCTTCGTTGCGCCGCCCGAGGCCCTTCATGTCGTCGAGGGGCTCGATCCCGTCGTGGCGACGGAGGTGGAGCCGCTGGCGGCCGTGCTCAACGCGCTCGAGCAGCAGCCGCTGCCGCCGACCGCGCGGTGCGCGGTCATCGGCACGGGGAACTTGGCGCTGCTCACGGCGCAGGTTCTGAGGCTGCAGGGCCTGGAGCCCCTCATCGTCGCGAGGCCCGGAAGCCCGAAGGCTGCCAGGCTGGCGGAGATGGGCTTCAGGGTCGCGAACGCCGACGAGGCCCGGGGGGTGGCGAGGGGGGAGACCCTCGGGGGGCTGGGCTTCGACGCGGTCTTCGAGGTCAGCGGCGACCCGGGGGCTCTGAACCTGGCGGTGGAGCTGGCGAGGCCCCGCGGCGTCGTGCACCTGAAGTCGACCCCTGGCTCGCCGGCTAGCGTGAACGCGACGGCGGCCGTCGTGAAGGAGCTGCGGGTGGTCGGGACGAGGTGCGGCACCTTCAGGGAGTTCGAGAGGGCCATCGAGCTGCTCAAGAGGGGGCTCGTGAGGCCGCTGATCACGAGCGTCGTCGAGGGCCTGGAGGGGGCGGGGAAGGCGTTCGAGAAAGCCTTCGACAGGGGGGAGTTCAAGGTGGTCGTGAGGGTCAGGAGAGCTTAGCCAGCCACCTCAGCGCCTGGGCCCAGAACCTCCCGTAGTGCTCCCACCTCACGAAGTTGATGCCCCAGTGCAGCACCGGGTCGCTGGCGAAGGCCATCACCCTGCCCCTCCCCCGCTCCCAGACGACGATCAGCGGGTCCCCCTCGCCCACCGTGGCGAGCACCCGGGCGCCCGGCTTCGGCTTCAGCCTGTTGTAGCCGAGGAAGGGCGGGCACGTCTCCCAGGGGATCCCCCTCGTCACCGGGTGGTCGCCGTCGGCGGCCCTGACGAGGGCCCCGTCGGGCGCCTCCACCCGGTCGTCGACCGGCTCGAGCTCGACCGGCAGCACCTCCGCCACCGGCGTGCCGTACCACGCGCCCTGGCCGAAGCGGCCGGAGAAGGAGTACCAGCCACCGCACATGAGCAGCCCTCCCCCCTCCTCGACGAACCGCTTGATCAGCTTCAGCCGGTTGGGCATCCCCACGTACCTCCCCCTCTCCACCCTCCCCAGCAGCTCGGCCTCCCTCACTTGCTCGATGGGGAAGAACTCGGGGTAGAAGGCCAGGACCTCGCTGGAGACGTCGCTCAGGATCAGGACGTCGTAGCCCCTGAGCCTCTCGTAGTCGCGCGGGAAGTCCCTGTAGGCGTCGACGGTGCGGATGTACGTGAACTCTACGCTCGGATCCTCCCTCCTCACGGCCTCGATGAGGTAGCTGCCCCACTCGCGCACGTACGCGTCCTTCACCTCGATGAGGAAGGGGCTCTCGAAGATGAGGGGGCCGAAGACGAGCCCGGCGTCGCCGACGTAGAGGACCCTCACGCGCCGCCCTCGGGGGCGAGGCTAATATAGCTGCGCCCCGGGGCCGGCGGCCCCCGCCACTACCGAATCGACGTCGGCGAGCTGGAGGACCCTGTAGTGCCTGGGCAGCGCCGGCAGGGGGCCCTCGACGCGCCTGACTGCGAGCACGAAGTAGCTCTCGGGGGAGAGGAGCCCCGTCTCCGAGGCTTTCGCCTCCAGCTCCCTGAGGGCCTCGAGCGCCTCCCCCCCGCTTACCACCCTCCACTTCACCTCAGCGAACGCCGTGGCGCGGCCCGGCTCCCTGGCCACGACGTCGACCTCGGCCCTTCTGCTCCACCAGGCCCCCACCTCCACGGGCCTCACGGGGACGAGGCCGGCCCGGTAGAGGGCCGGGAGCAGCTCGCGGATCAAGGACTCGTAGACGGCCCCCATGTAGGCTGGCAGCCCCTCCTCCACGTGCTCGACCGCCTCCTCCACGAGGCCGGCCTCGAGGAGGTGCCTGAGCCTGTAGACGAAAGTGAACCAGAACCGGAAGTAGTTGTCGCGGAAGTCCAGCCGGGACCCCCTCCCCCCGACCTTCGGGACGCGCGTGACGATGTCCAGCTCCTCGAGGACCGCCAAGTACTTCGGTAGGGTCCTCGCGTCCACGCCGGCGGCGCCGGCGACCTCAGAGCCCCTCCGCAGCCCCTCGGCGAGCGCTGCCAGCAGGCCCATGTAGGTGCGAGGCTCCCTGAGCTCCTGCCTGAGCAAGTTGGGGGCCTCCTCGCAGAAGGGGGACCCCGGCCTCAGCAAGCGGCGAAGGTTCTCCAGCACGCCCCTGGAGGGGTCGAGCAGCCTCAGGTACGCCGGAGTGCCCCCGACCACGCCGTAGGCCGCGGCGGCCTCCTCGGCGCTGTAGCCGCTGAGGTAGCGTCTCACCTCGGGGAAGCCGAGGGGGCCCAGCCTGAGGGACGCGGAGCTCCTGCCGAAGAGCGGGCTCCTGTAGGCCAGCAGCTCCCTCTCGAAGAAGGAGACGGCGGAGCCGCAGACCACCAGCATGAGCCCGCTGCGCGAGAGGACCGTGTCGATGCTCCGCTGCAGGCGGGAGGGCAGGCTGGGGTCGGCCTCGACCATGTACTGGAACTCGTCGAGGATGACTAGGGCGCGCTGGCCGGTCGAGGCCAGCCACTCTAGCAGCTCCACCGGGTCGCCCGACGCGGGGACCCCGAGCTGCGCCCTGACGGCCCTCGAGAAGTCGGCCCTCAGCGCCTCCAGCGGCGCCTCTATCGCCGAGTAGTAGAGCAGCCTCTTCCCCCTAGCGAACTCGAGGAGCAGCCTCGTCTTCCCGACCCTCCTCCGGCCGTAAACGACCACGAGCGCAAAGCCCCCCCTGCCCCAGAGCTCCTCAAGCAGCGCGAGCTCCCTCCCCCTGTCGATGAAATCTTTCGTAATTCGCTCTGACATACCTAATTACGTGGTATCAAATCTGATATTATGCCTTGCGCCGGCCTTCTGCGCAAGCGCCCGCCGGGTCCACTAGGGGTTTAAGGGCGGGGGTGGAGGCCCCGAGCGTGGAGGAGCGCCCGATAGGCGAGTACGTGGTCTGCGGCCCCTTCCCGCACGGGAGCCTGCTGGAGGAGGGCTTCGACCCCCTCTTCGTGGACTGGATCGGGGAGCCCGCTAGGCTCGAGGAGGGCCTGGAGGTGGCTGGGAGGCGGTGCGTCAGGGTCAGGGCGGGGGAGAGGGGGCTGGTCGACTTCGAGAGGGTCTTCGGCGAGGGCTTCAAGCCGTTCTGGAGGTTGGAGCACGGCCTGGCCTACGCCTACGCCGAGCTCGACGTGGAGGGCGGCAGCTACGTGCTCCTCGCGGGCTCCGAGGACGGGCTGGCGGTCTACGCGAACGGGCGCCGCGTGCTGATGCAGCCCGTGGCCCGTCGCTTCCGCGAGGACTTCTACGCGGTCCCCCTCCGCCTCGCCGAAGGCAGGCTCCAGCTGCTCTTCAAGGTCTCGAGGCTCGCCGGCCGGTGGCTGCTGGGGGCCAGGCTGGTCCGCGCCGAGGGCCCCTTCTTCATCCACGGGGCCAGGATCGTCAAGCCCGACCTGGTGAGGGGGAGGGCGCGGCGGGGGCCAGCATAGCGTTCATCTAGCCGCGG
>JAGDWA010000140.1 GCA_023269735.1 Thermofilum sp.
CCCCACCGCGCCCCCGCGGAGCTCCCCGTAGAGCGACTCGATCGCCTCCTCCCTGGACACCCCCTGCGCCACCCTCCTGGCGATGTCCCGCTCCAGCAGGTCGCGCGGCCTCGAGGTGACCCTCGAGTACACGTTGAGGAGCTCGGAGTACATCTCCTCGACGCTGGGCCTGCGCCCCTCAGCCATGCGCCCGCCCCCTCATCCGCGCCCCGCGCATATAAGCGTTGGCCGACTGCCGCGCGCCGACGGGCCGCCGGCGGGCTACGTCCTACCCCTCAGCGAGAGGGCGAGGCCGGCGAGGGAGAACGCTATGATGAGGACCGCGAAGTTCAGCAGCAGGTTGCCCGTCACCCTCTCCAGCAGGAGCGCGAGACCAACGCCGGCGAGCAGGCCGCCCCACGCGCCGTGGTAGCTGCTGCGCGCGCGGGCTCCGTAGACCAGCGTCCAGGCGCCTAGGGACAGGAGCGGCACGCTCGCCAGCGTCGGGGCGTGCGCGTAGCCGAGGCTGACGAGCAGGAGCACGACCCCCAGGGAGGCGGCCAGGATCGCGAGCGCGGGGGCCCCGTACCTCACCCGCCCCACCTACTGGAGCTTAGCACCGCAGTAGGGGCAGAAGGCCGCGTCGGCTGGCACCTCCCTGCCGCAGTTGGGGCACCTCTTGGTCGGGGGCTGGAAGCGGTAGCCGCAGTAGGGGCAGAACAGGGCGTCCGCCGGCACCTGCCTCCCGCACTGCGGGCACGCCTTCGTCGGCGGCGCAGCAGGGGGCGCTGGGGCCGCGGGGGGCGGGGCCAGTAGGGGCGGTATCATCACCACGCCAGCACCCACGGCCGCCCCGGGCGACTTGCCGAGCTCCCTCGCCACCTGCTTGGCGGTGTCCATCTGGAGGACGTAGGCGGCGGCCCCCGTCTGCTTCAGCCAGAAGAGGCGGTCGCGGTACTCGGGGGTCGTGTCGAGGCCCTCGAACCTCAGGTCGATCAGCTCCAGCCCGATCCTCCTCATCTCCTCCAGCAGGAAGGCCCTCGCCTTGAACGAGACTTCCTCCACCTTCGTGAAGACCGTCGCCAGGTCGTAGCCGGCCAAGAACCTGATCATCCTCTCGTTGATGAAGCCGCGTACGAACTCGCTCACCTCGCTCGAGGTGAACCTCCCCTGCCCGCCCACCACCTCCATGACGAAGACCCTGGGGTCGGCGACGCGGAACCAGTAGCTGCCCCTGAACATGAGCGGGGCCAGCTCGGTCGTCTGGGTCCTGCCCCCGAAGAGCCCCCTGAACTGCTTGGTGGAGACGAAGATGACGGTCGCCCTGAAGGGGGTCGTCCCGAAGCCAGCCAGCGCCGAGAGGACCCTCGCGAGCAGCGGGAGGTTCGCGGTGGTGAGGGTGTGCCTGCCGGGGCCCAGGACGTCGTAGGCCTTGCCGTCCCTGAAGAAGACGGCCACCTCGTACTCGTGGACGATCAGCTGGGCGCCCCACTCGATGTCCTCCCTCGGGTAGCGCCAGACGATGTCCTCGGGGCCCGGGTTAACCCACTCGATCACCTGCGGCATCAGGCCTCACCCACGACCCCCCTGATTACCTCCTCCCGCTTCAGCAGGAGGCCCTCGAACTCGAGCAGCTTGTTGCGCAGGCTGGCCAGGGCCTCGGGGACCTTGCCCGGCTCCGCGGCCGCGACCGACCTCGCTGCGCTGGCCAGCGCGTCGGCCGCCTGGATCAGGCCCCAGTCGTACTCGAGCATCCTGTCCAGCTCGGGCTCGCGGATCTTCACCGCGTCGAAGAAGCCGCTGTAGCCGTAGCTGGCTGTGCGGAGCTTCGCGAGCACGCGGTCGAAGACCGCCTGCACCTGGCTGTAGAGCTGCATGAGGCCGGGGTCGCCCGCCGCGGCGACCGCCGCCATCGAGCTCTTGAAGTCGCGGTAGGCGGGCTCCAGCTTCCTGAGCAGGTGCTCCCTGATCAGCCTGTCCGCCTCCCTGCGCAGCTCCTTCTCCTTGTAGCCCCTGTAGCCCGGCACGTAGAGCGCTATCCTCTCGGAGAGCGAGAGGCGCCCCCTCACCTCGTCGAGGACCCTACTCACGCCTTGAGGGCGGGGGCCCTCAGATAAGAGTTTCGGGGCCGGTAAAGCTTATCAGATCGCTCTCGGGGAAGCGGCGTGCTGGTCGAGCTGCAGGCGAGGCTCGCCGACTGGGAGCGGGCGGCCATGCACCTGGGCAGGGCGATCGTGGCCTACAGCGTCGCCTTCCTCCTCTGGCTCCTCTTCCTCGTCGCCTTCCTCCCGGCCTCCGAGATGATCCACGCGGAGCCGCTGCCCCAGGTGATCGCGCTGCTCTTCCTGGGCGCCATGGCCGTGGAGGCGGCGTGGGGGACCCTGGACCTGCTCAGGTTCGCCTGGCTGAGCGGGGGCGGGCTCCTCAGGCTCGCGGCGCTGGAGCTGGCGATCGCCCTGGACGCGGTGCTCCTCTACCCGCCCCTCCACGCGCTGTCGCCCACCCTGGGCCTGGCGCTGCTCGTCACCTCCGCGGCCCTCGCGGGCGCCGCGCTCCTGGCCCACATCGAGGTGGTCGAGGGGGCGCTGGCGAGGAGGCTGCGGGCCAGGCCCCGGGGGGCCTGAGCCGGGCGCGGTCGCCCTCGGCGCCATTTATTACCGAAAGGTATAAATGGTAATACTGAGGGGGAACCGCGTATGCACATCCCCGACGGCTTCCTCGACCCGGCTTGGTGCGCGGGCACCTACGCCGCGACCCTGGCCTACTTCGCCTACGCCTACAGGAGGGTCAGGGGCCGCTACGACGCCTCGACCTCGGCGCCGCTCGTGGCCGCCTTCGCGGCCGCGATCTTCGTGGCTCAGATGCTCAACTGGCCGATACCGGGCGGCACCTCGCTCCACTTCGTCGGGGGCGCCCTCTCCTCGATCGTGCTGGGCCCCTACCTGGCCTCCTTCTCGATGCTCCTGGTGCTGGTGGTCCAGGCGCTGCTCTTCCACGACGGGGGGCTGACCACCCTGGGGGCCAACGTGCTGAACATGGGCATCATCGCCGTCTGGGTCGGCTACGGGCTGTACAGGCTCGTGAGCGCGGCGCTGAGGCCCCTGGGCGAGGGCAGGGGCAGGCTCGTTGGGGCCTTCATCGGGGGGTGGCTGAGCATAGTGGCGGCGGGGGCCGCCGCCGGGCTCGAGATCGGCCTGAGCCCCTCGTTCCCCTACGGCGTCATGATCAGCGTCCCGGTGATGGCCTTCTGGCACGCGGTCCTGGGGGTCGTGGAGGGCGCGATCAGCGCGCTCGCCGTGGGGTACCTGTCGTCCAGGCACCCCGAGGTGTTCGTGGGCGGGGGTGGCGCGGCGTGATCAGCAGAAGGCAGGCCCTCCTGCTCGCGGCGCTGCTCGCCGCCTCGCCGATATTCGGCGTGTACCTGGCCGACCTGGTGGGCTACCGCGAGCCCCTCGACGTCGCGGCCGAGCTCCTGGAGCTGAAGGAGGTCGAGGTCGGGTGGGCCCCCTTCCCCGACTACACGGTGCCCGGGCTCCCCGTCTGGCTGGGGTACATCGTGTCGGGAGCCATCGGCGTCGCGGCGATCCTGCTGGTCGGCTACGCTCTGGCGAAGCTCTCAAGTGGGAGGGGCGGAGAGGCCGGTCGGCATGAGCGCCGAAAGGATCCTGAGCGGGCTCTTCGACGCCTACGAGAGCATCGCCAGGGGTGAGCGGGAGCCGGCGGCGAACCCGCTGGCGGT
>JAGDWA010000044.1 GCA_023269735.1 Thermofilum sp.
TGCGGGCCGGTTTGTTCAAGAGCGTCAACGCAGCGGCCCGACCCTCGGCCGCTTCGTCTATGGCCGTAGCTATCTCGCACGGCAGGACGCCGTCGCCTTTGACCCCGTCGAACTTAAGCTCTCCGATCGTACCTATGAGACGGTGGCATTGGGCGGCGTTTTCGGCGCGCTTCGCGATGCCGGCCCCGACTATTGGGGGCGGCGCGTGATCGAGCGCCATGCCGGCAAGCCGCAGCTGGGCGAACTCGATTATCTGCTCCGCTCCCCTGACGACAGGGCGGGGGCGCTCGGCTTTGGTTTGAACCAAGTGCCGCCAGCGCCGCTGCGCGCCTCACGGCCCCCCTCCCCCGTACCACCGCGCGTAGAGGTGGGGCTTGATCAGCCTCTCGACGGGCACCGCCTCCCTCGCCTCCCTGACCTCGCCCGCGCTCACCTCGACCTCGATCGACCGCTCCCCCTCGCCCAGGTCGACGAGCGCGTGGCCCCACGGGTTGACGACCCTGCTGTGACCCACGAACCTCTCCCCCCACTGGTCGGCCGCGACCAGGTAGGCCGCGTTCTCGTGGGCGCGCGCCGCCGTGAGCGCCCGCCACTGCTCGACCTTGTAGGGCCCGCGGTACCAGGCCGAGGGCACCACGAAGAGCTCGGCACCCATCAACATCATGTGCCGGAAGAGCTCGGGGAACCGCAGGTCGAAGCACACCGCGAGCCCCACCCTCAGCTCGCCCAGGCTGGCGACGGCCGCCTCGGCGCCCGGCTCGAAGACGCTCGACTCCCTGTAGCCGAAGGCGTCGAAGAGGTGGATCTTCCTGTAGACGGCCGCCACGCGCCCCCTGTCGGCGAGGACCGCCGCGTTGTACACCCTCCCCTCCTCCAGGAGGAAGGTGGAGAAGGCGACCGCGAACCCTCTCTCCCGGGACTTGTCGACGATGCTCGCCGCGAACTCGCCGCCCAGCGGCTCCGCCAGGCTCCTCACGTACTCGGCGGTGACCCCGCCGCCCCCGACGCCCATCAGGTACTCGGGGAAGACGTTCAGGTCGGCGTCCGAGGAGTCGAGCAGCGCGAGGACCCGCCGCAGGTTCTCAGCCTTGCGGGGGCCCACGCTCAGCTGGAAGACCCTTACCCTCATCCGCCACGGGCGGTCGGCGGCGGCTAAATGGCTTGCGCGCAAGCTGGGCGGCCGCCTCGTAGAGCATGCCGAGGGCCAGCGTGGAGTAGAAGGCGAGGTCGAGCAGTGGGTAGAGGGCCGCGCGGCGCCCAGCGCCCCTCTTGGCGTAGACCGCCGCGAGCGCGAGGTAGGAGGCGGGGACGAGCAGCGCGGCCTGCCAGAGCCCCAGGGCCGCCAGCGCGGCCGCCAGCGAGTAGTACGCGTAGAGCGCGACGGCGCCAGCGAACCCGTAGAGCGCCAGGGGGGCCCGCCTGTGCCTCGCGAAGAAGAGGTAGTGGCCCCTCCCGTAGCTGAAGGCCCTCCTCAGCAGCTTGCGCAGGCTCCTCGTGTGGAAGTGCTCCACCCTCAGGGCCGGCGACGCGTAGACCCTGTAGCCCCTCGCGCACAGCCTCCACAGCAGCTCCACCTCGTCGTACCCGCCCCTGATGCCCTCGTCGAAGGGGTTCTCCAGCAGGACCGCCCTGCGGAAGGCCACGTTGTTGCCGCTGGGCACCCTCACCCTGTGGAAGTTCCTCGCGGTGATCTCGACCTCCTCCCCGTAGATCGCCATCATGGGCCAGAGGGGCTTGTTGTAGTACTCCGCCACGACGCTCCCCGCCAGCTCGGGGGGCGTGAGCACCGAGCCGCCCACGGCGGCGGCCTCGGGCCTCCTCGCGAAGAACTCCGCTATCGACTCCAGCCAGTCGGGCGGGACCCTGCAGTCGCCGTCGGTGAAGGCGACGATCTCGCCGCGCGCCTCCCGGACCCCAGCGTTCCTCGCGGCGTTGAGGCCGGTGGGGGGCACCCGCACCACCCTGACGAACGGGTAGCCCGAGGCGATCTCCGGCGTCCTGTCGGTGGAGCTGTCCGCGAGGATCACCTCGAAGTCCCCGTACCGCTGCCTAGCCAGCGAGTCGAGGAGCTCGCGGATGGTCGACTCGTTGTTCCTCGTGGGGACGACGACCGAGATCAGGGCCCCCAACGCTTATACCCCCGCGACCGCCCGAGGCCCGGTGATGAGGGTTTCTGGTGCTGAACCGTGACGAAGGCTTGATTGGCTGAGCCCGCGGGGCACTACCCGCTCCCCCAGTGGGCTACCGCCGCCACGGTGGCGCTCGCCGCGATGAGGGCGGCGCCCGCGTACTCTGCGACCGCGACGGACGGCCACCCCACGCTGACCTCGATAAGGTAGCCCAGGGGGAGCGGCAGCAGGCCGAGCGCCAGGAGCGCCCAGCCGGGGGCCCCGCGCCCCTCCCTCAGGAGGGCTAACCCCAGGGCGGCGGAGGCCATGAAGGACTGCACGTAGAACCACGTGGAGACGAAGGTGTGCGGCCTGGTGCCCCCCGGGTAGACCCCGATCAGGGCCAGGAAGAGGCCCGCGGTGAAGTAGAGGCCGCTCGCGAAGGCCGCGCCCGAGCTGCGCGAGGAGGCCAGCAGGCCCAGCGAGAAGAGGGCCACCAGCGCGCCCAGGAGGATCATCCCGGAGTTGTAGATCCAGGGGTCCGCGGCTGCGGGGCCGCCCAGGTCGCTGAAGGCGTGCCTGAGGAAGCTCCACCAGGGGTTGCGCGAAGCCGACGCGAGCACCACGGCGTGGAACGCCGCGAACGCGCAGGGGCCTGCCAGCAGGAGCGCCCTCCGCGTCCGTGGAGTCACGCGGGGCCCGCCGCCCTCCCCCTAAATGCTTGGCGCGGCGTCAGCTTCGGTGGAGGCCGCTCACGGCTCGCCGACGTGCAACCACATCATCCGCCCCTCCGCGGCGGTGGGGGCCGCTAAATCCCTTTCCCCCAGCGCGAGGCTTAAGCCGGCGGCAGCCGGCAGCCCCCGCCGTGGCGGGCGACGAGGTGTTCGAGGCGATCCGCAGGGAGGCCGAGCGGTACTACAGGCACTCCCACCACGACAGGTGGCACGTGGAGCGCGTCTACAGGCTGGCCCTGAGGATCGCCGGCGAGCTCGGCGCCGGGGTGGACCTGGACGTCCTCAAGGCCGCCGCCCTGCTGCACGACGTGGCCAGGGCGATGGAGGACGAGGGGCTGGTCGAGGACCACGCCAGGGAGGGCGCCAGGATCGCCAGGGAGATCCTCGCCAGGGTCGGGTTCCCGAGGGAGAAGATCGAGAGGGTCGCGTACTGCATCGAGGTGCACAGGTTCAGGAGCGGCGTGAAGCCGGAGACCCTGGAGGCGCAGATCCTCCAGGACGCCGACCGCCTCGACATGCTGGGGGCGGTGGGGATCGCGAGGGCCTTCGCCAGGGGCGGCTGGTCGAACGTCCCCCTCCACGACCCCAGCAGGCCCCCGAAGGAGAGGTACGACGGGAGGTCGGAGACCGTCGTGAACCACCTGTACGAGAAGGTGCTGAAGATCAGGGACACGCTCAACACCGAGCCGGCCCGCAGGATCGCCGAGCGCCGGCACAGGTTCGTCGAGGAGTTCCTCGAGAGGTTCCTGAGGGAGTGGGAGGCCCTCGACTAGCCGGCCCGCCTCCAGGGCCCCGCCGCCCTCAGCGCGGCGCTGGCTGGCCGGTGGAGGCCTCTCCG
>JAGDWA010000029.1:0-562 GCA_023269735.1 Thermofilum sp.
CCACGCCGCGGCGTGGAGGGCGCAGCTCGCGACCAGCAGGGGCTTCCTCCTCCCCAGCGCGTCGCTGAGGTAGCCGAGGACGGGCACCGCGGCCGTGAAGGACAGGGACGCGAGGAGCAGCAGGTGCGCTACCTCACCCCTGGAGAGGCCCGCGCACCCGGCGAGGTAGAGTGGGGCCCAGTAGGACACGAAGGCGAGGTACGCTGAGTACGTGGCCAGGCCGGCCACCGCCAGCGCCAGCGAGTGCGGCGCCCTCGCCACGAGCCACAGCTGCCTGAGCGTGGCCGCGAGGCCGGCCCTGACGCTGCCCAGCCCCAGCCCCTCGTCGTCCACCGCCAGCAGGATCGCGGCTGACGCGAGGAGCGAGGCTAGCCCGGCGAGGAGGAAGAGCCCGCTCCACCCCAGCCCTGAGACGAGGAGGTGGGCCGGCAGCGTGGCCGCAACGTTCCCCAGCCCTCCCACCATCAGGCCCACCCCCGTCAGCAGGCCGCCCCTCGCCTTCCCGACCCTCACGCCGATCACCCTCTGCATCGAAACCCAGACCGCCGCAGCACCCACCCCC
>JAGDWA010000029.1:572-3680 GCA_023269735.1 Thermofilum sp.
ACCACGAGGCGGCCGACGATCACCGGCAGCGGCGCAGCGAGAGCGATGAGCGCCGAGCCGAGGGCGATGAGGGCCGTGCTCGCCGCCGCGTACTTTCGCGCCCCCAGAGCGTCAGCGAGGGTCCCGGCGGGGATCTGCAGGGCCGCGTACGTGTAGAAGTAGGCGGAGGAGGCGGCGACGCTGAAGGCGGTGGGGTCCCACCCCCACCGCTCCGCGATCTCCCCCATCTCCCCCTGCAGAACCCCCGTGATCGTCCTGTGGAAGAACGAGAAGAAGTATGCGAAGTAGAGCGCGGCGATGCTGAGCGCCACGCCCCTCCCCGCCCGCCTCATCCGGTCACCCGAGCAGCCTGGTCAGCTGGCCCTCGGTCAGCCACCTGACGCTCCCGGGGTCGTAGCCGAGGGCCCTGATCCTCTGCTCGTGCCAGCTCCGGCTGCCGATCTCGCTCAGGCTGTGCGCGTCTGAGTCGGGCACCAGGAGGACGCCCCGCTCGATGGCTAGGCGCAGGAACCAGGGGGCGGGGTCCCTGTGGTGGAAGTTGAGTTCTACCGCCACGCCGTGGGAGCGTGCGGCGTCGAGCACCTCCAGCGCGTACTCCTCCGGCGGGGCCACCTTGCGCCACCCCACGTCCGTGGGGTGGCCCAGCACCATCACGTACCCGCTCTCGATGGCCCTGATGAGGCTCCTCCGCCAGTAGCCGTGCGGGTCCCCCTCGGCGGGCGCCGAGTGGAGCGAGGCGACCACGACGTCGAGCCTCCGCAGGACCCACTCCGAGACAGCCAGCCTGCCGCCGTCGACTATGTCGACTTCCATCCCGCTTAGCAGCGCCAGCCTACCCTCGAACTTCCTCCTGACGCGTTCCAGCTCGCCGAAGTAGTCCTCGAGCCACTCCGGGACCTGTGTGGTGCCGTGGTCCGTCACGGCGAGCACCCGTAACCCCCTGGCCAGCGCGGTGGCGGCGTCGCGCTCCACGCTCACGTCTTCTGCGCAGGGCGAGTACTGGCTGTGGACGTGCAAGTCGAGCCTCGGCAGCACGGCGGGTTGGCGGACATCGTTTTAAAAAGGTAGATGGCGTCCGCCGAGGGGGGGCGTCCGGGGAGACAGCGTGGGGTCGGGCGAGCTGTACGGCCTGGGCGACGAGATCCTGCGCCGGCTGAGGGGCAGGTTCAGGATAGATGAGGGCGAGTTCGCCGCGCTGAAGGCCGGGAGGAGCGGGGACCCCTTCAAGGTGCTCGTCGCGACGATCATCTCCCAGAACACGAACGAGAGGAACACGTTCCTCGCCCTGGAGAGGCTGGAGAAGGAGGTGGGCCTGGAGCCGCCCCGGATCGTGGCCGCCGGCGCCAGCAGGGTGGAGGAGGCGATCAGGGTGGCGGGCCTGCAGAGGCAGAAGGCGGCGGCCATCGTCGAGGTTTCCCGCCTCCTCCTGAGGGAGTACGGGGGCGACCTGAGGAGGCTGCTGTCGGAGGGCGAGGAGAGGGTGCGCGAGGTGCTGGGCTCGGTGCGCGGCATCGGCGAGAAGACCGTGGACGTCCTCCTGGCCCTCTCCGGCTACCCGGTCGTGCCCGTCGACACGCACGTGAGGAGGGTCGCGCGGAGGCTCGGGCTCGCCAGGGGCTCCGGCTACAGAGCGGTCCGGGAGGCCCTCCACAGGGTCTTCAGGGAGGAGGCTAGGCTTGAGGCCCACCTCCTCCTGATCAAGCTGGGCAGGGAGGTCTGCAAAGCCCGGGGGCCGCGCTGCCGCGAGTGCCCCCTAAGGGACCTCTGCCCCAGCGCCAGCGGGGGGCAACCTTAATCCGCGAGCCCGGCGGGGAGGGCGTGCCCGCCTACCACCCCCTCAGGTGGCACCTGCTCGCCTCCCTGCTCCTCGCGCTAATCGACGGCGTCGCCACGCTCGCGCTCCTCCTGCTCTGCTACTTCCTCTTCAGGGCCTACAGGCTCTCGCGCTCCGAGCTCTTCCTGTTCTTCTTCCTCGGATTCAGCGTCCTGGCGGCTGGGGAGACCGCGCGGACGCTGATGCTCGTAGCTGCCTTCCTGGCGAACTCGCCGCCCTTGGCCTTCTTCCTCGTCCACGGGGCAGGCCCGGCCCCCCTGCTCCTGCAGACAGTCGCCCTAGCCCTCATTGCCGCTGGCTACGCGCTGGAGATCGCCCAGCTGCGCCGGAGTCAGGGGGAGCAGCCGGACGCGGCTGCTGCGCTGGTCCCCCTCGCGCTCGTCCCGGCCTGGCAGAGGCCGTGGAGCGGCCTCTTCCTCACGCTATCCTTCGTGAACGTCGCCCTCTCGCTGTTCGTACTGCTGAACGCCGTCAGCGTGCACCTATCCACCAGGTCTACCACTTCCCTCCTCCCCGTGATCGCCTTCGCGCTGCTGCTCCTATCCAACCTGACCCTGCCGGTGGCCGTGGCCACCGCCAGCGAGGAGCTCTTCCTCGCGTCGAAGGCTCTCTACCTGCTGGGCCTGATGGCCTTCCTCGCCCTCGCGGTGAGGGTGGCGAGGGGTTGAGGCCGAGGAGGCGCACCCGGCTCAGAATCCTCGTCGACATACTGAGGGTGCTGGAGGCGGGGGACGCCAACGTCAGCAGGCTGATGCTCGAGGCCAACCTCTCCTACGCGCGCCTCCTGAAGTACCTCGAGGAGCTCGAGGCGAAAGGGCTGGTGAAGAGGGTGGAGGACGGGAGGGAGGTCAGGTACAGGATCACGGCCAGGGGCGCCGAGTTCCTCAGAGAGTTCGACCGAATGCTCCGCTTAGCGGAGGCGTTCGGCATCGAGCTGTAGCCAGCCCCCTAACCGGAGAGCCGGCTTCCGTTACCCCTCTTCGGGGTTATAGTCTCTTTCCGTTTACTTTTGCACTAAGTGGATCTACCTTCTTCCTCTCCGGCAGCGCTGCGACGCCGCTGTGCGTCGGGATGAACGTTTCGACCTTCGCCGGCGCCGGGACGCTGTAGCCCAGCCTCCTCGCGATGTTCAGCGCCGCGTTGATGTCGGCGTTGATTTCGAGGCCGCACCTCGGGCACCTGTACAGGCCCCTGAAGACCCTCGCCCCCTTTGACTCGTAGCCGCAGCGGCTGCAGGTTATTGAGGTCTTGCTCTCATCGACGAGGTAGACCCT
>JAGDWA010000095.1 GCA_023269735.1 Thermofilum sp.
GGCTCGTCTGACGCGGGCCAGCCTGGTCAGCTTGCCCTCGTCCACCTCGACGCCCAGCCCGGGCCCCCCCGGCACGCCCCTCCTCCCCCTCTCCACCGCCGAGCCGCCGCTCGCGTAGTCGGCCGCCAGGAGGATGTCCGAGTCCAGGTCGTAGTACTTGATGTTGAGGGCGCTGGCCGCCAGGCAGACGGCGCCCGTGATCCCCAGCCTGCCCTCGCCCATGCAGCCGATCATGTTCACCAGGCCCGCGGCCTCGCTGGCGTGCGCAACGCGCAGGGCTCCCAGCAGCCCCGCGCTCTTCATCACCTTGATGTTCACGATGTCGGCCGCCTCGAGCCTCGCGATCCTGAAGACGTCCTGGGGCCTCTTGGCGCTCTCGTCGACCGCTATTGGCAGCGGGCTCTCCCTCCTGACCCTCGCCAGCCCCTGGAGGTCGTCCCACCTCACGGGCTGCTCCACGTACTCCACGTCGTAGGAAGCGATCCTGTTGATCACCCGAATCGCCTGCTCGACGGTCCAGCCCTGGTTCGCGTCGACCCGTATGCGGACGCCCTCGCCCACAGCGTCCCTGACCGCCCTGACCCGCTCCACGTCCTTCTCGGGGTCGAGGCCCAGCTTCAGCTTGAGCACCCTGAAGCCCTCCTCGACGTACCTCACCGCCCTCTTCGCCTGCTCCTCGGGCTCCATGATCCCTATCGTCACGTCCGTCTCGACGCTGTCCCTGTAGGGGCCGCCGAGCAGCTTCGCCAGGCTGACGCCTGCGCTCCGGGCCCAGGCGTCGAGCACCGCCTCCTCCACCGCGGCGGCCGCGCTCGGCGAGGGGCACGAGGAGCAGAGCTCGTAGAGCCCCTCTGCGCTGAGGTCGCGCGCCGCGACCAGCCTCTCGGCCAGCTGCCTCGCGGCGGAGGCGACGAGCCCCCTCGTCTCGCCGAGGACGCTGTAGGAGGGGGAGCCCTCGCCCCAGCCCACGGTGCCGCCCTCCAGCCTCACCTTCACCACTACGTTCCAGGAGGCCGTGGAGCTGCCGAGGGCGATCGTGAACGCCTCCCTGTACGGGAGCACGACGCTGAAGACCTCGACCTCCTCGACGCGGGGCCAGCTCACGCGCCCCCCGGCGGCCCCCGCGCTTAACATTTTTTGAGGCGCCGGGCGAGGTTGGCGGCGGCCATGAGGGTCGCCGCGGCGTTGAGGGCCGTGAAGACGGGGTCGCCTATCGAGACCGAGTGCACGGTCAGGAGGGCGCTGCCGGCCGCGTAGAGGAGCGAGAGCCTGGGCGGCGGCGCCTCCCTCAGGCCGGCCACCCACGCAGCCACGATCAGCAGCATCCCTGCCACCCCCGCCCACACGGGCGGCCGGCGCGGTATGGCTTAAAACGCCGGCGGCGCGCACGCGCCCGTGGAGGAGTACCGGGGGGGCGACGAGCTCCTCGACGGGCTCGCTAGGGACCCGAGCCGCAGGCTCGTCTACGTGGCGGTGGAGCGCCCCTCGCCGCCCGAGCCGGGCCCGCCCGTGGAGGAGGTGGTCAGGTCGGAGGCCCTGCGGGAGGCCCTCAGGAGGAGGGGCATCGAGAGGCTCTACAGGTTCCAGGCGGAGGCGGTGAGGCTCCTGTCCTCGGGCAGGAGCACGCTGATCGTCGCGGGGACGGGGGCCGGCAAGACGGAGGCCTTCCTCATCCCGATCCTCGAGAGGGCCCTCGAGGACCCCTACAGGCCGGGGGTCAGGGCCCTGCTCGTCTACCCGACCAAGGCGCTGGCGAGGGACCAGCTCCAGAGGGTGAACTCGCTAGTCTCCTCTGTGTTCGGCCTGAGGGCCCTCGTCCTCGACGGCGACACGAGCGAGAGGGAGAGGGAGGCGATATACTCGATGCCGCCCCAAGTGCTCGTCACGAACCCCGACATGCTCCACTACGGGATGATGAGGTCGGAGCGCTTCCGCGAGCTCGTCTCCACCGCGGAGTACGTAGTGCTCGACGACGTCCACGCCTACGGCGGCGTGCTGGGCGCCCACGTGCACTACGTGCTGAGGAGGCTGCGCAGGCTGCTCCAGCGCGAGCCGGTCTTCGCGGGGGCCAGCGCGACGATAGGGAACCCGAGGGAGTTCGCCAGCGCCCTCTTCGGAGTGGACGTCGAGGTGGTGGACGCCGGCTCGGGGCGCAGGGGCCTCATCTACCACGCGATGGTGAAGCCCCTCTCGCGCTCCAGGCTGGCTGAGGTGGCCCACCTGGTCGCGGAGTGCGTGAGGAGGGGCCTCAAGACCGTCGCCTTCGCCGACAGCCACAGGGCGGTCGAGCTCATCAGGAGGGCGTGCGCCAAGCTCGGCGTCGAAGTGCTCGTCCACAGGGCTGGCCTCCTGCCGGAGGAGCGGAGGAGGGTCGAGGCGGCGCTCCAGAGCGGGAGGGCGATGGCGGTCGCGGCGACCCCGACGCTGGAGCTGGGCATCGACATCGGCGACCTGGACTGCGTGATCCTCGCCAACGTCCCGCCCTCCTTCGGCAGGTACGTGCAGAGGACGGGGAGGTGCGGGAGGAGGGGCGGGACGGCCTACGTGCTGATGGTGCTGGGCAACGACCCGATCAGCCAGTACTACGAGGGCTCGCCCGCCGACTTCTTCGGCAAGGGGGTGGAGCCGCTGGCGATCGAGCCGCGCAACGAGGAGGTGGCGAAGCTCCAGCTGCTGGCGGCGGCGTTCGACAGGCCCCTGAGGCCCGGGGAGCTCGCGCCCTTTGAGCGGGGCGTCGTCGAGCGGCTGGCGGCCGAGGGGCTCCTCCGCCTCGTGAGGAGCAGGGGCTACTACAGGCCCACGCCCCAGGCCGGCAGGTACCTGAGGTCGAGGCCGGGGCTGCGGGGCACCGGGGAGGTCGTGCGCATCTACGACAAGGCCGGGAGGCTCCTCGGCTTCAGGGAGATGCCGATGGCGCTCAGGGAGCTGTTCCCCGGGGCCGTGTACCTGCACGGCGGCGCCACGTACCTGTCGCTGGGGCTCGAGGGCTCCAGGGCTGTGGTCGAGAGGCTGCCGGGCGACTACCCCTTCCTCACGAGCGCCCTCTACTACTCCGAGCCGATCCTCTTCGAGAGCGAGGCGGAGCGGGAGGTGTGGGGCTTCAGGGTCGAGTACGGGAGGCTCGCCGTCAGGGAGGTCGTCTACGGCTACGTCGTCAGGGAGGCGGAGAGCGGGGCGACCGTGAGGGAGGCCCTCCTCGACCGCGAGCTCTCCCACGAGTTCGCGACGAGGGGCCTCCTGATGCGCATGCCCCCCGACCCCTCCTGGAGCATGCTGGCGAACGCCGAGGCCTTCCACGCGATCGAGCACGCGGCGATATCGGCGGCCCAGATGGTGGTGGGGGCGGCGCCGACGGACCTAGGCGGCATCAGCTACCCGTCGGGCCACATCTTCATCTACGACGGCTACCCGGGTGGCTCCGGCTGCAGCAAGCTCCTCTTCCACAGGCTGGAGGAGGCGCTGAGGAGGGCTCTGCGGATCGTGTCCTCCTGCACCTGCGATGACGGCTGCCCCCGCTGCATCTACTCGCCCTACTGCGGCAACAACAACAAGATCCTCTCGAGGAGGAGGGCGCTGCGCGTCCTGGGGGCGCTGGCGAGCGGCGAGCGCGTCGGGCCCGCCCCCGCCCAGGTCGCGGGGAGCCCGCTGGCGTGA
>JAGDWA010000067.1:0-16867 GCA_023269735.1 Thermofilum sp.
TCTTCGTCGAGGGCTGCCCCAACCCCAAGGCGGTCAGCATCCTGGTGAGGGGCGGCCTCGAGAGGGCGGTCGACGAAGCTGAGAGGAGCCTCGTCGACGCGCTCAGCGTCGTGGCCGACGTGCTGGAAGAGCCCTACGTGCTGCCGGGCGGCGGCGCGCCCGAGGCCGAGGTCGCGAAGGAGCTCAGGAAGTACGCCCAGCAGGTGGGCGGGAGGGAGCAGCTGGCCGTGGAGGCCTTCGCCAACGCCCTCGAAGTGATCCCGAGGACCCTCGCCGAGAACTCCGGCCTCGACCCCATCGACATACTGGCCGAGCTGCGCGCAGCCCACGAGAAGCCCGACGGCTGGAAGTACGGCGTTGATGTCTTTGAGGGCAAGGTCGCCGACATGTGGAGCCTGGGGGTGATAGAGCCCCTCGTCGTCAAGCTGCAGGCGGTAAAGGCGGCCACGGAGGCAGCCATCATGATACTCAGGATCGACGACATTATCGCGGCCTCCAAGCTGGAGGAGAAGGAGAAAGAAAAGAAGGAGAAGGAGGAGAAGAAGGAGACCGAATTCGATTAAATCTGTTTTCGTAATCTTTTTCAATCTCCCTATTTCTTCCCCCCTCCATTATCGTCCTAACCCGCAGAAGCCTGAGCTGACGAAGGCCCGGCGGCCTCCCCCGGGGGAGCACGTGCGACCGCCACCGCCGGCTGCGCGCACCCGCTCCCACCAGCGCCCCCCGCAACGCGACCGCCCCGCCTTAGGGCCGCTCCCTTCCGGGCCTAACCCGGTTCGGCGGTTCGGGGTTCGGACCCCTCCTCCGAGGGGCCTACCACCAGCGGCCGCCCGCGGGGACCGGCAGTCACGGCGGGCGCCTGCGCAGCGGCAGGCGCGGTGCACGCACACCCCCCGGGGTTGACGCCCCCCGCCGTATGCCCCGTTTGCGGTGTGGGGGAGGGGCAGCCCCCCGGGGCTTTCCCCGCCGGGCGGGATCGCTTTGCGCCAAGCAACTTATGCTTTGCGCTAACGAGCCGACAACTTTATCCGCCTTCCCCCACCTGCAAGCAGGGGCCATCAGCCGGTGGGCGGGCGCCGGGCTCTCCCGGCGACGGGGGAGCCTGAGGAAGCTCCGCCAAGGCTGCGGGCCCGCGCCGCTGCGAAGCGGTGGGGGGAAGCCCCAGGCCACGGCTCAGAAACGAGACCCCTCCCGGCCCCGGTGAAGATGAGGCAGTACGGGCCCTGGCAACGGGGCCCCTCCTGCCGAGGAGGGCCGAGAGGAGGTTGAAACGGCCGCCCCGCGGGTTAGGGCCAAGCAGGGCCGATGAGGTCCCGCACTAAGGCCCGGGTGGGCCCTGAGACGGATCCCGCCTAAAACGGAAGGCGGGCTACGGCCGGCTGATGGCCTCCCGGCGTGACCTATAGCCTCGAGGGAAAACGTTAAAATAAAGGAATGGGGGCAGGGGCGCGTGCCCGTAGCCTACGTGCTCATAAACACTGAAGTCGGCGCCGAGAGAGAGGTCCTCGAAAGGCTGAGGGAGATACCGGAGGTTACGGAGGCGCACATCGTTTTCGGGATATACGATGTAATCGTCAAAGTGCAGGTTGAGCGGCAGGACCAGCTCGGCGAGGTGATCTCGAGCAAGATACGCCGCATAGAGAGGGTGAGGTACACGCTGACGCTGCTGTCCGTGGAAGGATTCGCTAGATGAGCGTCGAGGTCCGCGTGGGCATCGACGATGCCGACAGCCCCTACGGGATGTGCACCACCCTCCTGGGAGCTAGGCTGGCCTTCGAGCTCGCTGAGCTTGGGGCGGAGTTCCTCGACTTTCCGCACCTGATCCGCCTGAACCCCAACGTACCATTCAAGACGCGAGGCAACGGCGCCGTGGCGCTGCATGTGAGGGTTCGTGAGGACTTGGTTGGCGAGGTTGAGGAGCTAGTAGAGCGGCTGCTCAGCGAGTACGCCCACCGACACGGCAAGACTGACCCGACGGCGGCGATCGTGGTTGGCGGGGGAGGGGAGGCGCTGAGGGGGCTTTACCGCCGCGCGCTCGTCGAGCTGGTGCCCTCACGCACCGCCCTGGGAGTCCTAAGGGGGCTGGGCGCGCGCCTAATCGGGGGGGACAAGGGTAGGGGCGTAGTGGGCGCTGCGGCTAGCATCGGGGCGCTGGGCGCCGAACCCTTCAGCTACGAGCTCCTGCTCTACAGGCGGCTGGAGGACACGGCGAGCGCGAGGGGGGTTGAGGGCGACGTGGTCGAGCTCGACCGGCTCCTCCGCCCTCTGATCTTCGCCAGCGTCGATTACTCCTCGCGCAGGGTCATCGCCGTCCCGCACGGGCCTGACCCAGTGATCGCGGGGTTGCGCTCCTTCAACCCCCTCCTCCTCTCCTCGATCGCACCCAGGCTGGCACAGCGCTGGAGGGCCCAATGCGCGGTGATCTTCAAGACAAACCAGGGGACCGGTGCGCACCTCACCCCGCTGAAGCGCGCAACGGACCTTCGACCCTACGACTCGGCATCCGTTCGGGGGGCTGTGAAGGGCCCTCCCACCGTGCTGCCCGGCGGCCACGTGCGCTTCACGGTTGAGGGGGAGGGGGGCGCCCTAGCGTGCATGGTGTACCGCCAGACAGGCTTCCTGGCCAGGGTCGCCAGATCCCTCTCCGAGGGGGACGAGGTTGAGGTGGGAGGCGGAGTGCAGCCGCGCGCGAGGGGCCTCACGCTGAACGTGGAGTACATCAGGGTTATTAGGCCCGCGGAGGTGCTGAGGCTCGAGAACCCCCTCTGCCCCAGGTGCGGCAGGCGGATGAAGTCCGCGGGGAGGGGCAAGGGCTTCAAATGCGTCGGTTGCGGCTTCCGAGCCGCCTCCCTAACTAAGGTGCTGAGCCGGACACCGCGCCACGTGGAGCCGGGGCTTTACCTGCCGAGCCCCCTGGCGTACCGCCACCTCTCCCTCCCCCGGGAGGCACTCGGCTCGACGCCCATCAGCGCTCCGCCCTCACCAAGCCTTTTCCTGTGGCCGGCCCCGACGGCAGGCGGCAGGCGCTAGGGGCACGCTTTTAAGCGTTCCACGCCGCCCCCAGCGCGGCATGGTCAGGCTGCGAGTGCTCGGCGGAGGTCGCAGGGTCGGGGCCAGCGCGCTGCTGGTGGAAGGCAGCAAGGGGAGGCTGCTACTGGATTACGGAGTGGACATCAGCGGTCCCGAGCCCCTGTTCCCGCTCCACGTTAGGCCGGCGGAGCTGAGCGCCGTCGTGCTCTCCCACGCTCACCTCGACCACAGCGGGGCAGCGCCGCTCCTCTACGTCTCGGTGAAGCCCAAGCTCTTCGCGACAAGGGTCACGCTGCAGCTCTCCGAGCTCCTCATTCAGGACTTCATGAAGCTCTCCAAGTACTACATCCCGTACGAGGTCGAGCAGGTGGCCGAGATGCTCAGCTCCGCCACGATCGTTGAGCCGGGCGCCGTGGTCGAGGAGAGGGGGATGGTGATCAGGTTCTGGAGCGCGGGCCACATACCCGGAAGTCTGATGGTGGAGGCGGAGATTGACGGGGTTAGGCTCCTCTACACTGGGGACTTCAACACCATCGACACGCGCCTGCTCAGGGGGGCTTCGCTCGAGCCGTTCAGGGAGGCCGACGTCGTGGTGATGGAGGCCACGTACGCCGCGTTCGACCACCCCCCGAGGGAGGTGGTCGAGAAGGCATTCGTGAGCGACGTCCTCGAGGTCGTGGAGGGGGGTGGCACGGTCCTCGTACCCACGTTCGCGGTGGGAAGGGCCCAGGAGATCCTAGCGATCCTCACCAAGCATGGGGTGAGGCACCCGGTGTACATAGACGGGATGGCGAGGAGGGTCAACGCGATCCTGCTCGAGAACCTGGACAGCCTGAGGGACCCCGACCTCTTCAAGGCTGCCGTGAGGAGGGCCATCCACGTCAACGGTTGGGAGGACAGGAGGAGGGCCCTGCAGGAGCCCTCGATCATCATCTCGCCGGCCGCGATGCTCAAGGGCGGAGCAGTCGTGCACTACGCCAGGGAGCTACTGGAGAACCCGAGGAGCGCCATCTTCTTCGTCAGCTACGTCATGCGGGACACGCCGGCCCGGACCCTCCTGGAAGAGGGGGTTCTGGAGCTGGAGAACCTAAGGAAGAGCGTGGCCGCCCGGGTCGAGTGGTACGATTTCTCCTCCCACTGTGGGAGGAGCGAGCTCCTCAAAGTGATCGAGAGCCTCGACCCCCAGGCGCGGTTGGTCGTGGTCCACAGCGACGAGAAAGTCGGTGCGCAGTTCAGCGAGTACGTCGGCAAGACGTTCGGCATACGAACCTTCTACCCGGCTGACGGAGAGGTAATCGAGCTCCCCTGACCGCCTCCCGGCGCGCCTAGCCAGCGGGAGCGCAACACTTATCACGCGGCCACGCGCTTGGCTCGGGGGCCGTAGTCCAGCTTGGCGGGATGCGCGGCTGGCTCTGCCAGCCCGCAATGGGCCCGCGTAGACCGCAAAGGTCGCGGAGGGACCCGGGTTCAAATCCCGGCGGCCCCACCATTACGCATATTAATTTCCCGCCGAGGGTGGTAATGCTTATTAAACATAAACGCGCCCGACAGTCAGTATGGAGCTCCCGACCCCCGAGGAGCTGAAGGCTCTCAGGAAGAGGGCCGGCCTCACGCAGGCCGAGCTCGCTAGGAGGGCCGGCGTGAGCCAATCGCTCATCGCCAGGCTGGAGGCGGGGGCCGTGAACCCCAGGCTCTCCACGCTGGTACGCATCTACAACGCACTCAAATCGTACATAGAGGAGGAGGTGACGGTTGACGCGGTGATGAACTCTCCGGTGATCGCAGTGGCTGTGGACGAGAGGCTTGACCGCGTGGTGGAGCTCATGTGGAGGCACGGCATCTCCCAGGTACCCGTGCTCGACAGGGAAGACCGCGTGGTGGGCACGATATACGAGAGGGACGTCGTGGAGGCGTTCCTCAAGCACCGCGAGAGGGCGCTGCACATGAGGGCGGTGGACGCGATGTCCGAGCCGCTGCCCATTGTGCCGCGCAACGCGAAGCTCAGCAGCGTGATCAAGATCCTCCGCAGCGAGATACCGGCGGTCCTAGTGGCGGACGGCTGGAAGATCGTCGGCATCGTGACCAAGAGTGACCTCATGCGCTTCTTCGCCGGCCTACCCAAGGCGCAGCGCAGCTAAGCGCCGCGCAACAGGGGGGCCCGCACCCTGTACAGGGTCGCCGGCTTCTGGCCCCTCTTCACTAGGCGCCCCTCGGCCACGAACTTAGCCAGGTAGGAGGCCAGCGTAGTGATCTTCAGCTCAGGCTCACTCGCGGCAAGCACGCCGTACAGCTCCTTGAGCGTGAACCACGCGCCGTCGCCGTAGCGCTCAACGATCGCGCTCCACACCCGCTCCTTCAAGCTGGTGGCCCCGCCCTCCTCGTATTCGCCCTCCTCGCCAGCCTCGTAGCTCCCATTCACGATGCTCAGCAGCTCGAGTATTTGGAGGACCTTGGTCTTTGAGATTCGCTCGCCCTCTATGCTGATGGTGATCCGCTCGCCGGAGGGCAAGACGTCCTCTATCTTGACCTTAGGTGCCATACGCCATAGTAGCATCGCCGGACACGGCATATATGGCAAGCGCTTATCCTGCAGAGACCGGGGGGATCGGAATAAGGTTTTCTCTTGCTCTTTCCGTCACAAAATCAGATACTTCCACTGCTAATTATGAAAAGAGTGTAAAAAATCGGAATATACGATTGCAATCACAGTATTCCTACTCTTTCCAAGGCTCCAGTGGAAACCAAGGGGTCTGCTTTATGCCGTTAGGACCCCTCGATCTGCCGTCACGACCGCATACTGTCGGCGCGCATATGGACAGAAAGCACTCCCCCCTGCTTCCACTGGAGCGCCTGGAGGGAGTTCTCTGACCAAGCTGATGCAGGTTACGTCATCACTTTCTCGTCTTGTCCTCTGGACTTGCTGCACGAGAAATGGAGGGGTCTCGCCCCCGCTAAAGGAGCAGAGGCAGCGCGAAAAGGGAAAAGTGGATGGCGAAGAGTGCCGTTGCTACCGGTATCAGCTTCCTCAGCTCACCATCGAGCAGCAAGAGCTTGCCAGCATCCAGGTACTGCGCGCTGAAGCGGAGAACCCTCAGCCTGAACGTCACGGGCACGAGGTTCGCGCGCGCTTCCTCTAACAGCTGCCTCACCACAGCGAGGCACTCCTCTGCTCCGAGCCTCGTGCCTAAGGGGTCGTAGGTGTCGCCCGGGCGCGAGCCCGTGAGCTCATGCGTGTCGGTGGTCACGATCGCTACGGTGGCTCCGGCACCGCTCAGCCTTTCGTAGAGCTTGTCCCTAAGGCTCTTCAGCATGTTGTTGGAGTCGAAGCTGACGAGTGCCACGCCGCTCGTGCCGCTAGCCAGGTAGAGGATCGAGACGCCGGCACCGCCGATCTCGGAGCCCACGCGCCCGGGGCGCGCGGCCAGCGCGCCCTGCCACCCACCTCTCAAGCCCTCGCGCGCGGCCTTGGCGGCAGCACTGGCAATCTCCACCAGCCTCGCGCGCAGTTCGCCAGAGGGCATGGGGCGCACTGCGTCGTAGCTGTTGTGGGCGTCCACCAGCACGATGCCTTGGAGCCCGGACGCCGCCTCGAGAGGGATGTCCTCCATCCCGGCGTCCCTGCGCTCGACGATCACCAGCGCCGCGCAGCCGACGGCCAGGGCCACCGCCCTGAAGGAGGGGTCGACGACTTCGGCGAACCCCAGCCGCTCGCTCTCGCAGAGCACCTCGCCCTCGCCAGCGGCCACCAGCTCGGCCAGGCGCGCCGCGTCCTCCTCGCGGAGCAGGTCCTCGCCGTGCGTGGAAGCGCCATGGAGCACGAGGCAGGCGACCCCTCGCCGCCGCGCGGCCTCCGCTATCATCGCCGGGAGCCTGCTGCTGCCCAGGTCACGGTAAGGTCCCGGGTGGACGTGCGGCACAACCACCATCCCGACGCGATCGCCGCCGTGCAGGAGGTCTAGGACATACGTGGGAACTGTCTTGGAGGCTGAGAGGCTGCTCAGCGCCCCCTCGAAGGTGCGCTTGTCGCCAGCCAGCGTGTAGCCCAGGTATGCCGACACTAACCCCCACCCACCAAATAGTCTCAGCCTGCGGTCGACCAATCTCGTGACCGCCTCCGCGGAGGCCAGCGAGAAGAGGAGCAGCAGGGTCGCTGCAGCCGCCTGGTGGAGGGGGACCCCCTCGAGGACCATCAGCGCTAGCAGGGGGGCGCCGAAGAGCGCGTGCGCCAGCGCGGAGCTCGATAGGAACCTGGCGACCGCGCCGAAGAGCAGGGCGGGTGGAAGGAGGAGTAGGGGGGTCCAACCGCGCACGACGGTCACCAGTGCCCCCCATGCCAGAATCAGGGGGACCAGCCCGTAGGCCCTCCTGAGCGTAATCGAGCGCGGCGCGGAGAGGAGCAGCTGAAGAGGCAGGACCGCAGCGGCATAGATGATGAAGGTCAGGCGGCAGCCAGCGTAGACTGCGGCGGCGAGTGACGCGGCGACCATTAGCGCGACTAGCCTCCCGCTAGGGAGGGAGAAGAGCATCCGGGAGCCGCGCTCGAAGCCGCCTAGATCCACGGACCCCTCGGAGCGGGGAGGGGAAAAGCGTTTCCGAACACTCGAGAAAGGGTAATAAGGGCCGGGCCCACCCCCCGACCGAGGCCCGGGTAGTGTAGCCTGGTCTAACACGCCGGCCTGTGGAGCCGGTGAAGCGGGCACGGGCCCGCGCCGAAACCCGGGTTCAAATCCCGGCCCGGGCCCCACGCCTCCTCAAGGCGCGCGAGGGAGAGTTCGCGCCGCATCCTGGGCGCATCCGCGGCAGAGTTGGAGCTCGCATCTCGCCTGCATCGGCGCAGGGGCAGCCAACCCGAGAGTTGGGCGGATGGTGCGGGGGCCGGGATTCGAACCCGGGCAGGCCTACGCCAGCGGATACCTCCCAGGTGCGAGGACCTCCTTGAGTCTGGGCCCCCTAGGGGACCGCCCCCTTTGACCCAGCTCGGGCACCCCCGCCCGGTTAGCGGGGGGCCGCGGCTCTTAAACCTCGCGCTCCGGCTTCTCCCACAGTTCGAGCTTCCTCCTTTTCAGCTCGCGCCCAGCCGCCCTGAGGTACCCGTAGACGGCGCCGTGGGTGCGCCCCCTGATCAGCATCTGGATCGCCCTCCTGGCGATCTCGACGTTCTCGCACTCGCCTAGGATGCCCACCACCTTGTCGCCGACGACTATCCTGACGCGGGCCATCGCCTCCACGTTCTTCTTGGCCTTACCCCCCTCCCCGATGATCCTGGCCTTAACCCTCCAGAGGTCACCCTCGTTCCTAGCGACTTCGCTCAGGTCCACGACCTCGAAGCACCACGATTCGTCGCTCAAGCCGAGGGCGTCCTCCAGGCTGAAGCCGAGCGAGATGGCCTCCACAGCCTGCTTGGCCCTAAGCACTTCGAAGGGGGTTGCCCCCTCAGCGGGCGAGATGTACACCATCGAGCTCTTCGAGTCCACGTGGAGGACGACGTTGAAGGTCTTCTCGAGTAGCGCCTTGTTCGCCCCCTCCTTACCGATTAGCACGCCGATGCGCTCGGGCCTGAGCGGCACCGGCACTCCAGCGTACGCGCACATGGCCGCGCCTGAAGCGCGTGGGGGCACTAGGGTGTTAAACTTTCCCCTCGGCCGTTCCCACGTCAAAGTAGAGAAGCGCTGCGACGCCCCCGCAGCGCCTGAGGAGCTCGGCCCCCTCCAGGCTTGGCGGCACGATCGCTATTGTGCGCAGCGTCTCGGAGGCTCTCTCAAGTATCGAAGCGATCCTGCCGCGCTCACCCCCCAGCAGGGCCTCATCTAGGACTAGGAGGGCCTCGACCGCGCGCGCTTGGAGGGCGGCCTCCACCTCCTCAACCCCCAGGGCGACCTTCCCCGAGCCGCGGTGGAGGCGCGACAGCAGTTCCTCCAGAGCCTGCCTCACCTCGGACATGTGGAGTTCGGCCAGAACCCCCCTCAGGGCATGGCTCCGGAGCAGCTCGTAGAGCCCCGCCAGCCCCCCCTCGGCAACCCTGACGTATTGCGCGTCCGGCACGAGCTCTTTCGCGACCTCAAGGACCAGCTCCGGCGCCGCCACTATGATCCTCCTGCAGCCCCGCGCCCTGAGCGCGCTCAGCACCTGCGGCAGTACTTTGCTGAGCTGCGCGCCCAGCGAGGCTTTCAGGCTCCCCTCCTTTCCCGGCCTCTCGATGCTCACCACGCTTACCACCTCGAGGCCCTGGGGTCGCAGCACAGCGGCAGCGACCTCGCCCACATCCACACTCACTACGCCTGCCAGCTCGGCGGTGGCCGAGGCCAGGCGCAGGATCCTCTCGTGGTACCGGGTAAAGGCCTGCTTCACGATCTCCACCTCATCCCCCACTCTCAACCCAATGGTGTGGTGGGAGCCGAGCGCGCTCAGCCACTCGGGGGCCTCCGTTACCACGCCTAGGACCCTGACGGAGTCGGTGAAGCGCTGGAACTCCACCCTCTTCACCCGGACGGTGAGCTTCACGCGGACCCTCTCGCCGCGCTCGCTGCCCGTAGCCCTCTCCACCCTGAGCTGGCGACTTGTCCAGGCGGTTACGAGGTCACCTTCATCGATGAGGAGCGAGACGAAGTAGAGGTCCTCCTGGCTCTCCAGCTGAAGTCTCAGCCTGCCGCGCTCACCCCTCTCGAGGATTCTCAAGGCTGGTTCGCTGCCTCCTTCCGCTCGAACACCGTGACCGACAGCCTGACGGCCTTCACCTCGCTCACGTAGCGCTCCACGTCCCTGGCGAAGTCACTGATGGCCGATAAAGTCTCAGGCGAGGAGAGCGCCTGGAACGGCACGGTCACTATCAAATCCCCGTTGCTCAGATTTAGAGAGGCCTCGACAGAGGCGACGTGCTTCTCGAAGAGGGCCTTCACCTTCTCCTCCGGGCTCTTGTACACCTTGGCGAGCTTCACCCTGTAGACCAGCTCCTTCCCAGCCAGCGGGTGGTTGAAGTCGATGATCACCCTGCCGCCTCCCACGCTGATCACCGTGCCCCACTCCCCGCGAACCTCAACCTCCATACCGGCCCTAGGCACGATGCCCCTCGCCGAGAGCTCGCGCGCCGGTATCACCCTGACCTTCTCGGGGTCCCTTACTCCGAAGGCCTTCTCGGGCGGCACCTCAACCTCCCGCTCCTCCCCCTCCCTCATGTCTAGCAGCGCCTCCTCCAGGCCGGGCGGGATCTCCCCCGCACCTAGGATCACGAGGCGGGGGCCGTAGGCCGCGCCGTCCCTGTAGATGCCGTGCTCCTTCGCGACCTCCTCCGACGTAGTGTCGACCACCCTGGAGGTCGCTTTCTCCCTCACCGTATATTCTACCGCCACCACGTCGCCCCTCTCGGGCTTCACGGCTTGCTCGCTCATCGCGCGATCCCCGGCCCCTGGGCCTTTAAGATTTGCTCAGGCGGCGCGTCGGCTAGCAAAGCATTTCAATAGTCCAGCGTCGGGAGCCTCGTGTCTGTCAGATACGATGCCGTCATCGTCGGCGGCGGCGTCGCCGGGCTCTTCGCCGCGTACAAGCTGGCTAAGGGGGGGCTCCGCACGCTCATCGTGGAGGCGAAGAGTGAGGACAAGGTGGGGGAGAAGGTCTGTGGCGACGCCATAGGGGAGCACCACTTCAAGGCGGTGGGGTTGGAGCCGCCCCGCCTCGGCGTCGACGCGCTTGGCATCATAGAGGGGGTGCGCGTCTTCTCGCCCAGCAAGAGGCACTCCGTCACTGCGTGGGGCAGGGGCTACGCGCTCGACAGGAAGGCCTTCGGTAGGAGGCTGCTGAAAATGGCTCTGGACGCGGGCGCCGAGCTGATGGCGCAGCACTCGGCGCTGAAGCCGGTGGTCGAGGGTAGCTGGGTGAGGGGGGTCGTTGTGTCCGGCCCCTCTGGGATCGGCGAGCTGCGGGCGAGAGTGGTGGTGGACGCTACAGGGGCGGCTGCCGCGCTCAGGACCAAGCTCCCCAGCGAGTGGTGGGTCTCCTATAAGGCCCCACCTGAGGACTTCAACGCGGCCTACAGGGTCGTGGCGGAGGTGGAGGTGGAGCAGGACCCCCGCTTCGCGGACATTTACCTCGACGCCGTTGTAGCGCCAGGGGGGTACTGGTGGTGGTTCCCGAAGGGTAGAAGCACTGTCAACGTGGGGCTGGGCGTCAAGATGGGCGCGGGGGCACCGAGCCCCAGGGACATGTTCGAGAAGCATGTGCTCCCCCGCCTCAGGGAAGCCGGCGCGAGGGTGCTCCACGCGGGCGGGGGGGTTGTGCCCACGCGTCGTCCAGCGCCCTGCCCCGTCTGGAACGGGTTCCTAGCGGTCGGCGATGCCGCCTACACTGCCAACCCGCTGCACGGCGGCGGGATAGGCCCGGCGCTCGTGAGTGCGCACCATGCCGCTGCGAGCGTGCTGGCAGCGCTAGAGGAGGGCGAGCCCACGATGGAGAGGCTGTGGCCTTACACAGTAGCTTACCTCAAAGCTTACGGCATTAAACAGGCCGCTCTGGACGTTGCACGCATCTACCTGCAAGCTCTCTCGAACGACGATATAGAGCTGATAGTGAGCAGCGGAGTGGTGAGCGATGAAGAGCTCTCAGCGATAGGCTACAAGGGTGAGCTCCTGCCCTCGGTGCTGTCTAAAGCGGCTGCGGCGATCAGGATGCTGAGGCGCCCGACGCTCCTAAGCGAGCTTGTCAGGCTGAAGGGTCTGATGGAGGAGTCGGTCGAGATTTACGAATCGTACCCCCAAGCCCCGGAAGGCTTCTCAGAGTGGTACGAGAGGAGCGAGCGATTCTACGCTCGGCTGAAGGAGAGGTTCTGGCGGTAGGCGGATGCGGCTCGGAAGCCTAGACGATCTGGTAAACGTACTGAAGGGAGTAAGCCAGGAGCACAGGTTGAGGATACTAACTCTTCTGGATGAAAGGGGGCCGATGACGTTCTCGGAGCTACGAGATATGATGAATATAAAGAGTGGTAAATTGAACTTTCATTTAAAAAAATTGATGAGAGCTAACCTAGTGATGGTGTCAAGCGAAGGCCGCTACACGCTCACGGAGTTCGGTAGATGGGTTTTGGCGAAAGTTAGGGAGATGCAGTTTGGGGAGCGAAAGAATAGCGTTCTCCTAACGAGCTACCGCGGCATAGCGGTGGGGGCGGGGGACGTTGAGAGGGTCGCCAGCGTCGTCGGGTGCAGGCCGAAGCCCGAGGAGCTCACTGCCCTGCTGGGCAAGCTGATGGAAAGCATTAGGCGCTGGGAGGCCCCCACCATCGACGCCGAGGTTCTGGCGGTGATCGTGGAGACCTTGCTCTGCGGCATGGAGCCGCGCTACGTCTGCGTACCGAGATCGGTGGAGCAGGTGGCCTTCAAATCGCTCACCGACGACACCTACGCCCAGTACAGGGGGGACTTGGTGGAGGCGCTGGCATCCCGCTACGCGCTCAAGCGCCTATCGCCGGTGCTCTACGAGTATCAGATGAGGGGCCTAATCTACGTGAAGGACCCGGCGCTCAGCCTCGGCGGCATTCCACTGCTAGCGCTGGGGGCAAGCACCCTCCGCAGCGTCGCGCGCGCGATCACGAGGGTTGTCGCGAGGGCGGCGGAGGTGGTGCTCTTCGTAGAGGAGCTTGAGCGCGAAGACCTCGAGATCATTGATGTCCTGCCACCCGACTACCGGAGGCTGACGCTTGTACTCGAGGAGCCCCCCTCCGAGGACTTGCTCCCCGCCATCAACGTCGCACTAACGATCAAGGCGGGCAACGAGGTGGCGGCGGCTTTGCCAGCGATGGCCAATAGACCGGTGCCGCTGCTGGTCTTCCGGGGGGACCGCGTCCCCAGCCTCACGCTAGCCAGCCTCCCGCTGCCCGAGCCCGGCAGGGCTTACGTCGTGCCCCTCCGCACGGCCGTCTCGCTGCCGGCCGCCGTCTCTCGCGCGAGCGAGCTGGGTGTTGATAGCCGCCGCGCGCTAGAGCTTGTGGCGGGGGAGTGCTTGAGGGTTGCGGAGAGGTACAATTATGCCGCTGTGAGGAGGGCTCTGCGGGGCGTGGTGGACGGCGTGGAGGTTCTGCAGCCCCAGCTGGCAATCTTGGGCTTTGAATCGGCGCTGAGGCGCAGCTACCCGATCCTGCAAGCCAGCAGCTTGGTGGGCTTGACGAAGAGGTTCTGGGGGTCAGTGGCCAAAGATCTGCCCGTGGCTGTCACGGCCGCGCTCGCCGACAGAAACGCGTACAGCATACTGCCTGATGGGGCGTCGTCGCCGCTCAGCGCCTTCCACCTAAGCGGGCGCAAGATCGAGGATCTGGCGCTCCTGGAAGGCGCGCTTCAAGGGGTTCTAGGCGGAGGGTCGACCTTCGCGGTGAGAGTGAGGGGCTACTTGACGGCGCAGGCCGCAGCAGAGGTCGTTCGCCTGGCCGAAATGTATGGAGTGTCGAACATCAGCTTCCACCTCGAGTTCACAGTGTGCAGTGCCTGCGGCGCCGTGGTCAACGGGAGGAGGGGCGTGTGCGACGCCTGCCTCTCGAGCAGCGTCACCAACCTCGTCAGGCCCCTCGCGACCTACGAGCCACTAGACGCGGTCCCCCCAGAGGTTCTGCGCGAGTATGAGGCCAGGACTTACATCGAGTGAGCGCTAGAACAGGGAGGATTGCACCCTCATCATCTCAATACCGGTGGTCTCGTACCCCACGAGCGCGCCCCTGCTATTAGCGACGAGCCCGCTTCGCACGAAGATGCTGCCGCGGTTGACGGTTCCCACGCCCCCCTTGGGCACCCCCATCAGCTCAATGACCTTCGCCACTTCCTCATCACTCAGGATGGGGCTAAGCAGCACCCCCCTGTTGGTCGCCACGCCCAACGCGCCCACGAGGCTCGAGCCCCCCAACGTAGCTTCCACCACTTCGACGTCGAGGGCGTCAGCGACTTTTCGCCTGACCTCGGGAGCCACCAGCGGGCTAACGATCGCTGCCCTATCGTTGGCCAGTATCAGGTTCCCGAGCGCGTTCTCGCGCATCTCGCTCACCACCTCGACGACGAGCTCACCCCCCAGGGCGCGCTTAATCGCCTGCACCTCGCCATCCCTGACGATGTTGCCGAGGAGCAGACCCTTGCTGTTCATCACGCACAGGATCCCGATGAGGGACGACGCCCCCACCGTCGTCCTCAGGACCTCAACGCCGAGGCTCCGGCGGAGCGCCTGCTCCACCTTATCTGGGGCCTCCACGGGAATCAGAGCCCACTTATCGCTCGCCGTGATGTAGACCCCGATGTTAGGGTTCCCAAATGCGTAGACCACTTCCACGCTCAAGCTTCACGCTCCCCCTCGCCCTCCACCGGCTTGACCTCCGCGACCCTCACCCCCTCCTCCTCGCGCACCACAACCTTCACCCTGATGCGCCGCGGGGGGCGCTTGATGCCCCTCGACCATATCAGTTCGTTCACCTCCGGGTCGATCTTGACAATATCGGGCTTTACGTGCCGCGCCACGAACTCCCTCACGAGCCTAACGGCCACCTTAGCCCTCTTGGTCCAGGGGGCCCTGTAAGCGTCCCGCAGCGGTATAGTGTAGATGCCCTCGCCCGCCATCGCCATCACCTACAGTTGCATCCGCGACCTCCTCCAATTCCTCCTGAGCTTCCTCGAGACCCTCCTCCTCGTCTTCACTATTACCCACACCGGCACCTGGTAGTTCGACTTTATCGCACTAGCTAGGCGCAGCTTCTTCGCAAGAGGCTTGTTGCGCGCCATACGCCTCACCTAGACGGGGCGCTTGTAGAACCTGACCTTTATCTCCCTCTGCTGCTCAGTGATCTTGGAGAGGATCTCCTTGAGCAGGTCGTCGGTCACTGGCACCGGGATCCTGCCCGCCTGCGCCAGCTGGATGATCTGGTTCTCCAGCAGCTCAGCTAGCTCGGGCCTCACGACCTTCAGGTTGGACAGCCGCTCCCGCGCCCTCGGTGTCAGCAGCCTCCTCAGCAGCTCCTGCCTCCTGGCCTCCTCCAGCCGGCGCGCCTCCTCGGCCTGCCGCGCCTCGGCCACGCTCCGCTGGTACTCAGCCAGCTTCCTCTCCATGATCCTTCTGGCCTCCTCATCGTACTGCTCGTAGCCCTCCACGCCCACCTCCCCCATCTCGCCCACCCGTCAGGTTAAGTACTTTGCCAGCTCCGGCCGCTCGGCAGCCAGCTGCTTGAACACCTTGAGCGCCAAAGAGTCGAGGATGCTCACACCCTTAGGCGTGAGGACCCTCCCCTGGGGGCTTCGAGCTACCAAGCCGGCCGCCTCCAGCTGCTGGAGGGCCTTCCGGATGGCGGAACCCCCGGCCTTCCTGAAGTGCTCACGCCTGTGGCCTAGGCTCTTGCGCCCCCCGTAGGCGGTCCTCAGCCGCTCGACCCCCGTGGGGCCGTGCACGTACAGCTTCCTGAGCAGCGAAGCGCACCTCTTGTACCACCAGTCGGGGTCGTCGGGCACCCGCTCCTTGTGGCTGCCAGTCTTCGCGTACAGCGCCCACTCCGGCGGCTTCACCACCTCTCCGAAGTTCTCCTTCAGGTACCTGGCGAGCTCCTCGATGTAGACCCTCGGCGGAACGTACTTCACGTTCACCATGCCTCCGTTCGGCGGGCGCGGTCTGCGGACTCATTTAAATCTTCACCTGGTCAACCGTCGAGGCGCCTGCTGCAGCTGCCCCGAGCGCCTGAGCCCGGTCGCCCCCCGTTCACTCCCTCTCGAAAAGGTATATGAATGCCGCGAGGCCGCCCATCTCGATCTGCCTGACGGATGCCGGGGACCAGCCGTAGAGGCGCGAAGCCCTTTCGACGAGGCCCTTCAGGGGGCTCAGCACGACCAGCCTGCCGCCCTCTCTCAGGGTGGCGCGCCCAGCTCTAAACAGCGCGCGGTACACGGCCGCCAGACCGCCGACGGGCCTCTCGCGTATGCCGTAGGGGGGGTTGGCGGCCAGCACGTCTACGCTCTCCCGGAGGGTCCGGGACAGCCTCCTGACGTCGGCAACCGCGAAGTCTGCCACAACGCCGGCGGTGCTCGCGTTCAGCAGCGCCCCCCGCACGTGCCGGGGGTTCACGTCGAACCCCAAGCCCACTGCCGCAGGCTGATCTAGCAGCCCCTCGATGACTATGGTGCCGCTGCCGCACATTGGGTCCACCAGCGTCTCACCGGCTTTCAGCCGCGCGATCCTCACCATCGACCTGGCGACGATGGGGTTCAGAGAGGACGGGTGCACATACACCCTGTAGCCCCTGTCCTTCAGGCTGATGAAGGGCGTCAGGTCGATAGCCAGCCTGAACTCGTCTTCGATCAGCTCCGCATAGAGGAGCACGTCGGGGTCGTCGAGGGACACCCTGAGGTTTGGGTAGAGCTCCTGGATCGCTGAGCCCACGACCCTCGCTACGTCCACCGACGTGAAGCTGTGGTCCCCCTCCCGCTCGGCCTCAACGGCGAAGAAGAGCGGGCGGCGCCCCAGCCCCTCGAGGGCCGGCGCGCTGAGGACCAGCCTCCTGATGCCGCCTAGCTCCCTCGCCCTCCCCTCCGCTACGACTGCGCGCACCTTCTCCGCCAGCGTGAGCTTCGAGAGCATCCGGGAGAGCTCGCCGCCCCCCGCCGCCCTCTCCAGCTCGTACAGCACCCGCCCCCGCCTGAGCGCGCCCCTACCCGGCGCGATGCGCTGCACCTCCTCCAGGAGCAGATCCTCTAGGCCCGGGACCGTCGTGAGGAGGAGCTTACGAACTCCTCCTCGATCGATGGGCAGCATGCTCACCGCAGGGGCCTGGGCTTGGACGTCAGCTTTGACGTTATCGCGGTTAGCGCGGCTCGGAGGGCCTCGCTCGCGCTGCAGG
>JAGDWA010000067.1:16964-21255 GCA_023269735.1 Thermofilum sp.
CGCCCCTGCCGCCGAGGCTGCGGGCCACTTCAGCGGCCACGTCTAGCCCCGCGTTGATGCCGGTCCGCTCCACGAAGCCCTTCGATAGCCTTACGCTCAGCCTGCACTCCCCGCCTTTCTCAGACGCCACTAGGGCTGCGTCCGCGCCCAGCGCGACGAGGGACCTCGCCACGGAGGCCTCGAAGGATCCCACCTCGCTCGCCGCGACGAGGAAGTCTCCGACCCTCAGCACGTGGCTCCTGAGCGCCCCCTTCAGCCTGGCCACCCGCTCCGAGAAGGGAGTCTCCTCCTCGAGTAGCGATAGTGCAAGGGCGTAATCGCCCCCCTCCTCCACGAGGCTCGCGGCCGCACGGAGGGCCTCGGGCGTCGTCCACGCGAAGCGCCTGCTGTCGAAGAGGAGCCCGGAGAGCGCCAGGGTGGCCAACCGCGGGTCCAGCTTGAGCCCCAGGTCCCTGACGACCCGGTACGCGAGGACAACGGTGGCCGGCTCGTTGCCCACCAGCGAGAACGCGGCGCCGGAGACGATGTCGCCCTGGGGCACGTGGTGATCCACCACCAACTTGAGTGGGAGCCTCTCCACGAGGCGGCGGAACACCGTCAGCTGGGCGAAGTTGGTGGCGTCAACCACGACGGCGGCGCCGTAGTGGCGGCGCGGGGGGGCCTTCAGGTAGCGCACGTCGAGGTTCAGGCCCGCTAGCACCTTGCGGGAGAGGCGGCTAGGCCCCTCGGGGAACGCCACATCCACGTCGTCCAAGCCCAGGTGCTTCAGTGCCAGGTGCATGAGGAGGGCGGAGGCCACGGCGTCAGGGTCCGCGTTGGCGTGGGAGACCACGAGGACAGGCCCCCTAGCTCGGCGCGCGAACTCTCTCACTGTGCCCGCAGCGCTAGCCCGCGGGCTCAAGCCCCTCTTCAGCCAGCATCTCAGCAAGCTCGGCAATCGCCTTATCGAGCACCTTCTCAAGCTCACGAGTGACCACCCCACCACCATGCCGCGGCTTAAGGTGAGCTTCGACCTCCACCACGTAGGGCCACTCCTCGCTGATGGAGGCCCGGACGGCCACCTCGTCGCTCTCGAGTCCGAGCTCGCTCTCCACGAGCTGGAGGACCCTCTCCGCTAGCCAGCTGGCCAGCTCCTCAAGCCGGCTACGCTCGAGGTGTCTAGCCGGCTTCAGCCTGCGCCCCGCCAAGCTTCCTCGAGAGCTTCTTCTCCAGCTCCTCTAACTGCTTTTTGAGCAGGTCCTCCTGCTTCTCCAGGGTCTTTATCCTTATCTCCAGCATCTCCTTCATGCTTGTTAGTTCACTTACGACATCGCTCTTGCTCTTTGCCACTATGATTGAGCCGGCGATCTTGTACACGGGCCTGCTGTCGTCTATCGCGCTGAGCTCCCTCAGCGCGCGGTCTACCTCGTTGAGCTGGGCCTGCAGCTGCTGCCTGTTGAGCGCCACCATCCGGATCCGCTCAACTAGGTCCTGGTAGCGCTTGACCTCCGCGCGCAGGGTCTCCGAGATCTCAGCCACGCGGCTATCCCACGCATCTTATGATAAACTTTGCTGCCTACGTTCGGGCGGGTGGGCCTCCCGCTGCGAGAGAGCCTCGGCTGCCCTCTCCAGGGCCGTGAGGAGCCTGAGGAAGCTGTTGAGGGCAGCGCGCAGCGAGGATCTCTTGTCGGAGGCTAGCGCGAGCGTCAACTCTGCGCCCCTGAGCTCCACCTTCACGCTCACTAGCGCCGAGGGTTGGCTCCCAGCCTCCACCGACAGCGCCGAGTAGATGGCTCGCGCCTCGCGCTCGTCGCGGGCCCTAAGGCTGACCGTTGCCTCGTACCGCGCCACGCGCGATCACCGCGTACCTCTCAACCAGCAGCCGCGGGCCCCGCGGACCCCCCGTCCGCGGGTCCAGGAACCAGAGCGCGAACGCCGCGCCCCCCCGGCCCACGTGCTCGACCAGCAGCACGCTATCGTACGAGTCGGCCAAATCCTCCGGCCTGACCCCCTCGAGGATCGAGAGATCCATCGCCGCCGCCAGCTCGTGGGCGAACTCGACGGCCGCTGGCACTGGCTGCGCGACCACGGCGGCGCTCAGGGGAGGGGTCGGGCGCACGCCCAGCTCTCGCGCCAGCTTCACCCCCCGCAGCTTCAGAACCAGCGAGACGAAGGGCGGGTTCAGCCCCTCGAGGATCTCGACGCGCCCCGGGTTGCCGCGGAGGCCGCGCCCCACGATCACGACCCTGGAGGCCCCCAGGGACTTGGCGCGCTCCACGACCTCTGCCAGGCTCATCTTGCCCCTGTTGACCCTCACGGCTCTGGGGAGGGAGCGCGCCAGCTCCTTCGCGAGGGACCTCACCCGGGGGTTCGAGCGATGGGTGGTTGTCACTAGGTAGCGGACGCTCACCGCTGCCTGAGCTGCCCTATCCTCTGCAGCTCCTCGGGCGCGAACGTCTTCCCGAGCTCGGTGCGGGGGGTCCAAGCCCCCCCAGCGAACGTGTAGCCGCACTTCTTGCACCTCCAGATGCCCACGCTGACCCTCCTCACGGTCCCCCGCGTGAAGCAGCGCGGGCACCTGTGGGGCCCCCTCATCTTAGCCTCTATCATCGCCACCTTCTGCCTCAGCGTGGAGCCGTACCTAGCCCCGAAGCGCCCGGCGCTGCCCACGACCTTGGTCCTCCCCATGAGGGGTCGGGCGCACTCCCACCCGCGCTATTTAAGCGTGCTCCCGCGTACCGGGGCTTGTAACCGATACCTTTACCGCGGGCGCTGCTAGCCTTACCCGGTGAGTTCCAAGCGGAGCTTTGGGGAGAGGCTGCTCGCAGCAGCCGCCACCCTGGGGCTAGGCTACCTGGCGCTGCTCAGCTGGGGCGTACGTTCCTCGGAAGCTCAGCTGGTTCCGCTGACAGCGGCAGCGCTCTCGCTCGCGCACCCAGGCCTGGGCGCTGCAGCCCTGCTGACGCTGCTCTCCGCTGGCGAGCCCATGCCTGCGGTGGAGCTGCTTCTAGCGGCCCCCGTAGCCGTCTTAGCCTTCAGGTACTGGCGTCAGGCGCTGGTCTGGGCGTTGGCGGTGCTGCTCAGCGGCCGCAACCCCCTAGGTGCAGCGCTCTTCGGGGCGCTGCTGTACTCGCTGGCTGCGGCACCGCCTAGGGTGGCCGCGACTTACGCGGCCTTCTACGCGCTACTGACGAGCTTCCGCTGGGCCCTGATGATGCCGGCTGGAGCCCTGAGCTGGAAGGGCGCTGTGATCGTCGAGGGCCTTGGGGGGCTGAGCGGATCCAGCGAGCTTGAGGCGCTCAGCGCGTGGCTGCGCACCAACGTCGTGGGCCGGCCCCGCCTCCTCCTCGTCACCCTGATCTACGCGGCCGTCGGGGCGGCCGTGGCGAGGGGCGGTAGGGGGGTGGGCAAGGTAGCGGCCTGGCTCGTACCCCCCCTCATAGCGGCGGCAGCCATCCACCTGCAGGCCACCACGCTGGGCCTGAGCGTGGGCCATGGGCCCACCGCCATGCTGGCGGCGTACGGCGCGCTGGCCGCAACCGAGCTTCGACGGCTAGCCGCCCGCGCCCCCCGGGCGCTCCGCCAGCCCCCCTTAGCCCCGTCTCTGGTCCAGCCCTGGAGGGGGCTGTGCGGGGTCCTCCGCGGGGGAGGGCGGCTGGTGGTGGTCTTCGGCCCACCCCGCTGCGGGAAGAGCACCGTGGTCCGCGAGGCCCTGCGGGCATGCGGACTGCCGAGCTATCGGCGCGCGGAGGGTAGGGAAGTTCTACACATCGAGGGAGCGGAAGCGGTCCCTGAGCTGGCTGCCAGGGTGGAGGAGCTGCTCGAGAGGGGTGCGAGGGCTATTGTGCTGGAGAGCAGCCGCCCGCTAGCGCTGCTCAGCTCGCTGCAGGGCTTGCGCGTGGAGGCGGCGGTCTACGTGCCCCCTCCGGATGAGGAGTCCAGGAGGCTGATCATCGAGCGGGCCGCTGGCGGGCTGCTCGGCCGCGAAGAGGTCGGGAGGCTCGCGAGGGCCACTGCAGCCTACAGCCTGGGGGCGCTCAACGCGCTGTGCGACCTGGTGGTCAAGAGGGTGAGGGAGGGGCTGGAGCCCGAGCGCGCCATCGAGCTGGCGCTCGGTGAGCTCCCGGGGGACCTGACGCCTGAGGACGTCCTTGAGTGCGAGGCCTTCATCCAGAGCTTCAAGGGCGTCGTGGTGGGCTTCTACGCACCCGCCCGCAGACCTCTAGCGGCGACCGCGGGCTACCCCCGTAAAGCTTAAGCCCTTAGGGCCCTTCCCCGAGAGGGGCCGTAGCCTAGCAAGGTATGGCGGCGG
>JAGDWA010000014.1 GCA_023269735.1 Thermofilum sp.
CCTCGCGGCAGCGGCGGCCCTAGCCCCGCTCGCGCTGGGCCAGGGCCAGGGGCTGCGCGAGATCGTGGTCTTCAACCCCCTGCCCTACCCCCGCGTGGCCCTCGTCCCCCTGAATCTGAGCTTCCTCGAGGGTGAGGCCTACAACGGGACGCTGACCGTGGTCAACGCGTCGGGCGCCCCGGTCCCGCTGCAGCTGGTCAACTGCACCTTCTACCCGAGCGGGTACTACAGGAGCTGCAGTCTGGTCTTCCCGGCCGCGCTGCCGGCCATGAACGCCACCCGCTACGTCGTGATGTACAGGTCCGCCCCGCCCGCGGTCAACGTCAGCCGCGCAGCCGGGCTCAGCGTCCGCCTCGCCAACCTGACCCTCCTGGTGTTCAACGCCACCGGCTCCTACGCGCTCAACGTGACGAACGCGATCGTGGTCAGGGGCCCCGGGTACCTCGCCGTCTTCAGCAACGCCTCGCTCCTCCACCTGGCGTTCGACGGCGTGGGGGGCAACCTCGCCTTCGCCGACTGGCCCTTCGTCGGCTTCGTCCTCCTCAGGAACCTATCGATGGTGGCGGGGGGCTACGACCTCGCCACGTGCAGGGTGAGGCTCCTCATGAACGGGTCACTTGTCGCGAGGGTGGAGCAGGTGTGCGGAGGGAAGGGTTTCACGCTGAGGCAGACTTTCACCTTCTCGGGCCTCGCGCCGGTCGTGAGGGTGGACGCGGTGCTTGAGCCCCCCAGCGGGCTCAGCGGCACGCTCTTCCTCCCCTACCTCAGGCTGCTGACGGCGCGGCTGGGCTCCGTCCTCGTGAACGGCAGCGAGCTGAGCGTGAGCGCTGAGCGCACCTTCGTCCCCGCCCCCAGGTGGCTGGCGTTCAGAGGCGAGAGGGGCTGGCTGGTGGTGGCGGTGAACTACACGAGCCCCACCCTCGCGTCGCTGCTGGACGCGTACAGGGAACAGCTCTGGCGCGCCTACGTCAACGAGACCAACCCCCTGAGGAAGGAGCTGTACTCAAGGCTCCTGTCCCTCTACCTGAACTTCTCCAGCCTGCTGAGGGCCAGGGAGAGGGTCGCGTCGGCCGCCGCGAACCTCACGGTGCTCCGGAGGGAGGCCAGGGCCCTCTCGCGGTACCCGGCCGAGCTGGGGCTGCTGCTCCGCAACTTCACGTCCCTGCTGGAGGCCCCAGAGGGGGTGGCGAGGAGGCTCCTGCTGATCCCGCAGGAGGGCACGCTGAACGTCGCCTACCAGCTCGCCGAGTGGCGCGGCCCCGTTAGGGCCTCAGTGGTCCTGGCGGCGACCGGGGGCGACCCGAGCGCCCTCGTGAGGGCTCTGCTCCTCTACCAGGCGGTGGAACCCGCGACGCTCTACTCGCCGATCGAGGCGAGGCTGGAGGCCCCCCGCAGCGCCTACATAGACGACTTCGTCACCGTCACCGCCATCATCCGCTCGGGGGCGGCGGTCCGCAACGTCTCGGTCGCGCTGCTGGCGCCGGCCCGCGCCCTGCCGATCGTGGCCGGCAGCAGTGTGGTCAACTTCACCAGCTTGAGCGGCGAGCAGAGGATCAGGTGGGTGCTCAGCGCGGTGTACGAGGGCCGGTGGGCCATAGCCCTGAACGTCACAAGCCCGTGGGGCACCCTGCTCGTGGTGAGCTGGCTCAACGTCACGCTGCCGCCCATCGTCCCCCGCGTGGTCATCCCGAGGAGCTTCAACGTGACGGTCCTCTGCGTCGACACCCAGGGCAGGCCGCTGGCCGGCTACCTCGTGAACCTGTACGAGAACGCCACGCGGAGGCTCGTCTACAGGGGCTTCACGAACGAGAGCGGGCTCGTCAGGTTCCTGAACGTGAGCGCGGGGGCCTACCTCCTGGAGGTGACGGACGGCCTGCTGAGCGTGCGCAAGAGCCTCCTGGTCTACTCGAACAGGAACTTCACGGTCACCGTCGGGCTGGCGAAGCTGAGGGTCAGGGTGGAGATGGCCGACGGAACCCCCCTCCCCAGCGCCGCCGTCTTCGTGAGGGACGAGACCGGCAGCCTGGCCTGCGCCGGCTTCACAGACGCTAGGGGCTTCGTGAACTGCACGGCGCTGCCCACGGGGAACTACACGGTCAGCGTGCAGTGGCAGGGCTCGCCCGCCGGCTCCACGGTGGTCTCCCTAACCAACGACACGACAGTTACGCTCAGGGCGGCGGTCAGGCGCGTCACCGTCTACGTCTCGTACGGCGCTAGGCCGGCCGTCGGCGCCACCGTCGCTGCCTACTCTCTCACCGGTGCGCTGGCTGACGTGGCCCGGACGGACGAGAGGGGGGTCGCGACGTTCTACCTGCTGGCGGGCCCCTACAGGTTCACAGCCTCGAGGGGCCAGTACGTGTCGGCCGCCACCGTCGACACGAGGGTCACCCAGTACGTCGAGCTGCAGCTGGCGCTGACGCCGAGCCTGTGGGTCTTGATGGCGGCGACCGGCCTGCTCTGGGCCCTAACGGCCTACGTCTGGCGCCAGCGCACGAGCTACCTGGTCAGGGAGAGGGAGAGGTACAGGAGGCTGCTGCAGCGGCTCGAGGAGCTACACAGCAGGGGCGAGGTCGAGGAGGTCTTCTACGTAAAGCTTAAGCGCGAGTACGAGGCCAAACTCAATGAGCTGAGCAGGGGTGAGGAGGTGTGAGGCGCAGGGCCCTCCCGCTCGCCCCGCTCCTCCTCGCCGCGCTGGCCGCTAGCGCACTGGCTCAGCCCACGTGCCAGTTCATCCTCGTCGTGAGGGAGTACCCCAGCGGGCGCCCCCTGGGCGGCGTGGCCCTCAACGTCACCCTCTGGGCCGACGGCCGGACGCTGACTTTCAGGGCGCTCACCAACCCCGTCGGCGTGTGGGTGGCCCAGCTGGACTTCGTGCCGCGCGACGTCTACCTCCTGTCCCTGTCCTCCTCCCCGACCAACCGCACGGCGGCCGCCAACTACACGGGCGCCCCCCGCAGCTACCCGCTGATCCCAGTGAGGGTGGCTGACACGCTCCTCGAGACCATCAGCTACAGGTCCTACTACGCGCCGGGGCCCAACGTGACCTACTTCACGGAGATGCGCATACCCCTGCAGGTGCTCACCGAGGGGAACGCGAGCGTGGTGAGGTGCCCTGTCTGGCTGGCGCTGGCGAGGCCGGTCAACGTCAGCATCCTCGACCCCGTGACGAGGAGGCCCACCAGGCTGATCGTGAGGCCCGGCGTGGAGCTCCCGGCGAGGGGCTTCCTGAGGACCTACCTGCTGCCGATGGAGTACCCCGTGCTGATAACGGCGGACACGACGGTCGCGGAGGCCAGGACGCTGAGGTACTGGGTGTCGAACTCGACGACGCTGATCCCCTGGTCGTACTACGCGGCCGATGCCTTCCTGAAAGACCAGCTGACGCAGCTGGACGACTCGCTCAGGCAGCTGGAGGCGATAGGCTACCCCACTGAGGACTTCAGGCGCGACGCGCGCGTCCTGAGGGCCCTCGCGAGGCAGGCCCTCTTCTACTTCGAGAGGGGCAACTACACGACCGCGATCGGCGCGCTGCTGAGCCTCGTGAGCGGCGTCGCGTCCCTCCGGAGCCGCGTGGAGGGGCTGTTCACCTACTCCCAGTTCGTCGCGCTGGGCATGCTCGTCCTGACGCTCGCGTTCGCCTACGCGTTCCCGATGCTCCTCTTCGAGAGGCGCAGGCGGCTCCTGATCGTGAGGACCCCCCTGCTCGTCGCGCTGCTCCTGCTCTCGGTCCTCACGTCCCCGACGATGAGAGTGACGGTGGCCGGCCTGCTGGGCGCGCTGGGCCTCCCGCTCGTGGCCCTGGACGTGCCGACCCTGATCGCGGGGACCCTGGTGCTCGGCCTCCTCGCCTACGGCCTGCTCCTGCTGGCGTCCGCGCTTGCGGGGCCCGTGAGGGGCTTCTGGCTGCAGATAGCCCTCCGGTACATGAGGTCCAAGAGGCTCAGGACGGTGCTCGTCCTCACGGCGATGACGCTGGTGGTCTCGTCGGTGCTAGCCGTCTCGGGCGTCTCCATCGGGGTCGCCGCGACCGTGAAGACTAGGCGGGGGCTGGGCCTCTACGGCCTCGACGTCGAGGCCAACCTGATCAGGAGGCCCACGGGCTTCAACCAGTCCGAGGTCGAGTGGTTCAGGGCCCTCGCCGGCGCGGGCGAGGTCGGCCGGATGGCGGTGACGCCGCCGAACTACATCGGCGTACTGATAGCCACGAGGGGCGGCGAGGCGATGATCTACGCCCAGCTCGTCGCCATCGATATGGCCTTCGCGAGCCGCTACTTCAACCTCTCGGCGGCCGTCTACGAGGGCCGCTTGCCCCGCGACGGCGCGGCTGAGGTGATCCTGCCGCGCACGCTCTCCACATCGATCAGCGTCGGCGACAGCATATGGCTCTACTTCGCACAGCCGAGCATGCAGGGTCCGCCGGCGCCGGCCGGCCTCGTGTGGGACAGGCCGGTGAAGGTGGTGGGCTTCTTCGACCCGCTCGTGCTCAACTCGACGCTCGACCCCGAGCTCCGCCCGCTCTTCGGGGACTTCATGACGGTCCAGATGCTCGTGCTGGCCCCCCTCGACCCGCTGGGGAGCAGGCTGTCGCTCTCGCGGGTCTGGCTGATCACTAGGAACGTGACGCTGGCGAGGGAGGCGGCCGAGCTCATCTTCTCCGCCCTCCCCGCGACGGTCCACGTGCTGAGCGGGAGGCTGGTCACGACGTACGAGAGCTCCTACCAGATCTCGCTGAGGGGCGCCGAGTCGTTCGTCCTCCTCGTGATAGCGGCGCTGATGAACGCCGTGGTGATGCTGGGCCACGTGGAGGACAGGAGGAGGGACATCTACACGATGGCCACGCTCGGGGCCGACCCCAAGAACCTCTTCAACGCCATGATCGTCGAGGCGCTCATCCTGGGCCTCATCGCCTCGTACCTGGGCTGGCTGCTAGCCCCCCTCATCAACTCGATCCCGTCGCTGGTGGGCGCCCTCTTCGGCGGGGCGCCGCTGGTCGTGAGCCCGCTGCCGGTGGAGGGCCTCTTCTACGCCACGGCGCTGGGCCTCGCCGCCTCCCTCGCCTCCGCCTACACCCCCTCGCGCAGGGCCAGCGGCCTCTCGAGGATGGGGAGGGAGGAGAGGAAGGTGATCTCGCCGAGCGAGCTGAGGATCGTCAGCGGGATGGCCATCTACGAGCTGCCGCTCAGGGTGTCGATATTCGAGAGCGAGGCGCTGTACAGGTACCTGAAGGAGATCCTCCCGAAGAAGGACATCCTCGGCGAGGAGGTGTACCTGGACGGGACCTTCTCGATATCCTTCGCCATCCTCCCCCCTCACATGAGGGGCTCGCTCGTCACCTGCAGGCTGAGGACCGTCAAGCGCGGTGACAGCCTCGCCCTTCAGCTCGAGGTCCCCGAGGAGTACAGGAGCTACATATACCTGAGCGACGTGATCTACGCGCTGGAGACGAAGCTGCTCGACTACTCCAAGTGGAGGGACACCCAGTTCAGGTACCAGGTCCTCAGGTACGCGCCGAGGCGCGAGGTGCTCACGCTCGACGCGCTGCTCGAGCGGTGCTCGGACGCCATGAGCAAGGTGAGGGAGCTCGAGCTGAAGCTCAGGAGGCTGGACGAGATGAAGGCGACGATATCCACGAGCCTCTACACGGAGTACGAGAGGCGCTACCGCAGGCAGCTCAACCTGATGATCAGGGAGCTGCTCACGCTCTCGCTGAGGCTGGAGCCCTTCGTGAGCCAGCTGCGCGACGAGATCCGCAAGCTCGAGGCGGAGTTCGAGAAGTACAAGGTGGCGTACGAGCTGGGCGAGATGAGCGAGCAGGAGTACAAGGCGGTCTCGGAGCCCCTCCTCTCGAGGCTCGAGGAGTACCGCAGCAGGCTCAAGATGATCGAGGAGGTCAACGCGTTCCTCGCGTCGAGGAGAAGGTAATTTCAAAATTAAAATTTAAAATTAAAAATCAAAATCATTATTTCAAATCACGAACCTCTCCAGGAACTTCTTGGCCAGTATGAGCCCCTCCTCGTACTTGAAGAACGGGTCCTCGTGCTCGATGCTCACCGCGTAGTTGTAGTTGTGCTTCCTCAGCACCGAGAAGAAGGCCGCCCAGTCGAACTGCCCGTAGCCGGGCAGGCGGTGGGGGCACCAGCCGCCGACAGTGATCCCCAGCTCCCTGACGCGGTCCCAGAGCACCTGCGCGTCCTTCGCGTGGATGTGGTAGATCCGCCCGCCGAACTCGTCGGCGGCCTTGACCGCGTCGATCATCTGGCAGATCAGGTGGCTGGGGTCGAACTCGAGGCCTAGGGCCGGGGAGCCCAGCTCCTCGAAGACAGCGCGCCAGATGTCCGGGCGGTACATTATGTTGCCCGGGCAGTTCTCTATCGCTATCTTGACGTTGAGGTCCTCGGCCCTCTTGACGATGGGCGGCCAGACCTTCTTTATCTCCTGCAGGTTCCTGTCGACGTCGCCGGGGTACTTGCCGATCCACCCGGTCACCACGGGCAGCTCGAGCCTGTGGGCAGCCTCGATTAGCCTCTCGAAGTGCTCCGAGTGGAGCTTGCGCGTGGAGGGGTCGGGGTCGATCGGGTTGCCGTAGAACCCGATGGCGCTGATGACGACGCCCGTGCTCTCCTGGAGCTCCCTCACGGGCCTCGGGTCCTTGATCACCTCGCCCACGTCGAAGAACTTCGAGCCGGGCGGCGCGGCGACGCTGATCGACTGGAAGCCGTGCTTCGCGGCCCACTCGAGGGTCCTCCTCAGGTCGCCGAGCTGCCCGCCCGTGAAGAACCCGAGCAGCATCGGCCTCGCACTCCCGGGGCCCTGCGGGTTAATAAAGGGTGACGCCGCGCCGCAACCCCTAAAAGGGGTTGCGCGGGGTGCGCACCCGTGGCCAGGGTCGCGGTGGGCTCCGACGACGTCTACGCGGTGGCGAAGTTCGTGGTGGGGTACCTGAGGTCCAAGGGCTTCGAGGTGGTCGAGGTGGGGGCGCTGAGGAGCGGGGCGCCCCACCCCTGGCCCGACGTGGGGCTGGAGGTGGGCGAGATGGTCGCGCGGGGCGAGGTCGACTTCGGCGTGGTGGTCTGCTACACGGGGACCGGCGTGAGCATAGCCGCCAACAAGGTGAGGGGCGTGAGGGCGGCCCTCTGCTTCGACGCCCAGACGGCGAGGGGGGCCAGGCTGTGGAACGACGCGAACGTCCTTGCGCTCAGCGCGAGGCTGACGACGGAGGAGGTCGCCAAGGAGATCATCGACGCGTGGCTCTCCGTCAGGGAGCCGGACCCCAGCGAGGCCGAGAGCATCGCTAAGCTCAAGAGGCTCGACGAGGCCCGCCGGGTGTAGCGCGTGGCCGCCGGTGGAGCCCGGGGCGGGCCCAGGTCGCGCGGGGCTGACCCGGTCGAGAGGGGCCTGCTGACCTCGCTGGTCGGCAACGCGGCGCTGTGCGCGCTGAAGGTCGCCGGCGGCGTCTTCTCGGGCAGCCTGGCCTTGCTGGCGGACGGCACGGACTCCGCCCTCAACGTCGTCAGCGCGTCGGTGGCCCTCCTGTCTAGGAGGGAGTCCAGGAAGCCCCCCGACGTCGAGCACCGCTACGGGCACGAGCTCTTCGAGGTCTACGGCGCCCTCATCGTGCTGCTGCTGATGGTAGCCACGTTCTCGTTCATCGCCTTCACCATCTTCGACAGGCTCACGCACGGGTACGCCGAGAGGGTCGACCCGGTGGGGATCCCCTTCGCCCTCGCCTCGCTCGCGCTGAACCTCCTCCTGAGCGCCAGGCTGGGAGCCCTGGGCTCGGAGAGCCAGGCGGCGAAGGCCGAGTCCCGCCACCTGGCCTTCGACGTCGTGGAGGGCTCCCTCTCGCTCGCGGGCGTGGCGCTGGGCTCCCTCGTCTCGTCGCTCTACGACGCGCTGGCGGCGTCGGCCCTCCTGGCGGCGGCCGCGGTCCTGGTTGCCAAGATGCTGCGCGAGCTGAAGGCCTTCGTCACCGCCGAGAGCCCGCCGGAGGAGGTCGTGAGGGAGCTCGAGAGGGCGCTGGCCAGCGTCAGGGGCGTCAGGGGCGTCCACAGCCTCCGCGTCAGGCAGGCCGGCTCGAAGCTCTTCGCCGACGTCCACCTGGAGGTCGACGGGGGGCTGACGGTGGAGGAGGCCCACAGGATCTGCGACGAGGCGGAGCGGGAGGTGAGGAGGAGGCTGGGGGACGTGGACGTGGTCATCCACGTCGAGCCCGAGGGGCACGGCTAGCCAGACGAAAGGGATAAGTGAGGGAGCGCGACGCTGCCGCGTGGACGCCCCAGAGATCCCGGAGGACGTAAAGCAGTTCATCGAGGTCGCTAAGAGGCGGGGCTACAACGTGAGCAAGGTCGCCATCGCGAGGGTCCCCTTCGAGCGCTACTACTACTACGAGAACGGCGAGTACGTGGGGGAGATCGGCGAGGAGGTCGCGCTGGAGCCAGACATCGTGATAGTGCACGACGACATCTGCGTCCTCTTCTACAGGGACGAGCCCGTGATGGCGATGGAGCGGAGCGGCAGGGGGAGGCGGAGGCCCGCGGGTCCGGGGGGCCATGGCTAGCCCGGGTGGGCGTCTGGTTGCCGTCTTCGACGTGGGGAAGACCAACAAGAAGTTCCTGGTGTACAGCGAGGGCCTCGAGGTCCTCCACTCGTCCTCGACGCGCATAGGCGAGGTGAGGGTCGGCGACCTCCTCTGCGACGACGCCGAGTCCATCGTCAGGTGGGTCAGGGCCGCGCTGGCGGAGTGGGCGGGCAAGGTCTCGGCCGTGGCCGTGACGACCCACGGGGCCACGCTGGCGATGCTGGGCGAGGGCGGCGAGCTCGTCATGCCGGTGGTCTCCTACAACCACGAGGTGGGGGAGGACGTCAGGCGCGCCTTCTACGAGGAGTTCGGGAGCCCCGAGGAGCTCTACGCCCGGACGGGCACCCCTCCCCTGGGCCAGCTGCTCAACGCGGGGCTCCAGCTGTACTGGGTCGCCAGGCGGCTCCCCGAGAGGTACCGGAGGGTCAGGAGGATCCTCTTCCTCCCCCAGTACATCGTCCACTCGATCTCCGGCCTCGAGGCCGCCGAGCTGACGTCGATCGGCTGCCACACGTACCTCTGGGACCTCGTCGAGGGCAGGTGGAGCAGCGTGGCGGAGGGGCTGGAGGTGCCGGCGAGGAGCCCGCCGATCAGGAGCGTGTGGGAGCCGCTGGGCGAGGTGGGCGGCGCGGTCGTGGCGCCGGGGATCCACGACTCCAACGCGGCGCTGCTGCCCTACCTGATGGTGGAGAGGGGCGACTTCGCGCTGGTTTCGACGGGGACGTGGTGCGTCATCATGCTGCCCGGCCTGCCCTTCCTCCCCTCCCCCAGCGAGATGCGCCGAGACGTGCTGTACTACGTGGACGCCTACGGCAGGCCCGTCAAGGCGGCCCGCTTCAAGTGCGGCTACGAGTTCGAGCACTACGTCGACATGATCAGGGGGGCCTTCGGCGTCGACCCCCTGGCGCTGGAGCTCGACAGGGGGCTGGCGGCTGAGGTCCTGAGGGAGGGCGAGGCGTACTTCGTGCCGACGCTGACCCCCGGCACGGGGCAGTTCCCGGGCTCGAGGGGGAGGGTGGAGGGCAGGCTGCGAGACCCCCGGCGGGCCTACTACTACCTGAACCTCTCCCTCGCCGTCCAGACGTGGTACGCCCTCAGGCTGGCGGCGGGCGCCAGGAGGCTCCGCGTCTACGTCCAGGGCGGCTTCGCGAGGAACGCGGTGTACCTGGCGTACCTGGCGACGTTGCTCCGGGACTGCGAGGTGGTGAGGGCCGAGAACCCCGAGGCGACCAGCCTGGGCGCGGCGGTCTGCGCCCTCTGCGCCCTCGAGGGGGTCGAGCCGCGGGAGCTGGGGGTGGAGCCGCCGGGCCTGCGGGGCGAGGTCGTCGAGCCGCTGGACGTGAGCGAGGGGGTGGTGGAGGGCTACGTGGAGCGCTTCCTGAGCCTGTGCGGCGAGCCCGGCGCAGGCTGAGGGGGGCCGGTGAGGCTCTGCGCCCTCTACTCCGGCGGCAAGGACTCGACGCTCGCGCTCGTGGAGGTGATGGGGGAGCACGAGGTCGCCTGCCTCGTCACCATGGTCCCCCCCTCGGCGGACAGCTGGCTCTTCCACTACCCAAACGCCAGGCTCGCGAGGCTGCAGGCGGAGGCCATGGGGCTCCCGATCATCCTCGAGGAGTGCCCCAGCGACGAGGCGGGCAGCCTCGCTGCGCTGGAGAGGGCCCTGAGGGAGGCGCAGTCGCGCTTCCGCGTGGAGGGCGTGGTCACCGGCGCAGTCCGGTCCGCGTACCAGCTCTCCCGGTTCAAGCGCGTGTGCGACAGGCTGGGCCTTGAGTGCCTCAGCCCGCTGTGGGGCCGCGACGAGGTGCGGCTCCTCGAGGAGGTACTGGAGCGGGGCATCGAGGCGATCTTCACCAGGGTCGCGGGCTACCCGCTGAGCAGGTCGCTCCTGGGCCGGAGGATCGACCGGTCCGTGGTGGAGTGGCTGGCGGGGCTGAGGGGCCTGGTAAACCCCTCCGGCGAGGGCGGCGAGTACGAGACGTTCGCGCTCGACGCGCCGATCTTCTCGCGGAGGATCGCCGTCAGGTCGTGGCGGATCGAGGGCGGCGACTACGACGCCACGCTGATCATAGAGGACGCGGAGCTGGTGGAGAAAGGGGGGAGGGCGCCTACTTCTTGACGGGCAGGTCGATCTTGAGCTTCTTCACGAGCTCCTTGTACCTGTTCCTGACCGTGACCTCGGTGACCTGGGCCGCCCTCGCCACCTCCTTCTGCGTCCTCACCTCGCCCCTCCTCAGGGCGGCGACGTATATGGCGGCGGCAGCGAGGCCCGCGGGGTCCTTGCCGGCGGTGACCCCCAGCTGGCGGGCCTGCTTCAGTATGTCGATGGCGTCCCTGATCGTCGCGGCGCTGACCCTCAGCACGTTGCCGATCCTCGGGACGAAGTCGACCGGGTCGGGCAGCGGGATCTTCACCGGCGTCTCCCTCAGCAGGAGCCTGTAGCAGCGGGCCACCTCCTTCCTCCCGGCCCTCGTGTACTTCGAGATCTCATCGAGGGTCCTGGGGACCTTCATCTCCCTGCACGCCGCGTAGATGGCCGCGGCCACCACGGACTCGATCGAGCGCCCCCTCACCAGCCCCGCCTCCAGGGCCCTGCGGTAGATCTCGGCCGCCCTATCGACCACCCTCTTGGGCAGGCCCAGCTGAGCGCTGAGCCTCTCCAGCTCCTGCTGGGCCTGGATCAGGTTGCGCTCAAGGCTGGACTGGGCCTGCGCCCTCATGTGCCACCTGCGCAGCCTGAACATCTCGACCTTCTTCCTCAGGCCGAGCTCGCGGCCGGCGGCGTCCTTGCTCCTCCAGTCGATCTCGGTGGCCAGCGCGTCGGGGGTGTACCTGGAGATCGGGATGCCGACCCTGCTCCTCTTCTCCCGCTCCTCACCCTCGAAGGCCCTCCACTCCGGCCCCCTGTCGATCTCCCTCTCGCTGATCACGAAGCCGCATACCGCGCAGATGACCTCGCCCCTCACCGCGTCGTAGACCAGCCTGTCGGACCCGCACTGGGGGCACGACCCGAGCTCCTCGGCCGGGATGAACTTCCTCACCAGCTCCTCGTCCACCCTCGTGGCGCCGGGCTTGTCGGACATGTTCCCACCCGAAACCTTTTTAAGCCTCCTTCAAGGCCTATTTAAGCTTTTCGCTCCCTCGATCGCCTCCAGGGCCCTCAGGAGGTCCTCGACGAGGGAGCGGGCCCTGGCGGGGGCCGAGGGGCCGCGGCAGCTGACCTCGACGACCAGCACGCGCGCCTCCGCCCTCGCCGCGACGCTCGACCGCTCGTCCGACCAGTCGTCTGCAGAGAGGGCGCGGGCGCCCGCCTCCGCCTCGCCCTCGCCGGGCAGCTCGAGCCTCAGGACCACCCTAACCTCTCTCAGCGGCAAGGCCCAGCTCCCGCTTCAGGGCGCTCAGGAACTCCTCGAACCTGCCCGCGGGCACCGTGGCCCCCCCGGCCCTCTCGTGCCCCCCTCCGACGCCGCCCACCAGCCGCGCCGTCCTGCTCAGCAGCTCCCCCACCGGGACGGGGGGCCCGTCGCCCCGCCGGACCGAGACCTTCACGCCGTCGGGGGAGTCGACGGCCACCACGAGGAGCTTCTCGCCCCTGACGTAGGGCAGGAGGAGCGAGGCGATGGCGCCGCTCAGCCTGTCGCTCACGAAGTCCCTGCCCCTCAGGTCGGCGAGCGCGATCCGCCCCTCATCCCTCATCAGCCCCTCCTCCCTGACGCTCCTGAGCGCCCTGGCCAGCAGCGACCTGTACTGGCCCGCCACGTTGAGGGCCCTCAGCACCATCTCCCCCCTCACCCCCAGCCCCAGCGCGATCGCGACCTCGAAGCTGCCCACCCTGCCGCAGGCGTTCAGCAGCTGCGCGTACTCCCTGGCGTCCCTCAGCGGGCTGTCGGGTTGCTCGCTCAGGATCGTGTACGTGGCGCCGTATACCCTCTCGGCCTCGCGAGCCGAGTAGCCGGCCCTCAGCAGCAGCTTGACCAGCTCCGAGGCCAGCCTCTTCAGCTCCTCCTTGCTCAGGTCGCCGAGGGTCCTCTGCTGCCCGCCGGGGGCCGGCTCGATCCCGATGCCCCTGAGGAAGGAGAGGGCGCCCGCCTCGTCGCCCGTGATCCCCGGCAGGTAGGGGTCCGTGGTGTAGGCGAGCGCCCTCACTATCGGCCTCGCGGAGCCCCCGAAGATGCGGAGCCCCATCCTCTCCTCCAGCAGGCCGGCCTCCACCGCCTCCCTCACGATCCTCCTGTTGACGCCGACGAGCCTGAAGCGCTCCCCCACGTCCTGCCGGTCGCCGAGCGCGCCCACCACGGCGAGCGGGGCCGCCTCGACCGCCTCGTCGCCCAGCAGCTCCCGCGCGAGAAGGTAGGCCAGGCCCGAGCTGCTGACCTCGCGCGACCCGTCTATCCCGCAGCGGTGGGGGTTCACCTCGACGACGTCCCCCTCCCCCTGCGGCAGGTGGTGGTCCAGGACGACCACGCTGGCCCCGAGCTTCGAGAGCTCGCCCAGGCTCCCGCTGCCCATGTCCGAGAGGATCACGAGGGGGTAGTTGCGCGCCAGGCTCTGCAGCCGGGCGAGGCTCGAGGCCGTGAGCTGCTCCAGCACGACGAGGTGCACCGCGAAGCCGAGCTCCGCCAGGGCCCTGAGCAGCACCGAGGCCGAGGCCAGCCCGTCGGCGTCGTAGTGCGAGACCAGGAGGGCGCGCCGCTCCGGGCAGCGCTCGATGGTCGAGGCGGCGCGGCGGAGGAGCTCGGAGAGCCTCTCCTCTGCGCTCATGGAGCCGGGCATGGGGGCCTCAGCGCGATAAAAGCGTAATTATAAGAATATGCTGACTCTCTCGGGCTTGTACTCCCAGTCGGGGGGCAGCTTCCCCACCCTCTTGTAGTACTTGGCCAGCCTGCGGATCTTCGACTCGATCAGTATCAGCCCCCTCTTGGAGTGGTAGTCCTTCGGGTGCTCCTCCAGGTGCCTCCTCACCCTGGTGGCCCTCTTGATCAGGTTGGCCAGGTCCTCGGGCACGCTCGGCGCCAGCCCCCTCTCCTCGAGTATCTGGACCAGCTTCTTGCCGGTCACCGCCCTCACGCTGGGGATGCCGTACTGGTCCCTCAGGATGAGGCCGATCATCGACGGCGGGTACCCCTTCCTGTAGAGGGATGCCACCAGCTCCTCGACCTCCTGGGGGCTCATCGTGAGCCACTCCGGCTTCTCCAGCCTCGGGGGCCGCGTCGAACCGGAGCGCCCCTTCTCCTTCCTCTTACGCACGGGGGCGGCTCCGCGGACCGCTTAAAAGCTTTCCAGCTAAGCGAGCGCCCACACCGACCTCCGCCTCTCGGCCACGTACCTGCCCCTCCTCCTGATCTCCGCGACCTTGCTCTCGACGCGCGCGGCCGCCTCGGCGCCCCTGGCCTCAGCGTAGCCCTCGAGGAACGAGCGGTAGAGCCGCGGTGCCAGGGAGGGCACGGTGCTCTCAAGGGACCTGAGCATGAGGTGGACGTCGACGCCCTGCTCCTCGAGGTTGTTGCTGAAGCCCCCCAGCCCGAAGTCGATCAGGAACAGCCTCCCCCCGGCAACGAGCACGTTGGCGGTCGTCAGGTCCCCGTGCACGATGCCCCTCGCGTGGAGCAGGCCAGCGTAGTAGCCCAGCCTCCTGAAGACCCCCTCCCCGCCCTCGATTGAGGGGAGCAGCTCCCTGAGGCGGCGGCCCGGTATGTAGTCCATCACGAGGATGCTCAGCTCCAGGTCGACGTGAAGGGGGGTGGGGGCCGGCACACCGAGCCTCCGGGCCTCCGCGAGGAGCTTGGCCTCGAGGGACGTCCTCTCGGCCCTCAGCCTCGCGTCCAGCCTCGGGTCCCTGTAGGGCTTCGGGAGCCGCACCTTTGCCACCGCGTCCAGCCCCCACCACACGCAGCGCGCGACCACGGCCTCCGCCCCCACGCCGAGGACCTCGACGAGCCTGGAGCCCACCCTCTCCAGCGCCTCGCGCGCCCCGTCCAGCGCCCCCTCCATCGGGCCCGAGTAGGCCGCAACGTTTATAAGAGGTTTCCCGCGGCGTGTCCCACGCTTTCGGTGGCGCTTTATGTTCAAACTGGTTGAGTGCGAGGGCGTGGTGAGGATACCGCCCAGCCTGATAGGCCTCCCCCTCAAGGAGGCCGTGCTCGAGGTCCTGAGGCGCGAGTACGGGGGCCAGGTCGTGAGGGATCTGGGGGTGGTGGTGAGCGTCCTCGACGCCGAGGCCGACGAGTACGGGATGATCGTGCCGGGCGACGGCAGCCTCTACCACCGCGCCAGGTTCACCCTGCTCGTCTACACCCCGATGCTTTACGAGGTCGTGGAGGGCGAGGTCCTGATCGTGGAGTCGTCGGGGGTCGTGGTGCGGATGGGGCCCGTGGAGGGCTTCGTGCACCGGAGCCAGATCCTCGACGAGACGGTGTCCTACAGCAGGGAGCAGAACCTGGTGATAGGCGAGAAGAGCGGCAGGGTGCTCAGGAAGGGTGACGTGGTGAGGGCCAGGATCGTCGGCGTCAGCTACGGCAGCAAGAAGCAGGCGCTGAGGGTCCAGCTGACGATGAGGCAGCCGTACCTGGGGAACCTCGAGTGGATCAGGGGGGAGCTCGAGAAGGCGGAGAAGGTGGCGGAGGCCCAGGTGGGGGCCGGGGCCGAGGTCAGGGCCAAGGCCAGGAGGTAGGGTGGGCCCATGGCCTACCGGAGGCGGAGGAGGGTCTACTTCAAGGCCTGCGTGAAGTGCAAGCTGCTCGTGCCCCTCAACGCAGAGGTCTGCCCGAACTGCGGCGGCAGGGACTTCAGCGAGGACTGGACCGGTATGGTGGTGGTGTTCGACGTGGAGAGCTCGGAGGTCGCGAAGAGGCTCAACATAACCAAGCCGGGGAGGTACGCGATCAAGCTGGGGGCTTGAGCGCCCACAGGCTGAGGGACGAGTACAGGAGCGTGCTCAGGGTCCCGCTGGGGGTCGCGCTCTTCAAGCCCCCCGAGGTGTCGGCCGAGATCATCTCGGAGCTCGTGCGCCTCCTCGAGCCCCCGCTCCTGGCGACGGTCGGCGACTTCGTGACGGCGAACCTGGTGAGGGCCGGGCTCGAGCCCCACGTGGCCGTAGTCGACCTCAGGACGAGGAGGGAGGGGTTCGCGGGCCTCGCCAGCGCGGCCGCCGGGCGCGAGCGGCTGCGGTGCTCGAACCCCCCGGGCACCCTCACCGAGGAGGCCGTCGAGGCGGTGAGGGGGGCGGTGGCGAGAGCCCTCTCGGGCGCGCGCACCCTGGTGGTAGTGGACGGGGAGGAGGACCTCCTCGCCCTGCCGGCGCTCGCGCTGGCCCCCGCGGGGTCGCTGGTGGTCTACGGGCTCTGGCTGGGGGCCGCGGTCGCGGTGCCCTGCCACCCCGCGGTGAGCAGGGCGGCCGCCCGCATCCTGAGGGAGGCCTTCGAGCCCCCGGTGGCCCTCACCCCCTCCCGAGGATGAGCAGGCGGACGGAGTACGGCCCGGCGGCGTTCATCGCCCCCGCTACGCAGGCGTCGAGGCCGGATGCAGCTGCTGGGGTCGGTCGGGAACGTCCCGTCGAGCTCGCCGACCCCTCGGAAGTCGCGGAACCCGATCACCCTGGCGCCGAGCCGCGAGTAGTACCCGCCCGGGTCCAGCGTGAGAGCCTGGCTCCAGCCCCAGAGCCCCCGTTGACGCCCCTCGGGTCCTTGAAGCCGCCCACCGCGCGGTCGGGGTGGGCGACGACCCCCTCCTCACCTCTCGCCGGGGGCCGGGAGGGCCAGGCACGCGGCTGCCGCGAGGCCCGCGGCGGCTCAAGTACCCTCCGGCTCGCTAACGCTTAAAAGGGGCTCGGGGCGGGAGGGCGCGTGGAGGGCCAGTTTAGCGTGGAGATCCTCGACTCGAGGGTGAACAAACTGGTGGGCAGGAGGGAGCTCGTGGTCAGGGTCTCGCACTGGCCCCAGGGGACGCCGCCGCGCAAGGCCCTGAGGGAGCACGTGGCTAAGCTCCTCGGGGTCGACCCGGAGCTGGTGTACGTCAGAAAGATCAGGACCGAGTACGGGATGTGCGAGAGCCTGGCGAGGGTCCACGTGTACGACAGCGTTGAGCGCGCGCTCAGCTTCGAGCCCGAGTACATAGTCAAGAGGAACAGGGGCGAGAAGGGCAAGGAGGGGTGAGGTAGGTGGTGCTGAGGGCCCACAAGTGGTACGAGTACGACTACGAGACCGGGAGGATCGTCCTGAAGAACAGGAAGTGCCCGCGCTGCGGGTCCGTGATGGCGTACCACAGGGCCCCCGTCGAGCGCTGGCACTGCGGGAAGTGCGGGTACACGGAGTTCGCGGCGAAGCGCGGCTAGCTTTTAGGGAGCCGCCGGCCGGCAGGGCCCGTGGCGCCGGAGGAGCCGCTGGTGCTGGGCATCGAGAGCACGGCCCACACGTTCGGCGTGGGCCTCGCGACGCCCTCCCGCATCCTGGCCTCCGTGGACTACTCGTACCAGCCGAGGGCCGGCGGGATCCACCCCAGGGAGGCGGCTGAGCACCACAGCAGGGTCGCCGGGCGCGCCCTGGCGGAGGCGCTAGCCGAGGCCGGCGTGGGGGTCGGGGACGTCGACGCGGTGGCCGTCGCGCTGGGCCCCGGCATGGGCCCCTGCCTGAGGGTCGGGGCCACGCTGGCCCGCTACCTGGCAGTGAGGTACTCCAAGCCCCTCGTCCCGGTCAACCACGCGGTGGCCCACATCGAGGTGGCCCGGCTCACGACGGGCTTCAGGGACCCCCTCGTCGTCTACATCGCGGGCGGGAACACCATCATCACCACCTTCGTCGAGGGGAGGTACAGGGTCTTCGGCGAGACCCTCGACATGCCGCTGGGCAACTGCCTGGACACGTTCGCCCGCGAGGTCGGCCTGGGCTTCCCCGGCACTCCGAGGGTGGAGGAGCTGGCGGCCAGGGGCGGGAGGCTCCTCGACCTGCCCTACGTGGTGAAGGGCCAGGACCTCCAGTTCTCCGGCCTGCTCACGAGGGCCCTCAGGCTGGTGAGGGAGGGCGAGCGGCTGGAGGACGTCTGCTACAGCCTCGTCGAGACGGCCTACTCAATGCTCGTCGAGGTCGCCGAGCGCGCGCTGGCGCTCACGGGGAAGAGGGAGGTGACGCTCACCGGCGGGGTGGCGAGGAGCAGGATCCTGTGCGAGAAGCTCGAGAGGATGGCGGCACTCCACGGTGCGGCCTTCAAGCCCGTGGAGCCCCGATACGCCGGGGACAACGGGGGGATGATCGCCTACACCGGCGCCCTCGCCTACTCGGCGGGGGTCACGATCGAGGTGGAGCGGAGCAGGGTCAGGCCCCTCTGGCGCCTCGACCAGGTGGACGTCCCCTGGCGCGCCGGCGCCTGAGCGCCCTGTAGTCCGAAACTTTCGGCCTTCAAGGGAAAAAAGGCCCCTTTGGCATCCCATTCTCGATGAGGATGAAAGAGGCTCTGGCTGCGGCTCTGCTGGGACTGCCCGGAGTGCTATGGTTAAATTACCTGCCCTGTAAGAAGGGCGAGTATGGCTGGGCGCGTGAGGAGGGTTAGGCTCTCTCCCCTCTTGATTGCCAAAGTGGTTTTCTTCTCCTTATCAATTGCAACGGTGATCTTCATACTTACAGTGAGATGTCCCCGCCTACTATCTCAAGGTGAGTTCGCACACTTCCTCAACGAGGTGTGGCTCTCTTTATGGCTCACCATCGGCGGCGTAAGCATTCTTCTTTTTCCCAATTTTCCCAAGCGACTCGGATGGATTTCCCTGGCCTTAGGGTCTCTGGGCTTCGCGACGCTCGCCCTCCTGTGGAGCCCCCTGTGGAGCCGGCACCCGTGGGAAGCCTACAACACCTTTGCCTCCTCGTTCCTGCTGTTTACATGGGGGCTGGCGGGAGTGAGGGGGCCAGGGTGGGTGCGCGCCACCCTGCGGGCCCCGGGTCCGCCTGAGAGGGCCGCTGCGGAGGACCCCTACGGCGAGCTGCTGAGGGCGTACTCGCTGGTCTACTCGGGGTCGAAGGCCAAGGACGTGCTGGACCGGCGCATCGCCGAGCTCGTTGGGAGGGGGTTGAGCTTCGAGGAGGCGGTGGCCGAGCTGCGCAGGAGGTGGCGCCTGCCCTGAGGGGGCGCTAGAGCTCGTCACTGTGCCTCTGCACCTTGAGCACGGCCTCGACGATGTCGTCCATGTCCCGCCTATCGGCCAGGAACACGTGCTGGGGCAGCGTGACGACCCTCTCCACGGCCTCCCTAGCCGCCCGGCACCTCCCCCTCCTGACGACCCTGCCCCAGGGCCCCCGGGCGAGCGTCTCGTACAGGGGCGGGTGGTCGATCCTGGACGCCGGGATCCCCTCGGCCCTCAGCGCCTCGACGAACCTGTCGACGCTGGCGCCGCCGAAGGCCCTCGGGTCGTACTTGAAGGCGTAGGGCCACGGCTGGCGCCTCGTGAGCTTCTCGGGCGCCCTCACCGGCTCGACGCCGTCGACCTCGCTCAGCCTCCTCGTGAGGTACTCGCTGTTCTCCTGCCTCCTCCTCAGCTGCCCCTCGAACCTGCCGAGCTGCGCCAGCAGCAGGGCGGCCTGGAACTGGGTCATCCTGTAGTTGAACCAGTTCAGCCAGTACCTGCCCCCCTCCAGGTAGGCCCTGCCCCTCACCCTCCCGCAGTCCTTGAGCGCGTGGCACTTCTCCGCGAGCTCCTCGCTGTTGGTGGTGACCATGCCCCCCTCGCCGGCGGTCAGGAACTTGCTCTGCTGGAAGCTGAAGCACCCCATCTCGCCGATCGAGCCGGCCGGCCGCCCGCCCCACTGGAACCCGTGGGCACGCGCGCAGTCCTCGATTAGGTGGAGGCCGCGCTCGTCGGCCAGCTCCCTCAGCCCGTCCATGTCGGGCGAGCTGCCGTAGTTGTAGACCGCGGTGATGACCTTTGTCCTCTCCGTGACTGCCCTCTCCGCCTCGCCGACGTCCATGCACAGCGTCTCCGGGTCCACGTCGACCACAACGACGGTGGCGCCCGCCATCAGCGCCGCGGCCCCCGTCGCGGAGAAGGTCAGTGCCGGGGCGATTACCTCGTCCCCGGGCCCCACCCCGGCGGCGAGGTACGCCACGTGCAGGGCGGCGGTGCCCGAGGAGACGGCGACGCCGAACTTGCAGCCGTGCATCCTGGCGAACCTCTCCTCCAGCTCCCGCTCCCACGGCCCGCTCCCCCCGACGCCCCCGCCCCAGAAGCCGCTCCTCAGCACCTCCTCGAGCGCCCTGAGCTCCGGCTCGCCCCACTCGGCGCCAAAGTCGCCCTCCGTGGGTATGTCGACCTCTATCTCCACGTCGACCTTCTCGGCGCCCCAGTCGGCCGCGCTGGGCTCCAGCGGCTCGCTGGCCGGGGCCTGAGCAATCCCCGGCCCCACGGTGAGCTCGGCCCTGGGCTCGGGGGTGAGGCTGGGCCCGGGCTCCTGGCTGGGCTCGGGCTTGGGCTCGGGCTCCGGGGTGAGGCTGGGCTCGGGCTCCCGGGGCTGAGAAATTTCTGGCTCCCCGCCGGCCACCAGGCCGGCGTACTCGGCCAGCTCGAGGTAGAGGCTGGGGTTAACCTCCCTGAGCTCGGCCCCGTACTGGCTCAGGAAATCCCGGATTATCTCCGGGTCTTTGCAGTAAGTCAGGTCTAGGGCCACCTTTTCCACGTCCCACTCTTCCACGTGGCCGCTGAACTCCCTCCCCACAAACCTGGCTATGACGGAATCCACTATCCGCTGGTTCTCACCCAGGCTCAGGGCCGGGTCTAGGCCATCGATTATCTCGTTGAGTATTTGCAGCTTGTCATAGTCGGTATTGAGCCACGCCAGGCGTCTAGCTATGTAGTCCTTGAGGGCGTCGGGATACTTTTTCAGCTGGGGGTCTATCCGCTCCCTCAGCCGGTAGTATTCCTCCCACCTGAGCTCGAGCTCTCGCTTTTGAGCCTGGGCCAAATTTGGCCCCCGGCTACTATTGGGGGCCGGGGCTTTTAAATTTTGCGTTTAGCTGGAAAAGACGCAATTTGGGGCCGGCCAGGCTCACCCCGAGAGGAATATCCCGGTGAGCCCACGGTGAGGGATATCCCGGTGAGCTCCCCCACGGAGCTCCCGGTGAGGGATATTCAGGCTGAGCTCCGGGGAGCTATGGCCCGGCTAGGGCCCCCACGGAGCTATATCCCGGTGAGCCCACGGTGAGCCCCGGCTAAAGCTCACGGTGAGGGATATCCCGGTAGCGTGGCCCGGTGAGCTCCCGGTGAGCCCCTGATATCCCGGTGAGCCCCGGTAGCTCCCGGATATCCCGGTAGCTCCCGGGAGCTAGTGGCCCCTGGGCTCCCCACGGAGCCATATCCCGGTGAGCCCCCGGTGAGGGATATTCCGGCCAGGCTCACGGTGAGGGATATCCCGGTAGCTCCCGGGAGCTATATCCCGGTGAGCCCAGGCTGGGCTCCCCACGGAGCTAGAGCCCCACGGAGCCATATCCCGGTGAGCCCCTGATATCCCGGATATCCCGGTAGCTCCCCACGTAGCTATATCCCGGTGAGCTCCGGCCCCACGGTGAGCTCGAGCCCCACGTTACAATTTTGTACTCAGGCCCAAAATCCGGCCGGCGTGGGCCAATTGGGATTACCAAAAGGGCCCCGGGCCCCGGGCTTTTCGGGGGGCTTAACGGCCCTTTTGCTCCCGGGCCGGCTCCCTGGG
>JAGDWA010000142.1 GCA_023269735.1 Thermofilum sp.
CCGCTTCCACCCGAGGTGCCCCTACGCGATGGACGTCTGCAGGAGGGAGGAGCCGGAGCTGATCGAGGTGGAGCCGGGGAGGCTCGTGGCCTGCCACCTGCACGCCCGCTAGGGGCGCTCCTGCGCCGGCAGCGGTATCAATGGCGTCACGCCCGTGGGGGAGATCACGATCGTGGCCCTCCCGCTCTGCGCCAGCTGCTTTATCGCCTCCAGGTAGAAGTAGTAGGCGACGACCTGGGAGGCGGGAACGCCCGTCTGCCTGGCTATCAGGTTGATCGACTCGGCCTGGGCGCGGGCGAGCGTGAGCAGGGCCTCCGCCTGCCCCCTCGCCTGTATCAGGGCCGCCTGGGCCGTGGCGTTGGCCTGGATGAGGGCCGCCTGCCGCTCGTACTCGGCCTTCAGGGCCCTCTGCTGGGCGGCGACCTTCTCGTTGATCGCCTGGACGATGGCGTCGGGCAGCCTGACGTTCCTCATGTTCACGCCCATCAGCTCGAGGCACTCGCCCAGCACGGGGTCGCCCCTGATCTTGGCGGCGAGCGTGCTCTCGACGGTGCGGGCCACGAACTCCCTCTTCTCGATGAGGTCGGTCGTCGAGAAGTTCGCGATGACCTCCCTCACGACCTGCCTGGCGGTGGCAACGAGGAAGTCCTCCTCGTAGTTGAGCCTCGGGTAGTAGCGGACGAGCTTATCGAACCTCTCGGGGACGACCCTGTACCTGATCGTGACGTCCACGAGCGCGACGACGCCGTCCCTCGTGAGCGCCTCCACCGCCGGGTAGTCGCGCGGGGGCTCCGCGAACATGTCCACGGCCTCCACCCCCGCGTAGTCCCTAACGACGTAGGCCCACGGGGGCTTGAAGCCCACGGCGGGCCCCAGCACGGGCCTGCTCACGGCCCCGCTGATCGGGTCGACCACGACGGCGACCTCGCCCAGGCCGACGGAGTAAATGGAGAGGGCGAGGACCACGGCTGCCGCAGCAAGCACGGCGGCTGAGGCTGTCACCACCACCCTGAACAATCTCCGCTCGCGCGCGGGCACGCGGACGGGGACCTCCACACTCCCCCGAGGCCTCGCGCGCTATAGGCTTTCCGGCGGGTCAGCTAAAGGAACTCTCCTCACCCCTCGCGCTGGGGAGTACTCATCATCCGCGAGCCCCGCTCCCCCAGCCCGATAAGCTTAGCGCGGGCTTGAACTAAAATGCTTTTAAAGGGAGGGGCTGGCCCGCGGCGCGTGGAGGCGGCGGAGGTTAGGAGGGCCCTGGCGTGCGTGGCGGCCATGGAGGAGGAGGCGGCGCGGTTCTACGCCAACCTGGCCAACGTGGTGAGGGTGGCCGAGCTCTCCGCGGCCCTGCTCTTCCTGAGCGGCGAGTGCAGGAACGCGGCCCGCCTGCTCGAGGCCCTCTACGGCAGGGCCGAGGGGGACTGCAGCAGCGAGCTGGGGCAGGCCGGCCTGGAGGTCCTGCAGAGGCTGCGGGAGCTGAACGACAGGCTGGAGCGCGGCTGGACGCCCGGTCCCGCGCGCGTGGCCGAGCTGCTCGAGGAGATGAGCAGCGAGGACAGGGTGGCTGGGAAGGAGGTCTACTGCCAGATGGCCGCCGCGGTGGCGAGCGCCTACGTCGCCGGGGTCGGGAGGGCCCTGCTGATGGCCGTGGCGGAGAGGGAGCGGAGCTACCTCCGCGTGCTGAGGCGCATCGCGGCGGAGCTCCGCGAGATCGCGGGGGAGGCCGCGGGGCCGGCCCCTTTGCCCAGGGCCGCGGGGGCGGCCCTTGAGGCGGTGGCCGCTACACGTAGCCCTCTGCCACCATAAGCTCGGCCAGCAGTATCGCGGAGCCGGCCGCGCCCCTGACCAGGTTGTGGCCTAGGGCGAGGAACATCAGGCTCCGGTCGCTGGGCCCCCTCCTGACCCTGCCCACGGCCACGCTCATGCCGGGCACGCTCCCGGCCATCCTGTCGTAGCGGGGCTGCGGCCTGTCGACCCCCTCCACGACGACCAGCGGGGCCTCGGGGGCGGTAGGCAGCTTGAGCTCCTGCGGCCTGCCGCGGAAGCCCCTGAGGAGCTCTACGGCCTCCCCGACGTCCACCACTCTCTCCGTCTCCACGTACACGCTCTCCAGGTGGCCGTCGAGGACCGGCACCCTCGTGCACGTCGCGGCTACCTCGATGCTCGCCCAGGCGACCCTGCCCCCTTCGACCCTGCCGAGGATCTTCAGGAGCTCGTCCCTCACCTTCTCCTCTTCGCCCGGTATGTAGGGGACGACGTTGTCGATCAGGTCCAGCGAGGGGACGCCCGGGTAGCCGGCGCCCGACGCCGCCTGCAGCGTGGTGACCACCACCCTCCTCACCCCGTAGGCGTCGTGGAGCGGCTTGAGGGGGAGGGCGAGTATGGTGGTCGTGCAGTTGGGGTCCGCCACGATCGCCCCGTCCCACTCCTGGCGCCCGACCAGCTCGAGGTGGTCGGGGTTGACCTCGGGCACGACGAGCGGCACCCTCTCGTCCAGCCTGAAGGCCGCGGCCTTGCTGACCACGGTGAAGCCCGCCCTGGCGAACTCGGGCTCCAGCTTCCTGGCCGCCTCGGTGGGGAGCGCGGAGAACACGATGTCGGCGTCGACCTTCTTCGGGTCGCTCTCGACCAGCTCCAGATCCCTGAACCCCTCTGGCACCGAGCCCCCTATCATCCACTTCACCGCGTCGCCGTACCTCTGGCCCGCCGCCTCGTGCGAGGTCACCGCGGTCAGCTTGAACCAGGGGTGCCCGTCCAGCATCCTCAGGAACCACTGGCCCACCAGCCCCCTGGCGCCCAAGACCGCGACCTTGACCGCCTTCGGCACGCGGGAGCCGGGGCCCCCGAGCTAATAAGCGTTGGTGCCCCCGGCGGCCGGCGGGGTGGCGGCCGCGCCGAGCGAGCGGAGCGCGCGCCTGACCAGCTCCATCGCGCCCTCGTGAGCGGCCGCGATGAGGGAGAGCCTCTCGTCGATCGAGAGCAGCGGCTCCTCCGCCAGCCTGCCCCTCAGGGCCACGAGGGCCCCCGCCTCCCTCGCCAGCAGGAGCGCGGCGGCCAGGTCGACGACCCTCGTCGTGAACCAGGGGTCCACGTAGGCGTCCAGGGACCCCGCGGCCACCAGGGACAGCTCCAGGCAGGCCGACCCGAGGTTCCTCAGCACCACCCCCTCGGCCGCCAGCAGCAGCGCCAGGGCGTGCGGCAGCGCCGAGGCCTTCGGCGACGAGTTGACCGCGACCACCAGCTCGCCGCCAGCCCGCTTCACCGAGACCCTGCGCCCGTTGAGGTAGGCGCCGCGCCCCCTCTCCGCGTACATCTCCAGGCCGAGCAGCGGCGCGTAGACCGCGGCCGCCACCACGTCGCTCAGCGTGGGGCCCGTGGCCACGGCCACCGAGGTGGCGAACAGGGGGATGCCCAGCCTGTAGTTCCTGCTGCCGTCCACCGGGTCCACGACGACCGTGACGCCTCCGGAGCCCCTCCTCAGCTCGCCCACCTCCTCGGAGACCAGGGTGAAGCTGCCGAGCTCGCCCTCGAGGACCTCCACCACGGCCCTCTCGGCCGCCAGGTCGCCCTCCAGCGCCACGTCGCCGCCCCGCCCGAGCCCCGCCTCCCTGGCCCCGCTCCCCTCC
>JAGDWA010000132.1 GCA_023269735.1 Thermofilum sp.
TCGCACCCGCGGCTCGCGCGCAAGCCTCAGCGTTGACGGTGAGGACCCTGCCCACCCTGTATAGCTCGCGCCCCTCGTGGACGTGGCCGTAGCAGTAGAGGCGCACGCAAGGGTAGCGCCCCACGATCGAGCGCAGGGCCTCCGCGGTCTCCCCCCGGTCGTCGAGGGGCCTGTGGGAGAGGAGGACGGTCGTCGCGCTCCCCGCCCTCCCCAGATCCCCCTCCAGCCAGCGCAGGAACCAGGGGTACCAGACCGTGTCCTTGCCGTTGAAGCAGACCACGAAGTGGACCCCCATCAGGTCGAAGCTCCATGCCGTGGGGAGGCCCGTGAGAGCCTCGTAGCGGGGGGCCGCGCCCCGGAAGAAGGCGAGCGGGTCGCTGCCGCGCTCGGTGCAGCCGTAGCAGCGGAACCCCGTCCTGCCCCACTCGCTCATGAGCTCGTGGTCGCCGTGCTGGTAAACGATCGGGATGGGGCTCTGCTGCAGAAGCTCGAGGGGGGCTTGATCCCCGTCTATCACGTCGCCCAGCCAGGCTACGAAGGCGCAGCCGATACGCTTGGCATCATCCAGCACCCCCTCGAGGTAGCGCCGGGGTACCCGTTTGAAGCTGTGGATGTCGGCCTGGATCGCGAAGCGGAGCGCCACGCCCACCGCCTCAGCGTCGGCCGAGCCCGAATAAGGCTTGTGAGCGATCGATGGCGCTAGCGGCCCCCCGAGAGCACGGGCGCCAGCCCCTTCTCCACGAACTCGCGGTGCGGCCTCCGGGGCGAGGGCCTGCTCGCGAAGCCCGTCTCGATGGAGAGGTCCGGCCGCGCGGAGCGGAACACGTGCAGGCTCCTGTAGCCCGCGGGCCCGAGGCGCTCGACGGCCTCTTGCGCGGCCCTCCTCAGGCTCCCGACGTCCCTGTAGACGTAGGCCACCCCCGGCGCGACGATCACGACCAAGTCGACGGCCTCCAGCAGACCGCCGTAGGGCGTTATGGCGTCGCTGAAGCTCTCGACGAACACGACGTCGCTGTCGGCCCTGAGCCTCTCCAGGCACTCGTTTAGGTTCTCCGCCGCGCGGGGCGAGCCCAGGTAGCCGGCCAGGTCGGCGAAGCTGCGGGGCTCGGCGGCCAGGGCCTTGCCCATCCTCTCGACGAGCCGGCGCGCGCGCTCGCCCGCCCTGGAGAGGTTCTCGGCGTGCACGTAGTGGGCCTGCCTCCCGCTCTTGCACTCGTAGACCCGGGAGAGCACGGCTATCCTGCTGACGTCCCCGAAGTCCTCCATGTACCCCTCGATCGACGGGTACCTGCCTGGGTCGGGCGGCACGGTGGCTATGGCCACGGGGTTCGAGAGGCGCACATCGCCGACCAGCCCCCACTCGGCGTAGCGCAGGACGTCGTTGCCGACCAGGGCGCCCAGCTCGAGGCTCCTCCTCACGGTCAGCGGGCTGTACCAGAGGTTGTGGGCGGCCACCGGCTTGAACACACTGACCCTGAGCCCCCGCTCCCTCGCCGCCAGCGCGGCCCCCAGCGTGAACCACGTCTTCCCCGAGTCATAGGGCACGAGCCCCGAGACGAGGGCGACCGCGGCCACGGGCTGGCCGCCCGCCTCCCCCTTAAAGCCGCTCAGCGGCCCTCAACCGGGGGCGCCGCTCCCGACCACCCTCTTCACCACGATCCTCTGCTCCGGCTCCCTGAGCCCGTAGGCGAGCACCAGGGTCTCGCCCTCGCCCGCGAGGCCCTCGCTGAGGATGCGGGAGAGCGTCTCCCTCAGCCCCTCCTCGTACTCCTGGGAGCTGACGAGGAGCGGCTTCAAGCCCCAGAGCAGGCTCAGCCTCCTCGCCACCCTTGGGTCCGGCGTGCCCACGTGGACGGGCCTCGAGTGCCTGAGCGCCGCCACCTTGGAGGCCATCCTGCCCATGCGGCTGTAGAGGACGAGCTTGGCCCCGAGGCTCTCGGCCAGCTCCACCACCCCTCTCGCGAAGCAGTCCTCGTCGCTGGCGGCGCGCCTGCGGGCCTCGGCGATGCGCTCCAGCCGCTCGGGCAGCATCCTCTCCTCTGCGAACCTGATGAGCCTGACCAGCCACCTCACGGCCTCCAGCGGCCGCCTGCCGACGGACGTCTCATTCGTCAGCATGATCGCGTCGACCCCCTGCTGGACCGCGACGCTGACGTCCACCGCCTCGGCCCTGGTGGGGGCCGGCCCCTCCACCATCGACGCGAGGAACTCCGTCGCCACGATCACCGGCCTGCCGGCCCGCAGGCACTTCTCGACGATCAGCTGCTGGTAGTAGGGCACCTCCTCGAGGCTCAACCTGATCCCGAGGTCGCCGCGCGCCACGAGGACCACGTCGCTGACCTCGATGATCCCGTCCAGGTTCCTCAGCGCGCTGAGCGTCTCCACCTTCGAGATGACCCAGGCGTCGGAGCCGTAGCTCCTCAGCAGCCTCCTCACCTCCTCCACGTCGCTAGCGTCCCTGACGTGGCTCAGGCCGATGAAGTCGAAGCCCTCTGCCGCCGCCAGCTTCAGCGCCTGGATGTCCCTCTCGCTGAGGAGCGGGGCCTCGAGCTCCTTCCCCCTCACGGACACGTTCTTGCCCTGCTCCACCACTGCGTCAGCCAGCGCGACGCACTCCAGCGCGCTCCCCCTGACGTCCACGACCTGGAGCCTCACCCGCCCGTCGTCGATGAGCACCTCGTCCCCGGCCTCCGCGACCTCGTAGAGGCTCGCGTTCTGGACGACGATCGTGGGCAGGCTCGAGGAGAGCTGGGCGGGCGCGATGAGGGCTCTCTCGCCGGCCCTCAGCCGGACGGGCGAGGGGATGTTGCCCACCCGCACCGAGGGCCCCTGGAGGTCCCCGATCATCGCCAGCGGCCTCCCCAGCCTCTCCTCCGCCATCCTGACGGCCCTCAGCCTCCTCAGCCAGACCTCGGGGTCGCCGTGGGCGAAGTTCGTCCTGAAGCCGTCGGCCCCCGCGGCGGCCATCTGGAGGACGAGGTGCTCATCGGTGCTGCTGGGCCCCAGGGAGGCGACGACCTTGACGAAGTGCCCGCCCATGGCACCGCGGGGGTGCCCCCCATAAAAACGCGGCGCCCTGGAGCTCGTCCCGCGGCTGCCTCGAGCAGGGTTCCGCCTTGGTGTGGGCAGTAAAGGGTATGCAAGGTGGGAATAAAATGAGCGCGTGGAAGTCCGAGTGGATGAGAAGGGGAGGGTGCTGCTCCCCAAGAGCTTTAGGGAGGCGGTGGGGATCGAGGCGGGCGGGCTCGCGAGGGTGGAGGTCAGGGGAGGCGAGGTGGTACTCGCCCCGGTGAAGGGCGCGGCAGAGAGGTTCTACGGCCTCGCGCGCGTTGCAAAGTGGCCCGGCGACCTCGACGAGTCCATCGTGCGGGCGGTGAGGGAGCTTTGGCGGGAGCGGCCTACGTCGACGTGAACGTGTTCGCGTAGTGGCTCGGGGCCCACCCATCTTCGGCGAGCGGGCGAGGGCCTGGGCCAAGGGGCTTGAGGCGG
>JAGDWA010000011.1 GCA_023269735.1 Thermofilum sp.
GGGCATGCGGAGCTCCTGCACTCTCGCTGGCCGAGCCGCTCCGAGCCCCCGGAGCAGCTTTCTCAGAGCCCTGCGGGATCCCTGCTGAGCCCCGGCCAGCCCGGCCCCGATGCGGAAAGGCCTCCCCCGCCGCTCCAGCTGCGCATGCGGGGGGCTCATAGCTCCTCCGGCAACCGGCCAGGCCCAGCCTCCCCGTCTGCCTCCTAAGCTTGCTGTCGTAGGCAGCGATCGGCAACCCTCTTCGGACGGCGACCGCCACCACCTTATCGTTGAGGCGGGCGGGTGAGAGCCCCTCGCTGGCGAGCGCGCTGAGAGCCCACGATAGCTCCTCGAGGCCCTCCCTCACGAGAACCGCCTTCTCGTCCGCTAGGTACTCAGCGACCTTTGTGCGCACGCTGTCGGCGCTCAGGCCGAGGCTCCTCAGGAGCCACACTCACTCGTAAACTACCACGAGCGGCAGGTGCCAGGCTCGAGCCTATCGAGGAGGGCGGCTGCGCTCTCGTGGTAGACCGAGTCGCTGAAGGTGTCGTAAACCAGGACGTTGGCGTCGATGACGGCCTCAGGCGAGCGCCTCACCCAACCCCCTCGCGATCAGCTCCTCTATCTCCTCCGGCGTGAGCCTCCGGCCGCTGGCGAACCTCGTCCTCTCCCTCTTCAGCTTCTCCATGACTATCCTCCCCCTCTCGTCCACGTAGACCTCGAGGTAGTCGCCCTCCTTGACCTTCACTACCTCCCTGACCTCCTTTGGGATCGTAACCTGGTGGCTGCGCGACACCTTCACCCTAGCCATAGTACGCTTTTTCTTTTACTTTTATCTAAAACTTTTTACTTCAGAGACTAGCCCGAAGTGAGCCCGAAGTGACCTGTCGCCGAAAACCGCTGGGGAGGGGTGCGCACCTTTACCGGCGGGCGTGTCTAGAGGCCCCCGGCACCCACGGGACCCACCCCAAGATCGGTGGGTGGCCCTCCCCCGATGGGAGCCTACTGGCTAAGGGCGAATTCGAGGCCGGCGCTAATCCCCAGTCCGCCGTCGGCGTTACAGTAGCTGCGGCGCTGCATCGTACCCCCATTCCGGCGCCTTACGGCATCGCCACCACGGGGGGCTACTGGCGCGAACGCGATTGGGGGAGGTGGTCGCACACAACGGGCTGGCTAGCGGCGAACCTCGAGGAGCCTCTCCAGCTCTTCCACCTCACCTTCGCTGAGGCGTGCGATACCCTCGATGTTCCGCCCGCTGGGTGGGCAGGCGGCGCAGCGCCAGGGCGCCAGCTCCTCGGGCACGGAGTACGCGAGGATCGGTCCCTCCTCCAGCGCGCTGGCGATCCTCGGCCACAGAGCCTTGCTGGGGTAGCCGATCACGACCCCCCTCACCCTGCCCCCCTCGAGCAGTACGGCTACGGGCAGGGGGGTGTCGAGACCCAGGAGCCTCCTGCAGACCTCCAGCCTGACCCGCTCCCCGCTCGAGAGCCTCGGCTCGAAGCCCAGCGCTTGTGCCACCTCAGCTAGGTAGGGGCCGTCAAGCACGATCGCTACCCTGCTCGGCGGCCTCCTCGACAGCAGGGCGAAGCCCACGGCGAGCGCCGCGCAGAGCAGCGCTAGCGGGAGCCTGCGCACAGGCTCACGGTGACCGGCTCCCCAAATAGGTTGACCCGTGTTCCCAGGCGCTGCGAGCTTCGCCCTACACCCTGACGCCAGCGGGGCACCGAGAGGGCGGCACGCTTATAGTGCGCTGTCACGCCTCCAAGGCGGAGCATGATCCCGGGCTACGAGAAGCTGCTCGCGGACCTGAAGGAGGCGGTAAGGGAGGCCGTGGAGGAGTCCAAGCGGGAGGACGTCGCCAAGCTGGGAGACGCGCTGTTGAGGATGGCGGAGGTGCTGGAGGGGGTGCTGGAGGAGCTGAGGCGCATCGGGAGGACCCTCGACGAGCACACGGAGGCGCTGAGGAGCCAGTCCGCCCTCCTGAGGGAGCACTCGAAGGTTCTGGAGGAGCACACGGCGATCCTGAGGGAGCACTCGAGGATCTTGCAGGAGCACAGCAGGATCCTCGAGGAGCATTCGAGGCAGCTTCAAGAGCACACGAAGATCCTGCAGGAGCACACCAGGATCCTCCAGGAGCACACGAGGCTGCTGCAGAGGCTCGACGCAGCCGTCGGCTCGCTGGGGGGCAGGGTCGGCATCGACCTGGAGAGGACGATCCTGAACGTCTACAGGGACACGCTCAGCTCGCTCGGGGTCGAGCCGCTCAAGGTCGAGAAGCTGACGTACAGGGATCTGGACGGCAGGTACTACAGGAGGGGGGCGAGGCTCGAGATCGACGTGTGCGTCCACGACGAGAGGGTGTACTTCATCGAGGTGAAGTCGCTGGTCGAGCTCGGGGACGTGGAGTGGTTCGAGGAGAGGTGCGGGATCTTCGAGAGGATCCTGGGCAGGAGGCCGGACAGGAAGGTCGTCGTCGCCCTCAACATCTTCGAGGACGCGCTCCAGCGGGCCAGCGAGCTCGGGATGACTGTGGTCTACGGCAGGGTGCTCAAGAGCGAGGAGTGAGGGGGCGCCGAGCCTGCGCGCGCCGGGCTCTAGCGGGCGCAGGGGGCTGCTGAGCGCGAAGCCGCGGGGGGCTCGTCGTCCCTCGAGCTCTAAAGACGGTCAGCTTCCCGGTGGCTTGCCTTTTAGGGTTCGCGGGCCCACCGCCTGAGGGTATGTCGAGGTGGGCTGTGGAGGCGAGGAGGCGGCTGGAGGACGCTGAGGAGGACGTGCGCGTGGCGAGGCTCCTGGAGGGGGCGGGGCACTACGCCTGCTTCCACTACCAGCAGGCTGCCGAGAAGGCCGTCGAGGCCGCTACTTCCTCTCCGCGAGCATCCGGTCCAGCGCTAAGATGCCAGCCGGGTTGTCCTTGACCATCCTCACCCTGGCTAGGAGCTCGCTGGCGTTCCTCTCCTCCTCCACCTGCTCGCTCACGAACCACTGGAGGAAACCCTCGGCCGCCTTGTCGCCAGCCTGGCGCGCCAGGTCCACCATCCTCCATATCCTCTGCGTGTTCTCCCGCTCGGCTCTGAGGAAGTCCTCAGCCGCCTCGAGAACGCTCCCCCACTTCGCCTTCGGCTTGGGTACGTCGCCGAGCTCGACCTCCCACCCCCTGTCGACCATGAACTGGTACAGCTTCATCGCGTGCTCCAGCTCCTCCCTCGCCTGCACCTTGAAGTAGTGGGCGAAGCCCGCGAGGGAGAGAGAGTCGAAGTAGGCAGCCATCGATAAGTAAAGGTACGCATTCCTAAGCTCTTGGTTCATCTGCCTATTGAACTCCGACTTTATATCTACCGTACCCATGCGTCAACCCCCTGGCCACCGTTATATCAACTTTACTCCGCGCTACTCATCCCGTACGCCGGCGCGGGCAACGACGCGGGGAGGGGTCGGGGCGGTCGCGGTGGGCATCAAAGGCCCATCGTGTGCGACGCATCGAAAAGCCGCA
>JAGDWA010000026.1 GCA_023269735.1 Thermofilum sp.
TTGTACAGCTTCTCGCTGGCCTGGGCGGGGTCCCTCTCCACCAACTCCTTGCCCTCCTCCAGGTACCTCTCCGCGAGCTTCAGGTGCTCCTCCACTTGGGCCTGCAGGCCCACCCCCTTCACCGGGGCGCTGGGCAGTTCCTCCACGCCGCAAGGTGCTTGACGGAGGCTTATAAAGGCAGCACGCTGGTCGCGCTGCACCCCCTCATCAGACCCCTTCGCGGAGAAGCGCTCCGAGGTCGTCCGACCTGGCACCTCAAGGGGTGGTCGGGTTGACTCACTCTCCCGCAGCTGTCCCCCGTGTCGCCAGCCGCCGCGGGCACCTCGCTCGCCCGCGCGTCATGCGAGCGGCGCACTGAGCCGGGGGCGGTGAGCAAGGCCAGGCTGGACGAGGTGCAGGGGCACCGGCGCGGGCAACTGCAGCAGCGTGGTCGCCACCGCGGAGGAGGGGCATTCTCGGCCGTGGGCTGGGCAGTCCGGCGGGGCAGCCTGGAGCTGCGAGAGGCTGGGGTGCGCGGGGGCGGCCTAGATGGTCAGCCCGAGGACCCTGTACCTCGCGTAGAGCAGCGCGGTGAGCACCGCGGCGGACAGGAGCGCGAAGAGCCAGCCGAGGTCCACCCTCCTCCTCACCCTCTCCACGAGAGTGGCTTTGGCCCTGTAGTTGACGGCCACGCGCGCCACCTCGTGCGCCAACCCCTCGAAGACCTGCACCAGGGACTGGGCGGTCTCCGCGTTGAAGGGGCGCCCGCCCGTGAGCCCGGCTATCCGCTCCATCTCCCTCGCGCCCTCGTCGCCGCCGGGGCCTATGTAGACCGTGTGCACGGCTATGCCCAGGCCCCTCATCTCCGCCAGGAGCCCGTCGTAGCGGCCCCGGTCCGCGGGCAGGCCGTCGCTCACGAGGACCACGGCGCAGGACGCGTTGAAGGACCTGTAGGGCCTGAGCATGCTGAGCGCGGTGTGGAGGGGGTAGGTGTACATCGTCCCCCCGCCCGGCCCCAACCTCTCCAGCGCCTCGAGGAGCCGCGCCCGGTCGCGCGTGACGGGGACCGCGAGCACCACCGTGTGGTCGAACGCGACTAGGCCGACGCTCACGTTGCCCGGGAGGCCCTCGAGGAACCTCCTCACCGCGGCCTTCGCGGCGTCGATCTTGACCCCGCCGGGTATGGCCTCGCCCATGCTGCCCGAGACGTCCAAGGCGACCACGACCGCGGGGCCCGCGACGCGCAGCGCCTCCCGGATCTCCGCCTCCACCTCCCTCGAGGCGACCTCCTCCACCTCGACGTACGGCGACGCGGCGGCGAGGCAGATGAGGACCACGGCGGCGAGCTTCAGCGCGAGCGTCGCCGCGCGCCTGCCCCTCCCCCTCCCCTGGACGCTGACGACCTTGAGCATGGGGTTGCCCAGCTTGATGAGCGAGGGCATCAGCCTGCGGTGCAGGCGGAAGTGCGAGTAGATGGCGAGGGCCGCTAGGGGCGCCGCGGCAGCGAGGGGGAGGGGGTTCTCCAGCTGCAGCACGCTAGGCACCGTCGAGCAGGGCCGAGGCTAGCAGGGCCAGGGCGGCGGCTAGCAGGAGCTGCGCGGGGACGTGGCTGCGCCTCACCTCCTCGACGTACGCCTCGCCGCGCGCGGCCAAGCCGCTGTACCTAGCCTCCGCCGCCGCTCTCTCGGCCAGGCTCCCGGCCGCCGCCGCGGTGAACTCGTCGACCGTGAAGAGCCTGGCGCCGAGGGCCTCGGCCACGCGCGGCAGCACCCCCCGATCCCCCACCGCGACGAGGACCGCGGGCAGCCCCTCCCCCCTCAGCGCCTCTGCCACCTGGACGGGGTCCGAGCCGTAGTTGCTCGCCCCGTCGCTCACCAGGACGATGACCGGCGCGAGGGCGGAGGCCCTGGCAACCGAGGCGGCGTAGAGGAGAGCATCCCCGACCGCGGTGTACCTCTCCCCGGCCTCCACGCGCCCCAGGGCCTCGAGGCACTCGCTCGGCGCCCCCTGGCAGACGGGCCTCGCCGACGACGAGAAGACGGCTAGGTGCACGCGGTCCCCGCCCGGGAGCGACGACAGGTACCTCTTCAGGACCTCCCTGGCGGCGTCGAAGCGCGTGCCGGGCCCCAGCGGGTAGGTCATGCTCCTCGACACGTCCAGCACGACCACGTGCAGGACTCCCTTGCCAGAGAGCTCGCCGACGCGCTCCAGGGGCACCTTCCTCCTGACCGTGTACTCGACGTAGGGCATCGCCGCCGCCACCGCGAGGAGGGCGAGGGCGGCTAGCCGCGCCGCCTCCATCAGCGAGTTGAGCCGGCTGACCTCGACGTCGAAGAAGCGCTCCAGCCTCCTCCTGTTCCTCCTCGACTTGCGGAGCAGCAGGGCCGCAGCGGCGATGAGAGCCAGGGACGCCAGCGCCTCGGGGTGCTCGAGGCCCAGCCTCACTAGTCATCACCCGCCGGCTCCCCCCAGCCAGCGCCGGGGCCCACCCCGGTGCCCGACTCCCGCTGCTTGCCCAGCACGTAGGACTTCACGAGGGCGACCTCGTAGGCGAACTCCCCGCTCTCCGAGGGCTCTAGGCTCTGCGCCAGGCCCACGACGTCGCCGCCGAAGCCTCCGGAGCCCCTGGCCCTGCAGGCCCGCTCGAGCGCTGCCTGGTCCGCCCTCTCCACGACCTCTGCTGCCCTCGCCAGGTTCGAGAGCGCCTTCACCCACTTAGCCACCTGCGACTCCGCCCTGCGGAGCAGCTCCCTGTGGCTGTCCGAGAGCAGCCCCTCCTCCCTCACGCCCGCGAGGAGCTGGAGCGCGGAGCTCAGCCCCCCTAGGGCCTCCTCCGCAGCCGCTCTGAGGGCCGGCGCGGCTCTCTTAGCGCGGCCGAAGTCGCAGGCCCGGACGCCCTCGAGGAAGCCCCTCAGCTGCTCCCGGGCACTCGAGAGGGCCTGCGCGGCCTCAGCGATGCGCGAGGCGGCCATGGCAAGGTCTGAGTAGTTCCCCGAGGCCTCCAGGAGCCTCTGCCCCAGCTCGCTCACCTGCAGCTCCCCCAGCTCCGTGGCGTTCCGCAGCAGGAGGGCCACCTCCCGCATCCTCCCGGCGTGGCTCGAGGCGTTGACCCCCTGCCTCGTCGAGAGCTCGAGGAGCTTGAGGGAGTGGTTGAGACCTTGCGCAGCCTCGACAAAGAGGGCTGGGAGGTCCTCCACCCTCAGCCGCAGCGCGCGGGGGGCAGGGGCGGGCAGGTAGGTCAGCGCCAAGAGAGCGACCAAGGCCGCTGCAGCCACCGCGTAGGCGGCTCTCCGCGAGCTAAGCGTCCAGCGCAGAGGCAGCTTGCGCACCCCGCTCTCGTCACAGCGCCTGCCGAGATAAAACTTTCTCAGCGACCCTGGGGGCGACGCCGCGTAGCTGACGCCCCCATCGTCGGCCTCAGGTCCCTGGGGTGGC
>JAGDWA010000004.1:0-276 GCA_023269735.1 Thermofilum sp.
TCGCCCCCCTCCACCAGCACCCTGTCGCCCATGTCGACGACGCGCGAGTCCCCGGAGGGGGCCGCGAGGGCCAGGAGGGCCAGGTCGCCGGCCGAGCCCACGGTGTTGAAGAGGTAGGCGAACGCGAAGAGGGGGTCGAGGGGCGTCCCCAGCCCGCTGAGGAGCAGGAGCAGGGGGGAGAGGGCGAGGGGCGCGGCGGCGATCGCTATCCAGCGCCCCACCGGCACGGCCCCCTTCAGCGCGACGCCCACGCCGACCACGAGCCTCCCCGCCCTC
>JAGDWA010000004.1:286-3329 GCA_023269735.1 Thermofilum sp.
GGCGTGGGCGGCCTCGTGCGCCAGCACGGCGAGGGGCACCGCAGCGAGCGCGGCCGCCACCACGGCGGGGCTCGCGGAGAGCCGGAGAGGCGCTAGGGCGGCCAGCCGGAGGAGCAGCAGGCCCAGCCCCAGCAGCTGGGGCAGGATGGGCCTCAGCGAGGCGTCGAGGCTCGCACCCCGGGCCACGCTGGGGGAGCGGGGCGGGCCTTTAATCGCTGGCGGAGCTGCGGAAGGTTTATATTGACATATGCCGCCGTCATTGATCGCATGGGCGGCCTGGAGGTCGACGGCCTGACGGTGAGCGTTGAGGGGAGGAGGGTGCTGAGGGGCGTGAGCCTCAGCGTGAGGGGAGGGGAGGTGGCCGTCCTGATGGGGCCCAACGGGTCCGGCAAGACGTCCCTCGCCCTCACCATCGCCGGCCACCCCAGGTACGCGGTGGAGGAGGGGAGGATCCTCATCGACGGGGAGGACGTCACGGGGCTGAAGCCGGAGGAGCGGGCCCTCCGGGGCCTCTTCCTCGCCTTCCAGTCTCCCCCCGCCTTCGAGGGCGTCAGGGTGAGGACCCTGCTGAGGGAGGTCGCCGCGAGGAGGGGCGCGCCCTCGGACGAGCAGGCGCTGGCGGCCGCGCTGGGCAGGGTCGGCCTGCCGGCGGGCGTCCTGGACAGGGAGCTGTACAGGGGCTTCTCGGGCGGGGAGAAGAAGAGGCTGGAGGTGGCGCAGGCGCTCCTCTTCAGGCCGAGGGTCGCCGTGCTCGACGAGCCGGACTCCGGGCTGGACGTGGAGGGCGTGAAGATCGTGGCCGGGCTCGCGAGGGAGCTGGCGGGCGCCGGCGCCGCCGTGCTGCTGATCACGCACAGCGCGAGGACAGCGGAGCTGGTGGCGCCCGACAGGGTCCTCGTGATGCTGGGGGGCCGCATCGTGGCCGAGGGCGGTCTGGAGCTGGTTAAGGCGGTGGAGGAAGGGGGCTACGGGGTGCTTGCGGGTGGCGGTCGAGCTGAGTAGGGAGCTTGAGGCCCTCGAGGTGCCCCAGCCGGGGCTGAGGCCGAGGCTCGAGATCAGGGGCAGGATCTCGAGGAGCCTCGTCGAGGAGATCTCGAGGGCCAAAGGGGAGCCGGAGTGGATGCTGCGCCTGCGCCTGAGGAGCCTGGAGCTCTTCGAGAAGCTCCCCACGCCCAACTGGCTCGTCGGGGTGGAGGAGCTCGACCTCGAGGAGCTGGCCCACTACGCCCGCCCCGACGTCGAGAAGGCGCACAGGTGGGAGGAGGTGCCCGAGGAGCTGAAGAGGGTGTACGAGAGGCTGGGGCTCCCCGAGCTCGAGCGCAAGGTGCTCGCAGGCCTCTCGATCCAGCTGGAGAGCGAGGTCGTCTTCCTCTCCTTCCGCAGGTACCTGGAGGACAAGGGGGTGCTGATCCTCGACATGGAGGAGGCGGTCAGGAGGTACCCGGACCTCGTGAAGCGCTACTTCATGAGGGTCTTCCCGCCCAGCGACCACAAGTTCGCGGCCCTGCACGGCGCGCTGTGGAGCGGGGGGGCGTTCGTCTACGTGCCGCCCGGGGTGGCGGTGGAGGCGCCCGTCGAGGCCTTCTTCCTCGTGTCAAGCGAGCTGCTCAGCCAGTTCGAGCACTCGATCATCGTGGCGGACAGGGGCAGCCGGATCCACTTCATCGAGGGGTGCGCGGCGCCGCTCTTCAGGAAGTACAGCTTCCACGACGGGATGGTCGAGATCTACGTGGGCGAGGGGGCGAGGGTGAAGTTCACGACGCTCCAGAACTGGAGCCGGAACATCATCAACTTCAACAACAAGAGGGCGCTGGTCGAGCGGGGCGGCAGCGTGGAGTGGGCCGAGGTGGCGCTGGGGAGCAAGGTCACCTACACCTACCCCTCCGTCATCCTGAGGGGCGAGGGGGCCTCGGCCTCCATCTATAACTTCACGTTCGCCAAGGGCCCCACCTGGAAGGATAGCGGGGCCAAGGCCCTGCACCTGGCCCCGAACACGAGGAGTGAGGTGCTCAGCAAGAGCGTCAGCCTGATGGGCGGGACGAGCGTGTACAGGGGGCTGGTGAGGGTGGCCAGGGGGGCCAGGGGCGCGCTGGCGTCGGTCAGCTGCGGCAGCCTGGTGCTGGACGAGAGGTCGAGCGCCCACACGTACCCGCGCAACGAGGTGGAGGAGCCCACGGCCACCGTGACGCACGAGGCCAGCGTCTGGAGGCTCAGCGAGGACGCGCTCTTCTACCTCAGGTCGAGGGGGCTCCGCGCGGCCGAGGCCCGCAAGCTGGCGGTGCTCGGCTACGCCGGCGACGTCCTCGAGGCCGTCGCGGGGCTGGCGAGCGGGCTCCTCATAGAGTACTACGCGGTGCTCAGGAGGGTGCTCGACCTCGAGCTGGAGGAGGGTGGCTACGGTTGAGGTCGGAGGTCCCCTTCCAGAGGGTCGCCGACTCGCCGACGGTGAAGTACTACGTGGACTGGGCGGCCTTCGAGCCCTTCCTGGAGGACCCGGCCCCAGCGACGGGGAGCGCGGTCGACGGGAGGCTGCTGGAGCTCCTGGGCATCGGCGTCGACGTCGAGCTCGGGCTAGAGGGGGGCGGCCCCGCCGAGGGCGCTGGCTGGGAGGCGGAGGCGCTGAGGCTGATGGAGTTCCACAGGGGCAACCTGAGCCTCTGGAGGGAGCTGAGGGTCGACGGGGCCCTGGCGGTGCTCGTGAGGAAGCCGGTGGGGGGCACGAAGTCCAGCCACCTGAGGCTCCTGCTGGGCGACGGGGCGAGGGCCGCCGTGCTCCTGCTCTCCCCCGCCGACGCCCGCGGGCTGCACACGCTGACGCTGGACGTGGAGGTGGAGCCGGAGGCCGAGGCGTCGCTCCTCCTCGTCGCCTTCGACTCGCTCGAGGCGCCCGGCTTCACGGCCCAGCGCGTGTCGGTAGGCGAGGGGGCCCAGTTCACCCAGCTGACGGTCGTCGGGAGGGGGCGGATGGCCTACCTCGAGCAGAGCTGCGCGCTCGGCCGGGGCGCCTCGCTCAGGCTCCTGGGGGCCCTGGCCGCGCCGAGGG
>JAGDWA010000105.1 GCA_023269735.1 Thermofilum sp.
CCTCAAACCCCTCCCCTCTACCCCCTCCTCGCCGACCCCCTCCACGGCGTACCCCAGGCTCTCGATCGCCCTGAGGATCTGCTCGGGCGTTGCGGACAGCGGGTTGTAGGTGATCCTGGCCAGCCCGCTCGCGGGGGAGAAGCGGCAGGGGAAGACGCCGGGGAGCCTCGAGACCCTCTCCTCGAAGCTCGGCGCCCCCTCGGGCCCGAGCCTCACGCTCAGCGTCAGCGAGGCCTTCTCGAGGTCGTAGCCAGCGCCCCGCACCGCCCTGTACACCTCAGCGAGCGAGGTCCTGGAGGGGTCGTAGACGACGATGGCGTCCCCCGTGGCGATGTCGACGTCAAGCTCGGCGCCGACCTTCCTCAGCTCCTTTTGTATCGCCAGGACGCAGGTGGGGCAGTCGACCCCGACGACCCTGACCCTCTCCCTCGCTGGGGGCATCTAGCGCCCCCCGCCGCTGTGCATCCCCACCGGGCCGTGCTTGAGGAAGAACTCGGGGTCCCTCTCGAAGGCCCTCTTGCAGTGCTGGCTGCAGAAGTAGTACCGCTGCCCCCCTGTAGATGGTCTTGTGGGGGGTCCTCTCGGGGTCCACCTCCATCCCGCACACGGGGTCTACGGCCTTGCCCACGAGTTGACACCGTCAACGGGTTTTTAATAGCCTTGCGCGGGGGCCGACGGGCAACTCTTATATTCCCTACCGGGAAACCCCTCCGATGGCGAAGGTAAGGGTCGACAAGACGCTGTGCATCGGCTGCGGCGCCTGCTGGGCCCTCGCCCCGCAGGTCTTCGAGGAGGACCCCTCGACCTTCAAGAGCAGGATCAAGGAGCCGTACAGGAAGGTGGACAACGAGAACGAGTCCGCCGGCGAGATACCGGAGGAGCTGGTCAGCGACGCCAAGACGGCCGCCGAGGGCTGCCCCACCGGGGCCATAACGGTGGAGTAGCGGGGCCGCCAGGCCCCTCCACCCCCTCTTTTTACCCGCCTGGCGCCGGGGAGGGTTGGTCAAGGCATGCTCCCGAGCTGCGGGCCTGCGGCGCGGGCGGGAGCCGGGGTCGTCGTGCGGCGCGCCACCGAGCGGGACCTCGGCAGCGCCGCCAGGATCTTCGAGGAGTCCTTCACCGGCAGCTACAGGTACTGGAGCACCCGCCTCCTGGGCGTTCTGGAGGTGATCGTGGCCGAGGTCGGGGGCAGGGTCGTGGGGGCCGCGGAGCTCTACGTGACCGAGGTGGGGGAGCTCGGCAGGGTCGGGGTGATCGCCTTCATCGCCGTCGACCGGGCCTACAGGAGGAGGGGGGTCGGTAGGGCCCTCGTGCTCTTCGCGGAGGACCTGTTCAGGTCGAGGGGGTGCCGCTACTCCGCCGCCAGCACGAGGAGCAGCAACGCGGCCTCCATCGGCCTCTTCACCAGCCTCGGCTACAGCCTCCACAGGCGCGGCGACGCCCTTTTCCAGCTGCTCGAGGCGCCCCTGTACGCGTACGAGGACGACGTCGTGATGGTCAAGAGGCTGCAGGCATGATCGCCGAGTTCGCGAGGAGGGTGATGGAGTGGTACGAGAGGAACAAGCGCGTCCTGCCGTGGCGGCTCGGGATGGGCGACGAGTGGGTCACCGCGCTCACCGCGATCCTCCTGAGGAAGACGAGAGCCGAGGCGGTCGCGAAGCACTACCAGAGGATCGTCGGCGCCCTCAGCACCCCCCAGCGCGCCCTCGAGCTGGGCGTCGAGGGGATCGAGGAGCTGCTCAGGCCCCTCGGGCTGCACCGCACGAGGGCCAGGCAGATCTACAGCCTCGCGCGGGCCTGGGGCAGCGGCGGGAGGCTGCCCGGCCTCGGCCCCTACGCCCTGTCGCTCATCGACTGCCTCCACCGGCGCAGGCTGGTGCCGGTGGTCGACGTGAACACCGCGAGGGTCGTCGGCAGGTTCTTCGGCGTCGGCGGGGAGCGCGTCGCGGAGCTGCTGGGGGAGGCCGTCAGGGAGGCGGGGACCTGCGAGCTGAACCTGGCCCTCATGGACCTGGCCGCGAGGGTCTGCAGGGCCAGGAGGCCGAGGTGCGGCGAGTGCCCCCTCGGCGACCTCTGCAGCTACGCCGCCGCTAGCCGCCGCCCGTCCTCCTGATCCACTCCTCCACGAGATCGAACCCGTAGAGCTCCCTCAGCCTCCTCCTGCCCTCCTCCGTGATCCTCAGGGGCGTCCACGGCGGGTCGAAGACCAGCTCCACCTCCACGTTCTTCACCTCCGGCACCTCGGCCTTGATGACCTCCTCCGCCAGCGCGGGCAGGTAGGCTCCGACCGGGCAGCCGGGGGCCGTCAGGGTCATCTTCACCCTGACGGTGTCGCCCTCCACCTCGACGCCGTAGACGAGGCCCAGGTCGTAGACGTTGACCGGTATCTCGGGGTCGTACACCTTCCTCAGGGCCTCGATGACCTTCTCCCTCACCGACATCGTTGACGCCGTCATAGCGCCCCCTTTTAATCCTGTCGCTGGGGCGCGCCGCTCGGGCCCGCTGCGAGCGCGAGCACCTCCCTGAGGAGCTTGTAGACGTCGATGGCCTTCACGACGGAGCCGCAGTAGGGGCACCTGGTCGTGTCGCCGTCCTTCGGCAGCTCGATGCTGCCGCCGCAGTAGGGGCACCTCACGGCCGTCACGACGAGGCCCGTCGAGGCGAGCAGCCTCGCCACCTCCGCGAAGTCGACCGTCAGCACCACCTTGGGCCTGACCCTCTCCCACGCCTCCCGGACCGCCGACCTGAAGGCCACGATCACCCCCTCGTAGGCAGCAGCGGCGACCGACGAGCGGGCGGCCGGCGGCTCCCCCCTGTAGCTGGCCCTCACCAGGAGGTCGCCGTCCCTCCTCGAGAACTCGGCCGTTATCGTGAAGCTGCCGAGGTCCAGGTTGAGGGGGCTCGCGCCGCTCGAGCTGCGGTCGACCACCACCCTCTCGAGCCTCATCCTGAGCGTCAGCCTGCTGCCCTCCAGCGAGGGGGAGACGTCCTGGAGGGTGAGGGCCTGGAAGGTGTGGGGCACGAGCCTGACCACGTCCTCGAGGTTGGCCCCCGCCCCCTCGACCACGAACTCCTCGCTGTACTCCCACGCGGATCCGACGTGGCCGGCGGCGTACTGCACGGCGAGGACCAGCGCGACGAGCACGAACCACAGGACCACCGCCGCGATCGGGTTGCCGGAGAGGGCCGCGGCCAGCATCAGGGCGAAGAAGATCAGGGCCATGAGCCCCGTAAAGAACTTCAGCGACGACTCGCGCGACCTCAGCCCCTCCAGCGCGGCCTCCAGCCCCTCCCCCACCGCGCCCCC
>JAGDWA010000056.1:0-1249 GCA_023269735.1 Thermofilum sp.
TACGCGGGGGGGCTGGAGCGGGGCCTCCCGGCCTTCGTCGAGTCCCTGCTGGGCCGGCGGCCGGCGGCGGAGCCCACAGCGTCGCCTGAGCCCGTCCTCCGCCTCGCCAGGGAGTACGTCGGGGAGCTCAAGGCGCTGCTGAGGGCGCACTGGCGGCTGTAGCGAGCCCAAAAGGCTAAGGGGGTGGCCCCTCGGGCCCCGCGTGAGGGGCAGGGCCAGCGTCGAGGTCGCCAAGCGGGTCCTGGCGAGCAGGGGCCTCGAGGTCGTGGGCGAGGGGGTGAGGGTCGAGGTCGGGGGCGTCGAGGTGGGCGAGGTCGACGTCCTCGCGAGGGGGCCCGGCGGCGAGCTCTACGCGGTCGAGGTGAAGGCGGGACAGGCCAGCGCCTCCGACGTCAAGGTGCTGTACGTCAACGCGCTCGTCCTGGGGGCGAGGCCGGTCCTCGTAGCGAGGGCCTGCTCCGAGGAGGCGGCGGCGCTCGCGCGGAGGCTGGGGGTCGAGGTCCACCTGCTGAGCGACCTGCTCGCGGTCGACGCGGAGGAGCTCTACGAGACCGTCAGGGCCGCCGTCGGCGACGCGATCCTCGAGCTGCTATCGTGTTTGAGGGCCCTGCGGAGCGGGGAGGCCGCCAGGGTCCTCGAGGCCATCGCCTCCCACGGGAGCCTTCAGGAAGCGGCTGGGGCCCTGGGCCTCCGGGCGGAGGAGCTGGAGAGGAGGATCGGCGAGCTCAGGGCCGCCGGGCTGATACCGCCCCTGCACGGCTACAGGAGGCTGAGGCTGTACGCCGAGGCGGTCCTGGCACTGAGAGAGCTGCTCCGCCGTTAGCAGGAGGAGGGGAAGAAAGAGGGGATGGTTTTCTCCCCCCGATCCCCTTACGGCATCCAGAGCGCCGAAGCCCTCGGTATCACGACGGCGAAGAGGTTGACGAGCGCGGCGGGCAGCCAGGCGGCGCCGAAGCCGAGGATCCACCCTGCGCAGGCGGGCATCGCGTACTCCTCGTACCTCTTGATGCCGACCGTCCTGATGGCGACGAACTTGATGATGAGCGCGATGAGCGAGGTCAGCCACATGTACGTCACGATCGTCATGCCGACGTAGAGCGCGGGCACGTTGATCCACCAGAACCACGTGAACCTAGCCTTCAGCACGTAGAAGATTATGCCGATGGCGAGGCCGACGCCGTAGAACAGCCAGCCGACGACGCTCGGAGTCATTCCCGCGGGCATCCAGTAGCCCCTGTGGTTCAGGCCG
>JAGDWA010000056.1:1259-3305 GCA_023269735.1 Thermofilum sp.
GGCCGTCCCCCACGGCCACCAGCTGGCGCCGGCGGCGTTGGTGGCCTGCAGGCCGCCCCTCGTGTGCAGTATGAAGTACGCCTCGATCGGCATGGCGACGAAGGAGAAGATCAGCGAGCCCAGCACGATCGCGATGAGCAGGTCAGTCATCCTCATCTTCAGGTCGTGGGCGAGCTTGTACAGCGTGACCTGGTGGCCGGCGGACAGCGGGCTGAAGCTGATGTTCCAGTTGCCCATGTTAACGAAGTGCCTAGCGATGGTGAACCAGGACGGGTCGGTCATCGGCCGGTCCCAGGCGACCTGATCGTACCTGGGCCAGCCGTGGATCAGCCTGCCGAACTCGTAGGTCGGTATCCACGCGTGCCCCATACCGGTGCCGACGTGCCAGAAGACCTCGGCGTACACCCTCGCGTAAAGGATGTTGAAGAGGATGCCCCAGATCGGCACCAGCAGGGCCACCACGGGGCTGGCTCCCTCAGCGACCATGAGGGCGTACCAGCCGAAGAAGCCGACCACCATCAAGGCGGTCGCGAGCCTCATCGACAGGCCCTGCTCGACTATGTCCCTCTTCCACAGGGTCGAGAGGACGGACGCGATCCTCCTGCGGTACCTGTAGATCATCCAGAGGAAGACGGCGGCGCCCACGCCGTTGGCGCTTATGAGCCTGTACGGGAACGGCATCCACTGGCCGGGGTAGTCCTCCCAAGGCCACACGTACTCCATGCCAGGCCTGTAGGGTATGATGCCCAGCCTCACGGCGATGCCCTGGTACAGCACGCCGAAGACGATCCAGGCGAGGATCAGGGTGATCAGCGCGTCGTTGGGCATCACCAGGCCCACGGCGATCTGCGGGATGAAGAAGATGGCGGCCGCGTAGATGCCGGGCCACAGCTGCGCGAGGAAGGGCAGCGCTACGTTGGTCTCACCCCACCACGCGGCGATCGGGAACGCGGGCAGCAGCTCGGCCAGTATCGGGTTGATGCCGCTGATGATGCCGACGGCGAACATCGCCCAGAAGACCTTGGTGTGGGGCACGGAGAAGTCGAAGAGCCTCGACTTGTTGGCGGCGGTCACCTCGCCGGCCTCGCGGAAGAGGTAGAGGCTCGGCACCGCCAGCGGGAAGACCAGCCTCTCCTCCTCAGCCCACGGCCTCCCGAAGGTGAACGCCACCCAGGCGCTGAGGAGGCTGTAGAAGAGGTAGACGAGGCCCCAGTAGAAGAGGGGCTGGAGCACGGGCCCCCACGGGATCGCCTGGCCGACCGTGCGGCCCGTAACGATCATTTGCGCCACATCGAAGCGCAGGGGCTCGGGCGGGATCGAGAAGGCGGGCACTGCCCTGCTCCAGTAGCTGCGCAGCGCGTCGATGGTGAAGGCGAGGTAGTCGCCCCACGCGATGCAGCTCCAGATGTACTGGGGTGGGTTGACGTGGGCCGCCGCGTGCATCGTGAGGTAGCTGTGCATCCCCATGAAGGTGAACAGGGAGAACATGAAGACCCACTCCTGCGGCGTCAGCCTCCACTTGGGGTTCGTGCGCGCGAGGAGCTCGTTGAGGGCCACGAGGTAGACCATCGGCAGGATGAAGGTGCCGAAGGTCCCGGGCTTGTCCGTGTAGAGCCCCACCAGGACGCTGAGGTAGGCGTACACGAGCACTAGGGGGATGCTGATGGCGAGCGACCTCTTCGTGATGCCCGGCAGGAACTCGACAACCTCCTTGCGCGCTTCCGTTGCCACGGGGGATCGTTATCGTGCTCTATTTAAACTTTGCCACTGAGAAATAAGGTGATGGGCAGTAGACTAATGCTGTTACCACGGCCATATCCAGGCGGCCCTCGACAGCAGCGTGGCGGCGACCCCCACGGCCACGACGATGCCGGCGCCCGCCAGGAAGCCGGCGACGACGACCGACCTCAGGCGCTCCCACCGCTCCCTCCCCAAGGCCCTCGACACCACGTACTTCCCGAGGAGTGAGGTTACGAAGAGCATTATCGTGTAGGGCGGCAGCGCGTAGGCCCCCCCGACCAGCGCCACCGGGCTCACTGGGACGCC
>JAGDWA010000098.1:0-1446 GCA_023269735.1 Thermofilum sp.
GTGGGCGGAGCGGCCTAGGGATTGCTGCCGAGCAGGGCCTTGACCGCGCCCGGGACCTCCCCCAGGGAGCCCACCACAGCGATTCTCTGGTCGGCCAGCAGGATCCCCCTCCCACCCCTCCTCTCGACTAGCACGGCGCCCATCTCCGCAGCGAGGGCTCCCGCGAGGTCCTCGAAGGGGCTGTCCCCAACGTGCACCGACCTCCTGCTATCGGCCCCCAGCAGGCTGAGGGCGGTGGCGAAGATCCTCGGGTGAGGCTTGAGGCACTTCACCTCGTCCGCGTAGACCTGGGCGGCGAGAGCGCGCGCGACCCCGGCCTTCTCGACGACGACCCTGGTCAGGCTGCCGGGCCAGAACATGACGTTGCTGAGGGCCACGACGGGCACGCCCCGGCTCGCGAAGGCCTCAAGCGCCTCTACCGCATCCTCGTAGGCGAGCCCCTCCCCGTCGAGCTCGGCCACGGCCTTGGCAACGCCCCGCCTCACGGCCTCCCTCGGGCACCCCAGCTCCCCCGCGAGGATCCCGACGCACTCGTCCACGACCGCGCGGGGGTCGATCCCCCCCGCGGCCCTGAGCGACTTGATCCTCGCCCTGCTCCTCCTCAGGGCGGCCTCGACCGCGCCCTCGTCCCTGCCGAGGAGCTGCGCGAGGGCCCGCGCGAGCGCGGCGTAGAAGGCGCTCAGCCTGATGAGCGTGTCCCAGACATCGACGCTGACCGCAACCCCGGCCACGCCCCCCAGAGGCCGCGCACTTTAAAGCCGGTTCCGACGGTGGAGTACTCCGAAAGTTTCAAGCAACAGAGAGAAGGAAGTGCGCGGTGACTCGCCTATCGAGGCTGCCATGCGCGCCGACTCACGCCGCAGGTCCGCGCTCCATGCCTGCTGCCAGCCTCAGCGGCCCTCCGAGCCCCCACGGATGCATCAGAGACGGCCTCCGTGGAGCACGGGAGCTGGGGACGGCGGGGGGTGTGGAGCCCGATGCCGGGTTGAAGAAGGGCGGTGAGATACTTCACCGCATTCGGGAGCGGCTGCCTACCCTCCCACTTTGACGGGGTTCAGCCACGCCGCCCTCTCGCCGTCGACGAGCTCGACCCTGGCGAAGTCCCTCAGCGGGAGCTGGCCGACGGCCTCCAGCTCCACGATCCTTCCGCCGTCCAGCCTGCCCTCGACCCTGAGCCCGGCGCCCCTCAGCCTGAAGCCCCCCTCCCACGCCTCGACCTCGATGGGCAGCCCCTCGCTCCTGGCGAGCCTCTCGATGAGGCCGGGGCTGAGGTAGGCGCCCCGCGTGCCGCCCGAGAGCACCTTCACGACCCTAGCGCCGCTGCACCTCAGCCAGAGCCTCCCCTCCCCGATCTCGAGGGCCTCGACCGCGACCCCACTCGAGGCGTAGAACCTGCCCTCCCTCAGCGCCCTGAGGACCTCGCCCTCGTCCGCCTCGGTGAGGTCG
>JAGDWA010000098.1:1456-20003 GCA_023269735.1 Thermofilum sp.
CAGCCCCCCAGCGCGTCCACCGAGTACGCGTGGGCGTCGTCGACGGCCAGGCCGTGCAGGAGGAGCCCCTTCGACAGCGCGTAGTCCCAGTGGGGGCCCGAGTAGCCCCTGCTGATCTCGACCTCGCACCCGTGGTTGTAGACCTCCACGCCGAAGCTGCTCGCCACCCTCAGCAGGTCGCTGCCGCTCAGCATGCTCCAGTAGGGGTGCGCGACGAACGCGTACAGCCCCCGCTCGCGGCCCCACCTCAGCACCCCCTCGGCGCTGCCGCGGGGCGGCGCCTCCTCGGCCCCGATCAGCACGACGTGGAGCTCGCCGTCGACCCCCTCCTCCCTCGCCGCGACCTCGATCCCGGGCACCGCCACGACATCCGGGCGCGAGGCGCGCGTGACCCTGTTGTGATCGGTGATCGCGACCACCCCGAAGCCGGCCCTGCAGTAGAACTCGAGGACCTTCTCGGGGCTGAGGCGGCCGTCCGAGTTGGTGGAGTGCGCGTGGAGCTGCGCCTTCACCCACGAGCCCCGCGGCAGCCTCATCGCGCTCCCCGGTCAGCGCACGAAGGCCTCCGCCAGGCGGACCTCCCCGCCCCCCCTGGGCTCCAGCGCCAGCCTCACGAAGGGCTCGCCGAGCTCGCCGCTCCACCTGAAGGGCCTCCCGGCGCTGGCGCGGCCCTCATCCACCTCGAACCACCTCCCGTCGAGCGTGCAGGCCTCCACCCTGACCCAGCAGTCGACCGACGCCAGGACCCTGAAGGTGACCCTGGAGCCGGCCGCCGGGACGGGGTGCGATGCGAGGGGCCCCTCGACCCTGCCCTCCAGCGGCTCCTCGCTGCCGTAGCGGTAGAGCTTCAGCGAGAGGCTGGGGCGGGGGCTGCCCTCGAGCACCCTGATCTGCCACGGGTGGAGGTCGTCCCACACCCACTCCCTGTCGACGGGCCCGCCGTCGATGTCGATGAGGACCCCCATCGCCGCCGGCCTCAGCATCGTCACGCCCAGCGAGTACGGCGGCCCCTCGTGCAGCGCGAGGGCCCTCTCGCTGTCCGTGAGCGCCACCGCGGCCCTCAGCCTACCGTCGATGAACCACAGGCCCACGCTTTCGTGGACTCTCACGGTGTACGTGTGCCTCGCCCGCGCGTAGTCCTCGGGGAGCCCGTGCAGCCTCAGGCTGGTGGGCTGCGGCCAGGCGCCGGCGAACGCCCTCAGGACGCCGCCCTGGAGCATGAAGTGGGCCACGCCGCCCCCGAACAGGTCCTCCACCTCGAAGCCGAACCAGAGCATCGGGCCCTGGGGCCCCCAGTCGGGGAGGCGTGCGCTCAGCTGGAAGACGCCGTGCCTGAAGACGTCCCGCGACCTCAGCGAGAGCGTCACGAGCCCCGGCGGCCTCGCGTACCTGGCGCCCCTGAAGACCGTGTACTCCCTCTCCTCCCACGAGACCTCCCAGAACCTGCTCGGGTCCTCGAGGCGGAACCTCTCCCCGCCGCCCGCCAGGGGCTCGCGGACCCAGCAGTAGAAGAGGTCGCCGACGCCTCTCTCCAGGGCCCTCCCGAACCTTATCATTCAGGCCACCTGCGGCCAGGGCGGCGCTGCGAGCTTCTTCAGCCTCTCGAGGAAGGCGTCGTACTGGGCCGGGTCCAGGGGCAGCCTGACGGGCCTCCTCTCCACCGCGGACACGTAGATGGCGTTGATCAGCTCGACGGACTTCATCCCCTCCCTCCCGGGGACCTCGGGCTCCCTATCCTCGATTACTGCCCTCGCGAAGTCGCGCAGGACCGCCGCGTGGCCGGTGAAGGGGGCGTCGGCCGCGACCTCCTCGACTGTGAAGCTCACGCGGCGCGCGCCCGGCCTCAGGGACGCGTACACCGACCTGCGGATGGGGGGAGCGTTCCTGTACACGAAGACCCTCGTCTCGCTCCGGAGCCCCTGCTCGCTGGGCCAGGGGTTAGTGGTCACGAGCAGCATACCCTTGTCGCCCCTCACCTCGATGTTGGTGAGGTCGGGGTAGTCCAGCGTGGAGCACTGCAGGACGCCCTGGCAGCCGCCGTCGAAGAGGACGGCAGCGCTCACCAGGTCCTCGACCTCGATGTCGTGGCCCACCGTGCCGGCGTAGGCGAACACCTCGACGGGCCGCCTGCCCAGAAGCCAGAGCAGGACGTCGATGTAGTGGACTGCCTGGTTGATGAGGACTCCGCCGCCCTCCGTCGCCCACCTCCCCCTCCAGTCGGCGCTCCTGAAGTAGGCCATGTCGCGGTAGGTGGCGTAGCGGAGCAGGGCCCTGTAGACCTCGCCCAGCTCGCCCGCCGCCACCATGGACCTCGCCCTGCGCAGGCGGGGCTCGAAGCGGTTCTGGAACACGACGCCCAGCTTCACGCCCCTCTTCTCGGCCTCCCTGATCATCGCGAGGCACTGGCCCACGGTGGCCGCCATCGGCTTCTCCACCAGCACGTTCACCCCGCGCTTCATCGCCTCGATGGCGATCTCGGCGTGCGTCGGGTGGGGCGTGCACACAGACACGGCGTCGAGGTTCTCCCGCTCCAGCATCTCGACGTAGCTCGCGTAGGCCCTCGCGCCCAGCCTCTCGGCGACCTCCCTGACCCTCGCCTCCACGACGTCCGCGACCGCGACGAGCTCGAGCTCCTCCAGCTTGGAGGCGACCTCTGCGTGGTGGCGCCCGATGCCTCCGACCCCTACGACCCCGTAGCGCAGCCTCGCCACGGCTGGCGCTGGGGGAAGCCCGTTAAAATCGCTTGCCCCCCGCGGCGCATATATACGGCGGAGCGCCGCCTCCCCGATGCCGAGCGGCTTCGCCGGCGGCTACTGCCTGCTGCTGGGGGGCCCCGCCGACGCCGAGCGCTGTCCCTTGAGGGGCAAGAGGAGCTGCGAGCGCTGCCCCCTTTACCAGCCCCTGAGCAGGCGCTGCGCGCTGCTGGGCAGGCTCGTTGTGAACCCCTCGAGGCCCCCCTGCGCCGCCCGGGTCGCGGCGCCGGCGGCGAGGGACAGGAGGCTGGGGGAGAGGCTGCTCGACGCCGTGCGTAAGGGCGACCTGGCGGCCGTGGAGAGGCTGCTGAGCGAGGGCGCCGACCCCAACGCCAGGGACAGGCGCGGCTTCACGCCGCTGCACGTGGCCGCCGCGCTCGGGCACGTCGAGATCGCAGACCTCCTGCTCGCCGGCGGAGCCGACGTGAACGCGGTGGGCGAGGGGCGGGTCACGCCCCTCCACCTCGCCGTCTACAGCGGCAGCGCGGAGCTCGTGGAGCTCCTGCTCGAGCGGGGCGCGGACCCGGAGGCGAGGGACGAGGGCGGGAAGACGCCGCGCGACCTGGCGAGGGAGATGGGGCGCCAGGACCTCTTACAGCTGCTCGAGCGCGCCGGCGGGAAGGGGCGCTCCGCGGCCCCCCAGTAGCCGCGTGCCCGGTTGGCAGCGGTCACCGTGCCGGGGAAAAACTGGGGGGTTGCCGGCCCTTGGGTCACCAGTCGACGCTCCTCAGCATGCCGAAGCTGGTCCTGCCGCTGACCCTCCTCTCCAGGTCCAGGAGGGCGGCCGCGCCGTAGAACCTCGCGTACACCCTGGCCAGGTTGGCCGGCTTGCGCTCGCTGAGCCAGAGGTCGGCGTAGAGGCTGGCGAGGCCCAGGAAGTCGGAGGCGGTGGCCCTCCCCTCCACCTTCCTCAGCCCGACCTCGAGGCACCGCTTGATGAACTCCAGGTCGCGCGGCAGGCGCACCCCCTCGGCCAGCTCCAGCGCCCTCCTCCACTCGTCGAACACGGGCAGGCCCCGGACGTCCTCGACGGGGGAGAAGAGGACGGGCTTGATGTAGTTCGCCACCGCGCCCCTCCCGAAGGCCTTCCTCACCTCGAGGACCTCGCGCGGCTCGCCGCTCAGGGCTAGCCACTTCTCCTCCCACTCCCCGGACCCCTCCGCGTACTCCATCGCCGCCAGGATCAGGGGGTAGAGGAAGGAGAAGAGGCACTCCTCGCCGTCGTCGCCCCAGGCGGTCACCATGAACCCCTTGATGCCCTCCTCCCTGGCGGCCTGGAGGAAGTTCCTCACGTTGGTGAGGGCGGTCTCGAAGTCGGGGTAGTACTTGTTCCAGTTCCACAGCCCGGGGCAGGCGATCTGCTCGTAGCCCCTCTCCTTGAAGAGCCTGATCTTCCCCCTGAAGTACTCGACGGTGTTGGCGCTGTAGTCCCAGTTCGCTATCAGGGCCTGCCTCCACGCCGGGTTCTCCAGGATCGCCTTCCACAGCTCCCTCTCCGTCTCCCTCAGGTACATGCCGGCGATCATGTCGCCCCAGATGATCGGCACCTTGCCGCGCCTCCTCGCGACTTCGATCAGCCTCGAGTGGTGCTCCGCGTAGAGGCGCGGCCCCTCGAACCTCCCCAGCCTGTCCAGGCTCTTGCCCCTGCCGAGGGCCCACGTCTCGTCGCCGCCGATGTGGATGTACCCAGCGCCCGTCTTCTCTATCGCCTCCTCCAGCAGCTCCTCCGCGAACCTCCTCGCCTCCGGGTCGCCGGCGTCGAGGCAGCCCTCCTCGGGCCTGTGCCACTCGCTGAACCTCCTGTACCTCGGCAGCGCGAGGATCCACTCCATGTGGCCGCAGAGCTCGAGCGAGGGGAAGACCTCGACGCCCAGCCTCCTGCCGTACTCCGTCACCTCCCTCCACTCCTCACTCGTGTAGCGCCCCCTCCTCGCGCCCACCTCGGGGTGGCGGTCCCAGGGGAAGAGGTCCTCCACGTATACTGCCAGGTAGTTGTACTTGAGCAGGAAGAGCCAGCGCAGCAGCCTCTTCAGCTCGCCGACCGTCGCGACGCCCCCGCGGGCGACGTCCAGGTGGAAGCCGCGGAACTCGAAGCGCAGCTCCTCCTCAACCTCGACCTCCGGGATCCTCCGCCCCCCTCCCTGGATGATAAGCTGCAGGAGGGTGGCCGTGTAGATGCGGGGGTCCCCCCAGACCTCCACGTGGCCCTCGCGCACCGCCAGGCCGGTCCCCCGCCGGTCGACCCTCCTCAGCTCCCACCTGCCCCTCGGGACGTTGAACTCCCTCGCTACGAACTCGTCGAGGTTTGCGAAGCCGTCGAACTCCAGCCAGCGGCCGGTGAAGCTCAGCCTCTTGGGCTCGGGCACGACTACTGGCCTCCTCTCGCCCATCGGCCGGCCCCCCGCGCCGGCGGTAGAAATGCGGTTCGGTGCCGCGGGCGGCTCACTCGAGCCCCATCGCCCACAGGAGCCCACCGAGCAGGTGCCTCTGGAACCACTCCTGCCTCCAGGTCCGCGTGAAGTGGCCGAAGGCCGTGTAGAAGACCCTGCCCCGGCCGTAGCTGTGGCACCACGCCAGCGCGTAGTCGTGGTCGGGCCTCGTCCCCTTGCTCAGGTCGACCGAGCTGTTGTCGAGGCTGATCAGCACGTGCGTGCGGCTCCTGCTCCAGTCCCTGAAGGTGTACACCTCCTCCAGCGCCTCGAAGGTGGGGGGCAGGTGCCTCGTGGAGGGGTGGTTCGGGTCCTCGACCCTGACCCTGACGACCTGGGTCCAGGGGTGGGCCGCGAAGTAGCCGCCGATCATCTCGCCGTACTCCCTGAAGGAGTAGAAGGTGTCGGTCGCGTTGTGGACCCCCACGAAGCCCCCGCCGCCCCTGACGAACTCGAGCAGGGCCCGCTTCTGCTCCTCGCTGAAGGGGAGCTCGCCCGTCGTGAGGAAGACGATGGCCGAGTACTGCCCCAGCTGCTGGGGGTCGAAGTCGGCCGGCTCCTCCGTGGCGAGGGCCTCGAACTTCCCGCTGCGCTCGCCGAGCTTCACCAGCACCTCCACCGCCGTCGGGATGTAGCTGTGCCTGAACCCGGCCGAGTGAGTGAAGACGAGTACCTTCCTCACGGGAAGGGGGCCGCGGCCCCCGCTAAAATCGCTTGTGGGCCGCCCGGAAGCCGGCGGATGAGAGCCGGGGCGGCTATTCTATCGGCCTCTTCAGCTCGTAGGGCTTCCAGCCGAGCTTCTCGCGGAACTGGTTGATCAGCTCGATGGACTTCTGCTTCTCCTCCTTCGGCATGTGCTTCGACTTGAGGACGCCCATGAACAGCGCGTAGAGCCTCGCGTTGATCGTGGCCTTCGAGACGCCGTACTCCAGGTCCTCCTCCAGCTCCTTCAGTATGCCGGCCACCTCCCCGCTGTGGCTCAGCCCCCTGGGCCCGATGTCCTTGACCGTCCTGCCCAGGTAGAGGTGCCCCTTCTCCACCACCACCGCCTTGCCGTCCTCGAACGTGATCCTGCCCTTCGCGACGCGGTCGTAGAAGGTCCAGGACTCGTACGCCTGGGGGGCGAGCTCCTTGAGCCTGGCCAGCACGTAGCGCCGGATCTCGTCCGTGGACATGCCGTCGTAGGCCTTTCTCTCAACCTCCTTAGTGATCTCGTGGGCTATCTCGGGGGGCGCGCCCGCGGCGACGCAGGCCTCGTAGATCTTCTGGGGGTTGAACTCCTCGAGGGCCCCCGACCTCTTCCTAACCCTCTTCGCCATGGTGGGCGAGGGGGGAGGAGGTTAAAATGGGTGGCGTCACGCGGAGAGCAGCTCGTAGACCTTGTCCTCGAGCTTCTGGAACTCGGCGGAGCGCCTGTCCCTCGGCCTCGGGAGGCCCACCTCGATCACCCCCCGGACCCTCGCGGGCCTGGGCGTGAGGATCACCAGCTTGTCGGCCATGAAGATGGCCTCGTCGACGTTGTGCGTCACCATGACGATTGCCCGGACGCTGGTCACCTTGAGCGTCCACAGGTCGAGGATCTCGGTCCTAAGGGCCTCGGCCGTGAGGGGGTCGAGGTTGGAGAAGGGCTCGTCCATCAGTAGGATGATGGGCTCGACCGCCAGCGCCCGGGCGATGTTGACCCTCTGCTTCATCCCGCCGCTGAGCTCGCGCGGGTAGAAGTCCTCGAACGCCTGGAGGCCGACGAGGGAGAGGTACTTCCGCGCCCTCTCCCTCGCCTCCTCCCACCCCATCCCGTTCGCCCTCAGCGGCAGCGCCACGTTGTCCACCACCGTCAGCCAGGGGAGCAGGGTGGGAAACTGGAAGATGAAGCCCACCCTCGGCTCCTTGCTGTGGATGACGATCTGCCCCTCGTCGGGCCTCTCTAGGCCGGCGATGATCCTGAGGAGCGTGGTCTTCCCGCAGCCCGAGGGGCCCAGTATCGCGACGAACTCCTCCCCCACCTCCAGCGTGATCCCGTCGAGGACCTTGAGCGAGGTCCTCCCCTGCCTGAACGACTTGCTGACGCCGACGATGGAGAGCACCGGCTGGCTCACTCGACTCCACCCCCGTACCTCTCCTCCACGTACTTAAACAGCCTCCTCCAAAAGGTCTTGTTGAAGAGCACGATTGTCAGCGAGAGCAGAAGCGCCGAGGCGGTCACACCGGCGTAGTCGCCGGAGCTCGCGAGCTTCGACATCAGCGCGCCGACGCCCCCGAGGTCGATCGCCTGTCCGCCTAGGTCTACGTACTCGGCGGCGATCGAGGCGTTCCAGGCGCCGCCCCACGCGCTCAGCGCGCCTGCCGCCAGCGAGGGCATCAGGAAGGGCACGAAGACGCACCTCAGGTACCACCACCCCCTAACCCTGTAGACGCTCGCCATCTCCTCGACCTCCCTCCTCAGGGAGGCGAGGCCGTAGACCATGAGGTTGAAGAAGAGGTACCAGAGCGAGCCTTGCAGGAAGATGACCCCCGAGACGACGTATGGGCCGTAGGGGCGGCGGGCGGCGAGGCCCGCCAGCAGCGGCCACCAGAGGATCGCTGGGATCGAGGCCAGCACCTCGCCCGCCAGGATCACCGCCGGGCCGGCCCTCTCGCTCCTGTAGCAGGCGTAGGCCGCGGCCAGGGAGAGCGCGGCGGACAGCGCGACGACTGCCGCCACCCTGGCCAGGCTGACGGGGAGCGCCGCCAGCACGGCCGCGAGGGTGGGCAGCAGGCCCCCCGCTCCGAGGCCGCCAGAGCCGGAGATAAGGAGGGCGAGCTCGGCGGCTAGGTAGGCGGCGAGCGCCGCGCCGACAGCCCTCCACGCGTAGCGGGGCACCCTCAGCCTAGAGCTGAGGCCCACGAGGGCGTCGCCCAGCGCCCCCCACAGCTTCGACACGAGGTCTCTGAGGGCCTCGTAGGCCGGGCCGAGGGAGGGCAGCCTGCGCCCCAGCGCCTGCTGGGCGGCCGCGTTCCACACTAGGAGGTAGGTGGCCATGATGATCGAAACGAGCACGGCCATCCCGAGGCCGAAGCTCACCGTGTCGCCCCTCTCGAAGGCCTCCACTATGTACGTCCCCAGCCCCACGAGCCTGTACTCCTCGCTGCCCATGGAGATGACCTCGGAGGAGGTCAGGAAGAACCAACCGCCCGCCCACGAGATCAGGCTGTTGGCGATCAGCGAGTTGCGCGCGGCCGGCACGCACACGTAGAAGAAGGTCGCTGCCCTGCCCATCCTGTAGACCTTGGCCATGTCGAACAGCGAGGGGTCGAGGCTCTTCACGGAGGAGTAGACGCCGAAGATGAGGTTCCAGACCTGGCTTGTGAAGATGAGGAACACGGCCGCCACCTCCTGCCCCCAGCCGCGCGGCAGGGCGGAGACGAAGAAGAGGAGCGCGGCGGGGAAGAAGCCGAGGATCGGTATGGACTGGAGGATGTCGAGGACTGGCAGCAGGACGCTCTCGACGGCCCTGCTCCTCGCCATCGCGACGCCCGCGACCAGCGCCGTCAGAACGGAGAGGACGTAGGCTGAGAGCATGCGCAGGGTGCTGGCGAGGGCTGCGACCAGCAGCGGGGGCAGCATCGGCGCCACGGGCCCATAACCTTTAAAGCTCTTGCCTTTAGTGGAAGCGCAGGGTGGGAGGTAAAGTGGGCCAAAGTGGGGGTGGTAAACCGCTCCTCCTGCCCCCTGACGTGACCCCCGACCACGTGCTGGGCCTCGTGGAGCTGCTGCACAGCCTAGGGGGCAGAGTCGACTCGATGCACATCGGGGACGCGATAAGTGAGGACGTGAGGTTCCTGCCCCACGCGATCGATGTGGCGGAGGCCCTGGGCCTCATCGTCCAGCGCGAGGGGAACCTCGAGCTGACCGACCTCGGCAGGAGGGTGGCGGAGGCCAACCCGAAGACCGTCAGGGAGCTCTTGCGCAGGGTCTCCAGCAAGCTGGAGCCGATCAGGAGCATCGTGGAGCGGCTGGAGGAGAAGGGCGAGATGCTGGCCGAGGAGTTCATGGAGCACCTGCAGAGGTGCTACTCCTCCGACTTCGAGAGGGCCATGCAGAACGTCCTCTCGTGGGGCGCCTTCCTCGGCCTCTTCAAGATGGACGAGGACGACGAGAGGGTCCTGCCCATACGCCCCGCCGAGAGGAAGCGCGCGCGGGGCGGGCCTCGAGCGTAGGGGCGGGCCCCCTACCCCTCGAACCAGCTCCAACCGGCCCCCCTCCCGCCCGACACCAGCTCCTTCAGTATCGTGGACCTGCGGAGGACGAGGTTGACGTCGGTCTCGAGCCTCCTGGACAGCTCGCGCAGCAGGTGCGCGGCGTCGTCCAGCCTCACCCCCTGCGAGCTGAGGGCTGCGCGCACGCTCTCCCTGATCTGCCACGAGCCCACGGGTGCGTAGTAGGCCGGCGTCACCTCCCTGACCGCGACCACGGTCGCCTGCCGCCCCACCCTGCGGAGGTGCTCGAGGACGGGCAGCCTCATCGCGTGGTAGCCCCCGTCCACCCCCGGCCTCCTCGCCCTACCGTCGCGGAGTTCAAAGTTCACGGCGATGTAGGGCTCCCCAGACCTGACCCACACGCTTCGGGGGAGCCAGATCTCGATCATCTCGAAGCTCCACGGCCCGGGCGCCAGCACGATCGCGTACCTATTGCCGATGTACTCGCTGTAGTGGAGGGAGAGGTGGGGGTACTCCGGCATCCGCCTCACCTCGCGGAGCAGGAGGTCGCCGAGCATCTTGTCGACCGCCGTTATCGCCCACCTGGTCGGCACCAGCCTCCTGCGGTAGCGTACGCCGAGCATGCCGAGGCTGAGGAGCCTGGCCAGGTAGTAGTTGTCGAGGCCCGCCGCGTAGAGCTCGGCCACCGCCTCGGCGGCCCTCACGTCGCCGTCCCCCACCAGCTGGTCCACCCTGCGGGGCACGACGGGGTTGCTCACCACCCTCAGCTCGCGGAGCACGCCCGACAGACCCATGGGAGCGAGCACCCCGTCGAACGCCGGGCGGGGCGTGGGCGGCTTCTCGAAGCGGAACTCCGCGTCGACGGGCTTGACCGAGAGGGCAGCCTCCCTCGTCGCCTCCAGCAGCCTCGAGCCGCTGGCCGCCTCCCTGACCCTCACCGTGAAGCTCGAGAAGACGGTCGAGGCCCTCAGCGCTATAATGTCCTCCAGCGTGAGCCTGCCCCACCAGCCCCTGTAGTCCTCGTAATTGCGCGCTGCCTCCCCGGGCTCCGGCGCAGCGATCGGGCCCACGCGGACGGAGGGGTAGCCGCGCTCGCCGACGAGGGCCGAGGGTGGCGTAGCCGTTTGGAGGTCGCTCCTCGCCAACCTGCTGGCCGCCCTGTAGCTCTCGATCAGCCTCCTCAAGATGGGGCAGACTGGCCTGCCGCAGAGCCTGTCCACGCCCTTGCACTTGGCGCAGAGCGCTGGGTCGACGCCGGACGGCACGGCGAGCCCCTGCGCGGCTCCAGCAGCGAAGGAAACGCTTATAAAACCTTCCACAGCGGGTGCACCCCTGGGATCGATGGCCAGCGTGGTAGCGCTATGCCGGTCGCGGGCGCTCACGGCGCTCGAGCTGCTCGGCATACCCGTGCACGTCGTTGAGGGCGGGGCTGAGGCGCTGAAGGGCCTCGCGGGCGGCGACGTCCTCCTGGTGGAGGAGCCGCTGCTCCCGGAGGTCGAGAAGGCCCTGAGGGAGCTTGGGAGGCGCCCCTTCATCGTTGTGCTGCCCTCGCCCGAGAAGGGCTCGACAGGGCTCGCCGAAGAGTTCGCGAGGAGGGTCCTCGGCGCTCTGGGGGTGGTCTCGTGACGGTGGCCCGGGGCGAGCTGGCGGGGTCCGATGCCCTGGAGGCCCTCTTCGAGGGGCTCCAGAGCGCCGAAGCCGTGGTCGCCGAGGCCCGCAGGAGGGCCGAGGAGCTGCTGCGGAAGGCCAGGGAGGAGGCGGACAGCATACTGAGGGAGGCGGAGAGGGCGCCGGAGGACGGCGGCGCCGGCGAGCCGGAGGTCGCCGCCGGGCTGAGGGTAGAGGAGCTCCTGGGGAGGGCCGAGGAGCTGCTGCGCAGGCGGAGCGACGAGCTGAGGGAGGTGGCGATCGTGTCCCTCCTGCGGTGGTGAGCAGCATGGCCTCGAACGACGGCGCCCTCGTCTCGACAATCCTGGGCGAGCTCAAGCGCGCCGCCGACGAGGAGGCGCAGAGGATACTGGCGGAGGCAGAGGAGCGGGCGCGCAGGATCGTCGAGGAGGCGAGGGCCAGGGCCGAGGCGATCAGGGCGGAGAGGGCCAGGCTCAGGGAGGGGGAGCGGAGGCGCAGGCTGGCGCTCAAGCTGGCGGAGCTGAGGGCGAAGTACCTCAGCGGGCTCTACGGGGTCGCGGAGAGGGTTGCGGGCGAGGTCATGGCGGAGGCCCTCGAGATGCTCCTGAACAACCCCGAGTTCCGCAGGCTGTACGTTGAGAACGCCCTCAAGGAGGCCCTCAGGTCCCTCTCCTCCAAGGACCTGATCATCGAGCCGTGCAGGGGCTCCGAGGAGTTCCTGAGGGAGGCCCTCAGCTCGATCCTCATGACCGGGAGGCACCCCGGGGTGAGGGTCGCGATCGAGGGGGCCCGCGACTGCCGGTGCGGCTTCGTCGCGCGCTCGGCGGACGGCCACGAGATCTTCAACGCCACGATAGAGGCGAAGCTGAGCGAGGTAAAGGAGCACCTGTTGGCCTACGCGTGGAAGATCCTCCGGGAGGAGGGGCTATGGCCCAACCCAGAGTTGGCCGGGTTGTCAGAGTAGCGGGCCCGATCGTCGAGGGGGAGGGCATCGAAGGAATCGAGATGGGCGAGGTCGTCTACGTCGGCTACGAGCAGCTCCTCGGCGAGGTGGTAAGGATCTCCGGGGGGAGGTTCAGCGCGCAGGTCTACGAGGACACCGAGGGGCTCAGGCCGGGGGAACCGATCGTCGCGACGGGGCGGCCCTTCGTCGTCGAGCTGGGCCCCGGCCTCCTGGCCAGCGTCATCGACGGAATCGGCCGCCCCCTCAAAATGATCGAGGAGAGGATGGGCCCCTTCATCGGGAGGGGCCTGCGGGTCAACACGCTGCCGCGGGACAGGAGGTGGGAGTACAGGCCCCTGGTCAAGCGTGGGGACGAGCTGGGGCCCGGCGACGTCTTCGGCGTCGTGCAGGAGACCCCGCTCGTGGAGCACAGGCTGATGGTTCCACCCGAGGTACACGGGGTCGTGGTGGATGCGGCGCCCGAGGGCTCCTACGCGGTGGACGAGCCGCTCGTCACGCTCGACGCTGGGGGGTCGAAGGTGGAGCTGACGATGAAGCAGGAGTGGCCCGCGAGGAGGCCCAGGCCCTACGCCGAGCGGCTCCCCTGCAAGACCCCCCTCATCACCGGGCAGAGGGTGATCGACACCCTCTTCCCCGTCGCGAAGGGGGGCACCGTGGCCATACCGGGCGGCTTCGGGACCGGCAAGACCGTCACCCTCCACAAGATCTCGATGTACAGCGACTCGAAGATCGTGGTGTACATAGGCTGCGGGGAGAGGGGCAACGAGGTCGCTGAGATGCTCGAGGGCTTCTCCGAGCTCGTGGACCCGGCCACGGGCAGGCCGATCATGGAGAGGAGCGTGATCATCGCCAACACGTCCAACATGCCGGTGTCGGCGAGGGAGGCGTCGATACACATCGGGGCGACGATAGCGGAGTACTACCGCGACCAGGGCTACGACGTGACGCTGATCGCCGACTCGACGAGCAGGTGGGCCGAGGCCCTCCGCGAAGTGGGGAGCAGGCTGGGCGAGCTGCCGGTGGAGGAGGGCTACCCGGCGTACCTCCCCGACAGCATCGCGAGGTTCTACGAGAGGGCCGGCAGAGTCAAGGCTCTCGGCAGGCCCGAGAGGTTCGGGTCCCTCACGATAATCGGCGCCGTCTCGCCGCCGGGAGGCGACTTCAGCGAGCCTGTCACCGTCTACACGCTCAGGTTCGTCGGCTGCATGTGGGCCCTCGACACGGAGCTGGCCTATCGCAGGCACTTCCCAGCGATCAACTGGATGAGGAGCTTCAGCAGGTACGCGGAGGAGGTGGAGAAGTGGTGGAGCGAGAACGTCTCGCCCGAGTTCGCCAGGTACAGGAGGAAGGCGCTGCAGATACTCTCGCTGGCGAGCGAGATCGAGAGCATCGCGTCCATCGTGGGCGAGAGCGCGCTCCCCGACGAGCAGAGGCTCGTGCTCCTGGCGGCGGAGGTGCTGAGGGAGGGGTTCCTCCGGCAGGTGGCGCTGCGGGGGGAGGACACGTTCTGTGAGCCGGTCAAGCAGTTCTGGCTGCTGAAGCTGATGGTCGACTTCTTCGATAAAGCCTACGAGCTCGTGCGCAGCAGGGTGCCCGCCGAGGAGATCGCGAGCCTGCCGGCGGTCCATGTGATGCAGAGGGTGAAGGAAGACGAGCGGGGTGTCGAGGCCGTCAGGGAGCTCTACGAGCGGGTCATGCGGGACTTGAAGGGCCTGGCCGAGAAGTACGGGGTCTCCGGGGGTGGGCGGGAGTGAGCGACCTGCTGGAGAGGGCCTTGCACAGGTACCCCGGGAAGATGTACAGGGGGGCCAGCGAGCTCCGCGGCAGCCTCCTGGTGTTGGAGGGGGCTCCGGACCTGGCCTACGGCGAGGTCGTCAGGATCTACGGCGAGGACGGCAGGGAGCGGCTGGGCAGGGTCCTGGAGGCGGGCGTCGATAGGGCGCTGATCGAGGTGCTCGGGGACGTCGAGGGGCTGAGCACCGACGTGCTGGTCAAGCCCACGGGCTCGACGTTCAAGGTGAGGGTCTCAGAGGAGCTCCTCGGCAGGATGTTCAACGGCAGGTTCGAGCCGATAGACGGCCACCCCCCGGTCGTCCACGGGGAGCTGCGCGACATCACGGGTGCGCCCATGAACCCCGTGTCGCGGGAGCACCCCTCCCAGTTCATCCAGACCGGGGTCTCCGTCATCGACGGGATGCTCAGCCTGGTGAGGGGGCAGAAGCTCCCCATCTTCAGCGTCTCAGGCCTCCCCCACGACTTGCTGGCGGCCCAGATCGCCAGGCAGGCGACGGTGAGGGGCGAGGGGGAGAGCTTCGCCGTGGTCTTCGCGGGCATCGGGCTCACGCGGGACGAGGCTGGCTTCTTCATCGAGCAGTTCAAGGAGACGGGGGCCATAGAGAGGATGGTGGCCGTGATCAACCTGGCCGAGGACCCCCCGATCGAGAGGCTACTGACGCCGCGGATCGCGCTGACGGTCGCTGAGTACCTGGCCTTCGACATGGGCATGCATGTCCTGACGATCATGACCGACATGACGAACTACTGCGAGGCCCTGAGGGAGCTGAGCGCGGCCAGGGGCGAGGTGCCGGGGAGGCTGGGGTACCCCGGCTACATGTACAGCGACCTGGCCACGATATACGAGCGGGCCGGCGTGATCAGGGGGAGGAGGGGGAGCCTGACGCTCCTCCCCATCGTCACCATGCCCGGGGGGGACCTGAGGCACCCCATCCCCGACCTCACCGGCTACATAACCGAGGGCCAGGTGATACTCTCCCAGGACCTCCACGCGCGCGGGATCTACCCGCCGGTCAACGTGCTGCCGAGCCTCAGCAGGCTGATGAGGGCCGGGGTCGGCGCGGGGAAGACGAGGGAGGACCACACCTACGTGGCCGACCAGCTCTACGACGCCTACTCGAGGGGGGTGAGGGCGAGGGACCTGGCCAGGGTCGTCGGCGCGATCAACCTCAGCGAGAGGCTCAGGAGGTACCTGAAGTTCGCCGACGCCTTCGAGCAGGAGTTCCTGAGCCAGGGCTTCTACGAGAACCGCAGCCTCGAGGAGACGCTGGACAGGGCCTGGAGGGTGCTCTCCCTGCTACCGGAGGAAGAGCTGGTCCGGATACCGGTGGAGATAATTAAGAAGTACCACCCCAGCTACAGATGAGCCGTGGCGGTAAGCGGCCTTGCCTTCCTGCCCCCGTCCCGGGGGACCCTGAGCCTCCTGAAGAGGATGCTCGAGCTCGCGGAGAGGGGGAAGAGGGTGCTTGAGATGCAGCGCGAGATCCTCACGAAGGAGGCGCTCTCCCTGCTGGAGAGGGTCAAGGGGAGGCGGGAGGCCGAGGGGAGGTTCGTTGAGGCCCTGAGGAGGGTCAACGAGCTGAGGCTCCGGCTGGGCGAGCCCGGCTTCAGGGCGCTCTCCTGCCTCTCGCGCCCCCCCAGCGTGCTGCTCCTACCGGTGAGCTTCCAGGGGGTGCCCTGCCCCCAGATCAGGGTCTCGGCCCCTCCCGATACCTCGCTCCACTACGACGCGGAGGTGCTGGAGCGCATCGGCGAGCTCTGGGGGGCGCTCGCCGCCCTCATCGAGGTCGCGAACGCCGAGGCCGCCATCCGCTGCATCAGCGAGCAGCTGGTGAGGCTGAGCCAGATCATCAACAGCCTGGACAGGAACGTCATCCCTGCGCTGGAGGATGCGATCAGGAGGGTCGAGGAGAGGGTTGCGGCACGCGAGCTCGAGGAGCACGTGCGCGCGAGGAGGCTCAGGGGAGCGTAGGTGGCCACGATGGAGGCCTACGTAGCCGTCCGGGCCCACGGCCTCAAGTCCAGGCTGCTCAAGCGCCCCGACTACGAGGCGCTGGCGAGGGGGGAGAGGGAGGTGTACGAGTACAAGGACTACAGCAGCATCGCCGCGAGGGACCCGCTCGAGGTCAAGGTCGAGAAGGTGCACAGGGTCTACGTCTCCCGGATCTCCCTGCTCGCGGAGTCCGCGCCGGAGCTCTCCGAGTACCTCTGGGCGCTCGCGGACAAGCTCGAGTTCGAGAACCTCAAGCTGCAGCTGAGGAGGGTGCTGGGCGGGGGCGGCCGCCCGATCCTCTACCCCTACGGGCGGCACGTGGGCCCCGTCAGGCTCTCGGAGGCCACCGAGGAGAAGGAGTTGTGGGAGCTCGCCCTGAGCTCCGGGCTGCTTGAGAGGGTCCCGAAGCGCGAGTGGGGGTCGCTGGCGGAGCGCGAGGCCTTCGTCGACTTCGCATACGTCAAGCACCTCGCCTCGGCCGTCCAGCGCGTGCCGGCCTCGGGGGAGAGCAGGCGCGCGCTGCTCGAAGCCGCGGCGGAGCTCTGCTCGCTGGTGGCAGCCTCGTGGAGCAGGCACCTGAGCCCCGAGGCCGTCGCCAGCGTCGCGAGGGCCGCGGGCCTGGAGGTGAAGCGACCGCCCCGCGGCGGGAGCCCGGAGGAGCGGCTCCTCAGGCTGGCTAGGAGGCTGGAGCTGCGCTACCCCGCTTCGCTGCCCTACGCCTTCGCCTTCGACGTCTACGCCACGGCCGAGGCCAGGAACGTGGAGCGGGTGATCGTGGGCAGGAGCCTCGGGATGGGGAGCAGCGAGATACTGGCCTCCCTCCTCCTCACATCACCCTGAATAGTATTAGTAGGGCGATCAGCAAGCCGTAGATGGCTATGCCCTCGGCGAGGCCGCCCATTATCAGGAGCCAGGTGGTCAGCTGCGGCCTCTCCGCGCTCGCGGCGAAGCCAGCGGACGCCACCGCCTTCAGCGCGATGGCTGCCGCTATCGTGGAGGCGGCTACGGCGAGGCTGGCCGCCAGCAGCGCGATGGCAGTCGGCAGGTCGACCGCCCCCAGGGCCCTGGGCGGGGGAGCGGCAGCTGCAGCCAGCGCCACGTGCGCCGGGCAGGGCGAGAACGATGCGACGAGCCCCAGCACTGCTGCCGCACGGCGCATGCGGCTACCGGCCCCTTCGGCCTAAAAACATTGCGACTAGGCGAGGGGCCTGAACTCGATGCCGCTTCCCGAGTAGAACTTCGTGGAGAACTCGTAGTAGACCAGCCTCAGCGACTGGATTCCGACCACGAGGCCCTCGATCGTTAGCGAGAGCAGGTTGGAGACCACTAGGCCGACGATGGGGTAGCCGGCGAAGGCCCCGGCCAGCATCCCGAGGACCTCGTGCGCGATCGCGAACGCCGCCAGCCTCACGTACGAGAACGAGTTGGCCGGGAGGGCGATGAGGAGCTCGATGATGCCCCCGAGCGCGTGGGTGGCCCCCTCCAGCCCCTCCCTCCTCGCCCTCAGCGCACCGTTGGCCATGATGAGCGCGAGCGCGAGGGCCATCAGGGCCAGCAGGGGGCTCAGCTCGCCGACAGGCGCCGAGAAGTTGGAGGCGAACAGCCTGTACGCGAGCGCCGCCCCGGAGGCGTAGAAGAGCAGGCCGGCCGCCCCGTAGCTGTCGGCCACCGCGGCAAACGCGTCCCCCTTCCTCAGCAGGGTCGCGATGTTGAGGGCCATCCCCAGGGCCATCTGGGCGAACCCGAAGGCCAGCGCGACGGCGATCATCTGGCCCACGTCGTGGATGGGCGAGAGCACCGGCCTCGTGAGGGGGACGAGGAACGTGGGGCAGCCGTAGAGGAGGCCGAAGGCCACGCTGGACGCGCCGGCGAGCAGCGAGAGCGCCCCCAGGCTCTCCGCGCCGCGCTCGCTGATGCCGAGGATCCGGCGCCTCGTCTTGAGCAGCCAAGCGCCGAACGCGGCCACGAGGAGCCCCTGGCCCACGTCGCCGAACATCATGCCAAACATCAGCGCGAAGAGCGCCGCGAAGATCAGCGTGGGGTCCACCTCCCAGTAGGCGGGGATCCCGCGCATCTCGGTGAGGGCGTAGAGGTACCTGAGCAGCCCCCTGCGCTCGATGTAGGTGGGGGCCAGCACCCTGCGGGGCACCTCCTCCACCTCGAAGTAGAGGAGCGGCACCGCCGACTGGAGCGTCTGCTTCAGGTGCTCGGCCAGCCTCGCCGGGACGTAGCCCTCGACGATCGCCACCCCCCTCCTCCGCATCAGCGTCACCTCGTCGATGAACGGGTAGGCCTTGTGGAAGACCTCGATGAGCCAGGCGTACGACTCGACCCGCTTGAGCTCCGAGATCGCCGACCTGAGCTCCGCGATCGCGACCTCGAGCCCCCTCTCGAAGCCCTCGGGCGGGAGCTCCGCCGCCTCCTCCAGGGCCTTCCTCGCCCTGGCGAGGCCGCTCGCAGCCCTGCCGGCCGCCTCTGCCACCGACCCGACGACCTCCCACCACCTCCCGCTGGGGACCTCCGCCTCCTCGGGGGGCCTCCTCAGCTCCTCCAGGAGCTGGAGCACCTCGGGGCGCGCTGCCGCCAGCACACGGTCCCGCTCGACTCGCGCCAGGGAGCGCACGAGCCTGACTGCGACCGCGAGCGCCACCTCCTCGAGCCTCGCCGTGAGCTTCGCCTCGACGCCGCTGGCCTCGCTGGCCCTGAAGGGCCCCACGACCTCGCCGCCGAGCAGTGCGCGCAGCTCGCCGGCCAGGGCCGCCGCTCTCTCCGGCGGGACCTTCAGCTG
>JAGDWA010000083.1 GCA_023269735.1 Thermofilum sp.
CGTCCCCGCCCTCCGCTACCGCAACCGCCAGCGTCCTCAACCCCCTCCTCGAGGCCTCCTCGACGTCCCTCAGGACCCTCTCGCTGGCCTCGGGGTCGCCGGTCAAGCTCGCCACGGTCCTGGGCTCGCCCATGACCACCCTGAGCCTCGAGCCCCCGCACACCACCGTCGCCTCCGACCGCTTGATCGAGGGGTCGAACGGCACGAAGGACTCGACCCTGCAGTCGTCGCTGCGGACGCCCAGGCTGGCGGCGTAGCTGAGGATCGCGTCGTTGATGGGGTCGTGGGCCTCGGCCCTCGACGCGAGCGTCGCGAAGAGGACCACCTCGCGCTCGCTGCGCCCGTAGGCCTTCACCTCGACGACGTGGAGCCTGTTCAAGGTCAGCGTGCCGGTCTTGTCGAAGCAGACGACGTCGACGGCCCCCGAGTCCTCGGCCGCGCTGAGCCTCGTGACGAGTGCGCCCCTCCTCGACAGCTCGAGGGCCGCGTAGGCCTGCATGATCGTCAGCACCGCCGGTAGCGCGACGGGCACCGAGCCCATCAGGAAGACGACGGCCAGGTCGAGGAACCTCAGGGCGCTCCACCGCTCTACGGCGGCGATCGGCAGGGCCGCCAGCAGGCCCGCCAGGCCGACGAACATCATGTAGCGGGTGAAGCTGAGGATGACCCTCTCCTGGTGCGACCTGGCCTTAGCCTGCTTCACCAGCTCGACCGTGCGCCCGAACAGGGTCCTCTGCCCCGTGTTGACGACGAGGCACTTGGCCTCCCCCCGCTTCACTACGGAGCCGGAGTAGGCCACGCCCCCCTCCTCGACGTCGACCGGCAAGGACTCGCCGGTCAGCGCGGACTGGTCGACGAGCAGCTTCCCCTCGATGACTTTCACGTCCGCGGGGACCGCGTTGCCCAGCCGGAGGAAGATGACGTCGCCCGGCACCAGCTCCCTTGCGTCCACCTGCTTCCAGCTGCCGTCGCGCAGGGCGCTCACGGTCACGCGGAGCCTCTTCCTCAGCAGCTCGACGACCCTCTTGGACGACCTCTCGTGGAAGAAGCCGAGCGTCGCGTTGAGGACCAGCAGGAGGAGCACGACCTTCGCCTCGAAGACCCTCCCGGCGGCGTAGGACACGGCTATGGTGACCTCCATGAGCCAGGGCAGGGGCCCCCAGTACCTCCTCAGGTAGGCGAGCACCGGGTTCTCCTTCTTCTCCTCGACCTCGTTGTAGCCGTACTCCGCCAGCCTCCTCGCCACCTCCTCGCTGGAGAGCCCGGCCGGCGAGGAGCCGAGGGCCTTGAACGCCTCCTCGATCGTCATCTTTTCGAAATCTTTCGTTGATAGAGGCATAGGAGCCCGCGCCACGGAGAGGGATAAAGCTTGCCGCGCGCTCGCCCAGCGGTGGGCGGCGTGAGGGCGATGCTGCTGAGGGAGCGCGCGGAGGTGAAGGTCGAGGGCCTGCCGAGGAGGTACCCAGAGCTCCCGTGGAGGGAGGACCCGCTGGAGCCCGTCGACCTGCCGGCGCCCGAGCCCGGCGGGGGCCAGGTCCTGCTGCGCGTTGAGGCGTGCGGGGCCTGCTACACGGATCTCGACATCGTCGAGGGCAGGGTGGGCTGCAAGCTCCCCCTGATCCTCGGCCACCAGATCGTGGGTAGGGTCGTGGAGGCTGGGCCGGGGGCCGAGGGGCTCGTGGGCGCTAGGGTCGGGGTGGCGTGGATCGCCTGGGCCTGCGGCACCTGCAAGTTCTGCGGGAGGGGGCTGGAGAACCTGTGCGAGCGCTTCAGGGCCACCGGCTGCGACGTGGACGGGGGCTACGCCGAGTACGCGATAGCCTACGCCGACTTCGTGCACCCCCTGCCCGAGGGGGTGGAGGCAGAGAGGCTGGCGCCCCTGCTTTGCGCCGGGGCCGTGGGCTACAGGGCGCTGAGGCTCGCCGACCCGCCCGACGGCGGGAGGCTCGGCCTCTTCGGCTTCGGCTCCTCCGCCCACATCGTCATCCAGCTGGCGAGGGCCCTGAGGCCCTCGCTGGAGGTCTACGTGTTCACGAGGAGCGCCGAGCACAGAAGGCTGGCCCTCGAGCTGGGCGCGGACTGGGCCGGCCACCCCTCCGAGGACCCGCCGGCCAAGCTGGACTGCGCGATCGACTTCACCCCGGTCGGCGAGACCGTGGCGAGGGCCATGGAGCTCCTCGACCGGGGAGGCAGGCTGGTGATCAACGCGATCAGGAAGCAGACCCCGGTCGTCCTCGACTACGCGAGGCACATGTGGGAGGAGAGGGAGGTGAGGAGCGTCGCCAACGTGAGCAGGGAGGACGTGCGCGGCCTCATCAGGCTGGCCGCCAGGAGCCCCCCGAGGATTTCAGTCCAGAGGTACAGGCTTGAGGAGGCCAACAGGGCCCTCAGGGACCTCAAGGCCGCGAGGGTCGTCGGCTCCCCCGTAATCGTCCCCACCTGACGGCGGGCTGCGCGCCGGGCGAAGCTTAAACCGGGCCGCCGGCCGGCGGCGCGTGGACCGCGCTCGGAACCTCAGCCTGCTCCAGGAGCTGACCGGCCGCTTCGGCGTCTCGGGCTTCGAGGAGGACGTGAGGGGCTTCCTCGAGGCCCGCCTGGCGGAGCTGGGGTTCGCGACCTCCCTCGATAAGCTGGGCTCGCTCATCGCCAGGTACCCCGGCTCCGGCAGGAGGGTCATGCTCGTCGCCCACATGGACGAGATCGGCATGGTGGTCCGGTACGTCGACGAGAGGGGCTTCCTGTACCTGACCCCCGTCGGCGGCGTCAACGCCAGGGTCCTGCCCGGCTCGCGGCTCCTCGTGAAGACGGACTCGGGCCTCCTCGAGGGCGTCGTGGGCGAGAAGCCGGTCCACCGCATGAAGGAGGAGGAGAGGAGGAGGGCGCCCGAGATCGAGGAGCTGTTCGTGGACCTGGGCCTGCCGGCCGAGAGGGTGAGGGGGCTGGTCAGGCCGGGCGACCCCGTCGGCTTCAAGCCCTCCTTCTACGCGACCGACAGCGGCCTTGTAGCCTCGAAGGCCCTCGACGACAGGCTCGGCTGCCTGACCCTACTGCTCGTGGCTGAGCAGGCCCCCTCGCTGCAGCTGAGCGCGGACCTCTACCTCGTCTTCTCGGCGAGGGAGGAGATAGGCCTCGAGGGGGCCAGGACGGCAGCGTTCGTCGTGAAGCCGGACGTCGCTGTGGCCGTGGACGTCACGCACGCCGGCGACACGCCCGCGCTGGGCGAGAGAGAGGCCCCCGTGAAGGTGGGGGCGGGCCCCGTCATCTCCAGGGGGGCGGCGCTCG
>JAGDWA010000136.1:0-2793 GCA_023269735.1 Thermofilum sp.
CTGCGTCCACCACGCGCTCGCCCCCCGGCATCGTGTAGGCCCTCAGGGCCTCGAGCTGCCTGCCGAGGCTCTCGGACACCCCCCCGGTGATGAGCAGCGCGTCTATGCCGCGCTTGAGGAGCTCACCCCTCAGGGAGAGCGCTACGGGTAGGCACTGCTCGAAGTGCATCCCCGCGTAGAGCAGCAGCGCTACAGCGGGCTTCCGCGGCCTGAGGGGCGTGCGCAGGAACCCCCTCCCGGGGTCGTAGACCGCCAGCTCCCCCTCGCTCCTGGGCTCCTCGTAATCCAGATCCGCGCCGAAGTACTCGGAGAGCAGCAGCCTGAGGAGGTTCTCGAGGTTTCGGCGGCCCCAGTAGGACCAGTACCTCATCATCCAGATCCAGTTCCTGTAGTGCCTCAGGGGGCCCACCGGCAGGAGCCTGCCCGCCCTCTCGATGGCGCCCACGATCCTGAAGACCTTGCTCACGTCCACGCGGTCGCTGTCGAAGTCCTGGGGCTTCATCCTCCGCACGATGTCGGCCCCGCTGACCCCTCCCAGCCTCAGGAGCCCGATGCTCTCCGAGCCGCCGATCAGCGGCACGACGACCCTAGCCCCGCTGCGCTCCAGTGCCTCCTCTAGGATCCTCGGCACCCCTCCCCTGACGTCGATCAGCACGACATCGGCACCAGCTAGGGCCTCTGCGAGCCCCCCGCGCGCTAGCCTGTCGAGGTCCATGGCGTAGATGACGCGGAGGTTAAGCCTGACCCCGCTCTCGCTCTCGACTTTCCGGGCGGCCTCGTAGAGCGTCTTGAGGGTGGTCTTGGTCGATACCAGCGCGATGTTCAGCTCCCTCACAGGCCCCCACCGAGCGGCGCTCCTAGATCGCGGTGCACCTCGGCGCCCGTCAGCTCGGCTATCAGGTCGATGAAGGAGGGCGTCGGATCCATCGCCCACGGGATCCTCGTGTCGTAGATCTCGAGCCTCACGCCCATCCTCCTCAGCACTCCGCAGAGCCTTTCCAGGTCCTCCTTAACGTCCCTCCCGAGGGGCACGTTCGCCTTCCCGTCCGTCACCAGCACACCGATCACGACGGCGTTCCTGTGCTTCGCCTTGAAGGCCTTCGCCATGACCGCCAAGTCGTAGAGGGCCGAGGGGAGGGGCGTCCTCCCTCCGGTCTTCACGCCGTCAAGCAGCCTGAGCACCTCGCTGTACCTCCTGGTCGGGTGGGACAGCACCTCGCTCCTAGCCCCCCGGAAGCAAATGAGCGCGAGCTCATCCCTCTTCACGTACGCGTTCTTCACGAAGTTCGCCGCCACGCCCTTCGCCACCTCTATCCTCCTCGCCGCCGCCATGCTCCCGCTCGAGTCCAGCAGGATGGCGCAGAGCCTCTTCGCCCTGGCCCTCCTCACTCTCACCCTCAAGTCCTCCTCCTCCACCGTTGAGCTCCCCCTCAGGGCCGCGCTCACCACCGTCGCCACGGGATCGATGTCGCGGGCGCCCTGCCTGGGCACGGTGTACGAGACCGGGATCCCGTGCGGGTGGTCCACCACGGTGATCCTCGCGCCCCTCGAGCCCCTCGCCCACCTGGACTCGCTCCTCAGCCTGAGCCCCCTGTCGCCCGCTACCTCAACGTCTGCGGTGCCGAACCTCTCCTCCCTAAAGGGAGGGGCTTTCACGCCGTCCCGCCCCCCTTCCGACCCCCCGCTCTCACCGGGGCTGCGGCCCCCCTGAGGCCTGAGGAATTGGGGGTGGTCGGGAGGCCGAGGGGGCTCCTCGAAGGGCTTCAGCCTCGTGCGGTGGGGCAGCGCGAGCTCCATCGCCTTCCTCAGGTCCTCCAGCGTGACAGCCTTCCTCCCGTCCAGGGCTGCTATCGCCTTCGCGGCCCTCACCGTGACGATCTCGGCCCTGTGGGTCCTCACTCCCATCTTCGCCACAGTCTCCGCCAGGAGGTAGAGGAGGTCGTCGGAGATGACCACCTCGCTCAGGATCTCCCTCGCCCTGACGACCCTCTCCCTCAGCTCCTCCTGCAGGGGCCTGTACTTCTCGATGAACGAGATCGGGTCGGCCTGGAACTCCTCGACCCTCTTCACGACCTCCACCCTCGTCTTGGGATCCATCGGCGCCTCGACGCTCACGAAAAGGCCGAACCTGTCCAGCAGCTGCGGGCGGAGCTCCCCTTCCTCCGGGTTCATGCTCCCGACCAGTATGAACCGGGCGGGGTGCTTCACCGAGATGCCCTCCCTCTCCACCACGTTCCACCCCGTCGCAGCGGCGTCCAGCAGGACGTCCGCGATGTAGTCCTCCAGGAGGTTCACCTCGTCTATGTACAAGATGTTCCTGTTCGCCTCCGCCAGAAGCCCGGGCTGAAGGGCCCTCACCCCCTCCCTGAGGGCCCTCTTTATGTCGAGGGTGCCGACGAGCCTGTCCACCGTTATGCTGAGGGGGAGGTCGACCACCCTCATCTTCCTCCTCGCGACCTTCAGCTCCTCGCCCCTCCTCGCCCTCTCGTAGCACGAGTCGCACATCTCCATCGGGTTCCTCGGGTTGCACCCGAACGGGCAGTCGGCGACCACCTCTATCTCGGGGAGGAGGTCCGCTAGAGCCCTCACGAGGGTCGTCTTCCCCGTCCCCTTATCGCCGCTGAGCAGAACGCCCCCGACGGCCGGGTTCACCGCGGCCACCAGCAGGGCCAGCTTGGCCTTCTCCTGGCCGACTATCGCTGTGAAGGGGAAGACCAAACCCCTCTCAGCCATCGGCTCACCCTCGTCGTCGCGGAGCGGCACGGCTCTTACTGTATTACGCAAGCCTCCTCC
>JAGDWA010000136.1:2803-3223 GCA_023269735.1 Thermofilum sp.
TTGCGCCCGCTCCGCCAGCCGCCTCCCGCTCCAGTGCCGACCATTCCTAGGGGCGTGGGCTGGCGCGCTCGCGCAGCGAGGGGCGCCGTCGCGGGGCGGCACAGCTCTCACCGTATTACGCCAGCCCCCCTCCGGTATTACTCATAAACCTTCCCCCCAGCAGCCAGCTGGACGGAGTCGGAAGCCCCTCACGATTCGAGTGGGCGCCGACCACACTCCCATCAGACCCGTGCAGGCTTCAGAGCGTAGGGGCTGAGGCGCGCAGCGCGATCGGCACGCTGCCGTTATAAGTCCCCGCCGAGCGGCTTGCGGCGTGGAGGAGGCTCTGCCTGAGGCTCCGGCGAAGGGGCTGGGCCCGCGGGCCCTGGTGGAGGAGCGCCTGAGGCTCGCGGAGAGGTACCTGGAGGAGGGCAAGAAGTT
>JAGDWA010000054.1 GCA_023269735.1 Thermofilum sp.
AAGCCCTCTTGACAGCCCCCTCACCACCTCCTCCTCGACGACCAGCCTGCCGCCGACGGCGACGAAGGAGGGCTGCGCCGAGCCGTCGAGGACCCTCTCGAGGGGGGCGTCGAAGGCCGCCCAGTCCCCCTCCCACGGCACCCCGAAGACCCTGTAGCCGCCGGCCGTGGCCCTGTCGAGCAGGAGCCTGGCGCGCTCCCTGCCGTGGACGCCGACGGCCGCGCGGAAGGCCGAGAGCGCGCTGCCCAGCAGCAGCGGCCAGTCGCTGCCCAGCGCGTCCACCTTGCTCGCGTCCCTCAGCGTCCTGCCGTAGAGCCTCAGGTTGGAGAGCGGGCAGTGGACCACCCTGATCCCGAACCTGCGGAAGTCCCGCTCGACGATGCAGTGCACGGCCACGATGCCGCTGTCCTCACCCTCCCTCAGCCCCAGCACCGAGACCAGCTGGTCCAGCTCGTCCACCCCCTCGTTGAGGTGGATGCCGAAGGGGATCCCGAAGCTCCTCGCCGTGAAGTACGCGGCCCTGAGGGCCTTGGGGGACAGGTTGCCCACCGAGTGGGCGAAGATCCCGACGGGGGGGCCGCCGTCTAGCTTCGAGAGCGCGAGCAGCGTGGCGGTGACGTTCCACGACGTGGGCCACCCCCTCATCGTGTCGATCACCGTCGGCATGACGACGACCCTCGGCTTCGCGCTGAGCCTCCTGTAGGCGAGAGCGTTGGCCTCCGCCCTCCCCACGAGGACCATGAGCGTGACGCCCTCCAGCAGCGCCCTCAGCATTGCGGCGGCGGCCAGCTTAGAGGAGAGCTCGACGTCGGCCCTCAGCGCAGCCTCGTCGACCCTCAGCCTGCGCCGCCTCATCCACTCGTAGGAGTTGCTCCACGTCCCCTCCCCCACGTCGACCACCTGGGGGTGGGCGTGGGCGTCCGAGAAGCCGGGCGCGACGACGGTCTCCAGGTAGAGCGAGCCCTCCCCCTCCACCTCGAGCCTCGCGCCCTCGCGCACGCCGGATGGGGTCAGCAGCGTGCCCACCTCAACGATCATCAAAGCCACCGAGTCACGAGCATGCCGCGGGGGGAGCTCTCGTAGAGCCCCATGTTGGTAATCCTCACGAAAACCGCCCTCCTCCTCAGCTCCTCCAGGTTCCTCGCGCCCACGTAGCCCATCCCCTGCTTCAGCGAGCTCACGAGCACGTCCACCACCTGGGCGAGCGGGCCCCTGTACTCGACGTAGCCCTCGACGCCCTCCGGGACCCGCTTGAACGTCCCGTAGCGCGCCGAGCCGGCCTCGAGGGCGCCCCTGCTCCCCATGCCCCTGTACGGCTTGTACCTCTTCCCGCCGATCTCGACGACCTCCCCGGGGGCCTCGTCGGTCCCCGCCAGCAGGTAGCCCAGCATCACGGCGTCCGCGCCCGCCGCGAGGGCCTTGACGATGTGCGCCGGCTTCTCCACGCCGCCGTCCGCCACCACCCCCACGCCCGCCTCGCGCGCCACCTCGGCGACCCAGGCCACGGCGGTGAGCTGCGGCACCCCCACCCCGGCGACCTCCCTCGTCGTGCAGGCGTGGCCGCTGCCGATCCCCACGCGCAGCGCGTCAGCGCCGGCGTCGATCAGGGCCCTCGCCCCCTCGGCGGTGACCACGTTGCCGGACATGACGTCAACGCCGTGGTCCTTGTACCTCTTGGTCGCCTCGATGACGTTCCTGCTGTGGCCGTGCGCGGAGTCGACGACGATCATGCTCACGCCGGCGTCGACGAGCGCCCTCACCCTCTCGTCGTCGAAGGGCCCCACCGCCGCTGCCACGGGGAGGCCCCTCTCCCTCGCCTCCCTCACGATGGAGACGGCCTCGCCCAGCTCCATGTTCCTGGGGAGCACGCCCAGCCCGCCCAGCTCCGCCAGCTTGAGGGCCATCGCCCTGCCGGTCACCGTGTCCATCGGCGAGCTGATGATCGGTATCGCCAGCCTGAGCCTCCTCGTGACGCGCGTGCTCACGTCCACCTCGTCCAGGCTGACGTCGGAGTACTGGGGCACCAGCAGCACGTCGTCGAGGGAGAGGGCGAGCGGAGCCCTCTCGAGCTTCTCGGCCCACGTCACGCGCACGCGCGGTCGAGGACCCTTGATAAGCGGGCCCAAAGTATTCTATATATGCCGGCCGCTTTCTACTTACGTGCCTGGCGCGCACGTGAGGAGGGTCCAGGCGGTCGGCTACTCGACGCTCTCGGTCTCGATCCCGAAGCGCTGGGCCGAGCGGGTGGGGCTGAGGAAGGGCTCCACCGTCACCATGGTGGAGCTGCCGGGCGGCGCCCTCCTTCTGCTGCCCGAGGCGCTTGCGGGCGCCGGCGGGGCCTCGAGGGCGAGGCTCGAGCTGCCGGGGGCCACGGGGTCGGAGGTCATCCAGGGGGTCATCGCCCTCTACGAGGCTGGCTACGACGTGATAGAGGTGGCGGCGCCCCCAGGGGCCCTGGAGGAGCTGAGGAGGTCCCTGGGCAGGAGGCTCGTGGGCGTCGAGGTCTTCGCGGAGGGCGGGGGCCAGCTCGTGCTGAGGGTGATGGTAGACCACTCCAGCCTGAGCGCCCGCGCGATCCTCGGCAGGATGGTGGAGCTCGTCGAGAGGGCCCTGGGGGAGCTGCGGGGCTACGCCGCGGACGGCGACCGCGAGAGGCTCCGCAGGGTCGTCGAGGGCGACGACGAGCTGGACAGGCTCTACTTCCTCCTCGCCAGGCAGGTCATCGTCTGCCTCCGGAGGTCCGACCTGCTCTACGCCTCCGGCTTCAGCAGCGGCTTGGAGCTGCTCCCCCTCCTCCACTACGGGAAGGCCCTCGAGAGGATGGGGGACACGCTCACCCAGGCGGCCATGTACATGGCCCACTTCCCCAGGGCCCTGAGCGCCGAGCACGTGGAGACCATGCTGAGGGCCCTCCGGCTGGCGGACGGAGCCTTCTGGGGGGACCCCATGGCCCCGGCGAGGGAGCTGATGCTGCTGCGCGGGTCCTTCCTCGGGGCCCTCGGCCCGCGCGACGTCCTCGGGGACCCGCTGCTCTCCCTCGTCGCCAACTTCCTCGCCCTCTGCCTCGACGCGGTCGACAGCAGGGTCGAGCTCGAGGCCGTGAGAAGGTCTTTAAGGCCCTGAGCGGCGCCGCCGTCTTCCTCTGGATGATCTACAGGTACCGCAGGAGGATCGCGTCCG
>JAGDWA010000099.1:0-1089 GCA_023269735.1 Thermofilum sp.
TACCAGCTGTTACCGCACTGTGCCACGCATGCTGAAAACCTGATAGTTGTTGCGACCTGCGACGGCGCCTCGAGCGTGGGTCAGATCGGGAACGAGGTAGCGAGGAGACTTACGAAAACCTATCCCGACATGGTTAGGATGTGCTGCCTCTCAGCCGTGGCCGCGGGCTCTCAGACACATTTAGATATTTTCAGGAAGGCTAAAGCTGTTATAGCTATCAACGGGTGTCAACTCATGTGCGCCTCGAACGTCTTAAAGCAGAAGGGGGTGAAGCCAACCTACGAAGTAGTCGTTGCGAAAGAGGGTGCAAGCAAGCTCCCGACCCTCGACTTCGACGAAGAGGACGTCGAGAGAATAGCTAGAAAGATTGTTTCTGAGTTCTTATCGCAGTTTAGAGGCGAGCGAGATGTCAGCTAAGGAGCACAGGGTATTTAGGGTCGAGAGGCACGGAAAGAGGTATCTGCTAGAGATCTCTTTCTAGCGTTGCTGCTAGGCGTAATTATAGGCTACGTTTACAGGGTTCCCATCTCCCGGCACAAAGACCTCGTCTCTCAGACTGTAACCTTCCTGGCAATCCTGACGATCCTTCCATCTATATCCAGTTGAAAGGAGAGGCGCTTGGGAAAAACTCACTCTCTGGAAACAGATCATAGTGCCCCTGATCTACATGTATGTGCTAGCCCCCCTCCTCGCAATCTTTTTCGCAAACCTTCTCGAACCATCAGTTGCGCCCGGCTTTGTAGTTTCAAACGTTGTGCCGGCCTCTAGCGCCTCGATGGGGTACGTGCTTCTCGCTGAGGGGAACATTGAGCTCGCAACGGCACCGGCCTTCCCCTCAATACTCATTGCCCCGCTCGCACCACCCGCCATCATTGGCTTCTATAGCTCGTCTGCTGCGACGATCATCCCTACGGTTATAAACTCGACCTAGAAGTACTCCTTCTCCCGCTAATCTTCGGGCAGCTCGTACGATACTGCCTCAGACGGCGGATAGGCGATATTGACAAGCGAAAGGACGTCAAAGGCTACCTGCTCTCAACCATGCTTTCGATGCTGGCCTTGGTCTTCGTGCTCGTGGCTGCCAAGGCT
>JAGDWA010000099.1:1189-3162 GCA_023269735.1 Thermofilum sp.
CTCAACCATGCTTTCGATGCTGGCCTTGGTCTTCGTGCTCGTGGCTGCCAAGGCTTCATTAATCATCTCAAAGCCGATAATCGCAGGCCTATCATTGTCTACCAGGGCCTAACCTTTTTCGGCGTACTAGGGCTCGCAATCCTTGTAAGCAAAAAGGTTTAACTACAGGGATCACCGGGCCATAGCCTTCATCCCTGTCACGAAGAACCAGAGCATCGCCGCAGCAATAGCCGTCATGGCGTTGAGCCCCGAGGCGTCCATAGTGCCGGCCCTGATACCCATGGTACAGCCGATCCTCGCAATGATATATCTCTACTTCTCCCCATACGTAAGGAGAATCTTCAAAGACTCCAATTCTTAAGGACAAACTATTTCTCCCTAAAAAGGTGTTATAATTCCTTTTTAACACTCCTCTACCCCTAGCCGTCTTCCCGAGCGGCTCGAAGCCGCCTAGAGGCTCGTGCCGAGCGATAAGCTAGACGGTGCGGGCGTAAGGCCGCCGCTAAGTTAAAAGAACTGCCATAGATGGTGGAAGTGGTGTTGATGATGGATGAGGTGGAGTACAGGGTCAAGGTGGACAGGCAGGGCCGCATGGTGATCCCCGCGCCCCTCAGGGCCTCGCTCGGCCTGCTCGGCGGGGGCGAGGTCGTGGTGAGGGCGCTCGGGAAGAGGCTTGTGATCGAGGTCGTGGACAGGGACCTGGAAAGAAGGGTTGAGGAGGCGGTGGCGAGGATCCTTAAGATCAGGGCGCAACCCGCACCGGGTAAGGCCAGGCCCGGGAAGTGGTATGGCGCGGAGTACGCGAGGAGGAAGCTCGGCCTTTAACGCGGTAGTCGACGTAAGCGTCCTCGTGCCCGTGTGCTTCGAGAACCCCCTGAGGGCGGACGCCCTCAGCTTCGTTGCTGAGGCCCTGTCCCTGAGGAGGAGGGCCGCGATCCCCACGTCAGCGTTCCTCGGGGCCTACCACGTCGCCACCAGCTACCTCGGGGTTCCGCGGGCCGCTGCCAAGGCGATTCTGGCCGAGCTGCTCGAGACCAAGTCGCCCGCCCTCTACGAGGACATCCCCGTGAGCCTCGCGCTCGAGGCACTCGACTACGCCGCGCTCTACGGCGTGGAGTCGTGGGATGGCTACCTCGTGGCCCTAGCGCTCAAGCTGGGGGCAGCCATCGTGTACTCGCTGGACAAGGAGCTCTCGAAGGTGCAGGTCGTGGAGGTCGTCTCGCCGTTCCCCGAGGAGAAGGTGAGGGCGTACCACGAGTATCTGCGCGGGGTCCTCTCCGGCAGGAGGCCCCGGAGGGCCCAGCGTAGCGAGTAGCCCTGCGGAGCCATGCTTATAAGCAGCGCGCGCATTGCGGGAAGTGACGATTTGCAGCTGGGACCGACGCGATGAGGTAAGGAGAACTTACTGATCAGGAAGCCGGCTAAGCGTTCGATGTGATGACCCTCGATTCCTGCGACGGGTTAGCGCCTCCCTCTTAGCTGGCCCCCCTAGCGAGAGGTGGCGGCGCGGCCGTGAGGATCGTGCTGGACGCGAGCGCCATCGTGAAGTGGTTCGTCAGGGAGGGGGAGTCCAGCGAGATGAGGGTCGTGCTCGAGCGAATACTCGAGGGGGCCTTCGAGGCGCACATTCCGTCCCTGGCCCTCATCGAGGTCGCCAACGTCCTCAGGCACGCCGGGGGGCTCTCGGCCGAGGACGTCGTCAGGGCCGTGGAGGCGCTGGTCGCGCTGGGCCTCGTCGAGCACGACTTCAGGGAGGTCTACGGGGAGGCGATCCGCGAGGCCTTCCGGCGGCTCACCGTCTACGACGCCGTCTACGCGGCCCTCGCCGAGGCCCTGGGCGCCCACCTGGTGGCGTACGACGCCAGGCTGCTGGACCCCCAGGGCCCCGAGAGCGGGCCAGCTCCTGAGGGCCCTCCCCTGAGGGGCGCCGCAGGAGCCGGCGACGGTAGCCCAAGCCGCGCGGGGGGCGGCGA
>JAGDWA010000069.1 GCA_023269735.1 Thermofilum sp.
GGTGGCGCAGCTGGCGGTGATGGTCGCAGAGATCCACAGGGCGGTGATGGAGATGCGAACGGGGGCGCGGTAGCCGAGCAAGCCACGCCGCCTGAGCGCGCAGCGCGGGAGAGGGGCTCCGGCACCCGAGGTGCTGGCAGCTCCCGTACACCTCGAAGATGCTCGCGGGGCCTAAAGCGCTGGCCTGACGCCCTGTGAGGAGTCGGCGCAGCAGCCTTTTGCGGCCAGAGCCGCCAGCACCCGGAAGCCCCGGAAGGCCAGAGCGTGGTAGATCTCCGCCAGCTGGTGGGTGGGCATTTAGATCCTCGCGCGCGGGGTACTTCTCAGCGAAGAACCTCCTAGCCAGCTCGTGGGCCCTCAGAGCCCTCTCGTACTCCCCGCGCGAGAGGTAGCGGTCGGGGCTCGGCCTCTTCTTTGCTACGGCCCAGAGCTGGGTGTCGACCATCGCCCTCAAGCTAACCGCCCACGTCCTCGTAACCGTACTCCCCCAGGTCCTCGGGGCCCGCGCCCTCGACCGGGGTCAGGAGGAGCTCGAGCAGCCTCCCGCCGCCCCTCGGGGAGCTCAGGTACTGAAGTATCGCGTCGATGACGACCTCCCTCGCGCTCCTGCCCTCCTCGGCCGCCCTCTTCTTCAGCTCGACGTAGAGGTCCCTGCAGGACAAAGGTGGTCTTCACGCTCACGAGAGCAAAGCCGTAGGTACGGTTTTAATGTTTCCTCCACCAGCGATGGGCCCGAGCCGGCGGGGAGGGTGAAGGTGGGCGTGCAGCCCCGCGGGGGTTGTAGGAGAACCCCGACCCCCACGGCGCCCAGGAGCCTTAGACTTCAGCGCCTGTAACCGCGGAGCCAGCCGTGCCAACAGGGCGAGAAGGGTCCTCGAGGAGAGCCCCCCACGGCTCTCCAGCTCGCGCTCGATGAGGCCTGTAGAGCTGCTGGGCTATAGGCCAGCGGCGCACGCTTCTTCGCGAGCTAGCTCCGCCTACCCCCTCTGGTATGGCACCACCGTCAGGCCCCGGATCCTGGTGAAGTGCCTGAGGTTGCCCGTGGCCACGCCGTAGCCGTTCTCGCGCGCTATAACCCCGATGAGGAGGTCCCTCACATCGATCGCCAGCCCGATCGACGAGAGGTAGGCGGCCTCCTCGCCGGCTCTCACGGCCTCCCTCGGGGTGAGGCTCAGGACCACCATCGCGTCCGCCAAGCCCTCAACGTCCCTAGCCCTCCCAACCCGGTGCGCGCCCCAAGCCAGCTCGAAGATGTTTACGACGGTGGTTGCGAGGGCCGCCCCCTTCTCCCGCAGGCCCCTGACGAGCTCCACTGCGCGCGGAACCCCCTTCAGAAAGTCCACCAGGACGTCGGTGTCGAGGACTACTCTGCCGGCTTCGCCGCCCACCGCGACCACGCCTCCCTAGCCTGCCTCAGGGCTTCCGCGAGCTCCTCATCGCTCACATCGCTCCAGGCGCCGGCGAAGTCCACGAGGTCGCGGCTCCTCCGGGCGAGCCTGAGTATCACGTCTGAGAAGCTCTCCCCAGGCCTCTTGAGCCGGAGCAGCGCTTGGTAGGCCTCAATCGATATGGTGATGGTCTTCGAGCCCACGCTCACCCCGTTATAAATGCACACATGCACTTATAAGTTTAGTGCACGGCTGCCCCATCCGCCGATCCCATCCCCTAGTCGTGAGGCTCGCCGCGTACGCTGAGGCTTTCGAGAGCGGATCGGCAGAGTCTCTGGAAACCCTGCCTCCAGCACCGGGTGCCGTGGTGCCCCCCGCTTCCTCAGCCCGTCCCAAGATGCCCCAGACCCTGGCCGCCGCCCCCCAGCGCGAATCAAGCTGCGCTCGAGCGCTCCACGACTGGCACTCTTGCGCACTGCGGTTACAGCGGATTTTGGTGAAATTCCAGCCACAACCCTTTACGATGGAACTGGGATGAGGAAAGTTTTTAAGTAGCTGACGGCTGTCATGAACAATGCGGAGGCTCATTGTGGAGAGCCCTCTGCCACGCGAGGAAGCCGTGTCTAGGATGCTTAACTTCTTCTCGCTGGTAGGGTGGCGCGTCGACAGCTTCGGCGACATTTACCTGGCGGAGGGGCCTCGGCCCTACCTCGCTCTATCGGTCGGGTTGATACTGTTCGGCGTCGGCCTCATGGCCACCGGCCTCCCTGGGGCCGTAGTGGGCCTCGTGCTGTCTTCGGTTGGGGTGGTGCTCCTAACCGAGAGGCACGCGTTGGCCATCAGGTACTCGAACGGGTTGTGGCTCATCGCAGCCAGCAGCAGCGAAGCCTACGAGATGGCGCTGCTGTTCGCAGGGGCAATACGCGGCAAGGTAACGTTCCTCGAGGAAGCCAGGGGCGTGGCAGCGCGGAAGCCTCTCTCCTCCCCACGCCTGAGGGAGCTGGAGACTATGGTGATGAGTAGAAGCAGCGAGCACGTGGTTACAGCGTTGCTTCCTAGCGAAGCCCCCATGAGTGTCCGGCCGGTGCCTTCAGGCGCACAGTGGAGCGCAGAGGAGGAGGCTTCGATGTACGAGCTGTACCTGAGGAGGCTGGAGGAGGCCAGGGCCAGGGGCGCGATATCTGCCCGCGCCTACGAGGCCCTCAGGCGCGAGTACCTGAGGAAGTTGGAGGAGCTGAAGAGGGATCTTTAGCGAGCCCAGCGAAGCCCGCTCCAGCACCGACCTCTGCACCTCGGAGGTCTCGGCGCACCCTCTGAGGCTCGCCCCCTGAGGCAGGCTGACTGTAAGGATCTCCGGTAGGGGCAGGCTCCTCGTCGAGGTGGTAGGCGACGTGGAGTGCCTGCCGGCTCAGCCGGCTGAGGATCACGTAGAAGGCGGGGGGCGGTGGAGGTTGCTGTGAACCGAGAGTCGCGGGTGGGGTGCCGGTGAAGGTCGTGGTGGGGGAGGGAACTCTGAGGCCTCGAAGCTCGTGTGGCTGAAGGTGGAGGAGGGCAGCTTGCGCGCGGGGCTTAGCGCTAGACTGCTGGAGTGCGGGGCGAAGCTGGGGTTGAGCTAGGGCTTCGCTTGCTTCAGGCGGGGTCGGGACGGCGCGCAGGTGTACGCAGGCTCCGCCTCACTGCCGCGCGCTCGCCCTCATCTCCATCACCGCCCTGTGGATCTCTGCGACCATCACCGCCAGCTGC
>JAGDWA010000045.1 GCA_023269735.1 Thermofilum sp.
GGGTGCGTGGTGGTTCTCTTTATCCCCATCTGCTTCGGCGTCGGCCAGCTGGCGGTGCACCTGCTGATCGCAGCGATCGCCCTCTCGATCGCCCTGGTCGCGATCAGCTTCGCGGTGTGGAGGGCGATGTCTAGGGCCCTGCGCCCCCAGCCTGCGTGAGGAAGCGGTGGAGCGCCGCGACAGCCAGCGGGAGGGTCAGGTTGTCCTCGACGGACAGCAGCTCCACCAGCGCGGCTGCCAAGCCGAGGATGGCGGCGCGGCGGGGCTCGTCGCCCAGCGTGAGGAGCACGGCCGAGAAGAGCAGGGCGGCCAGCAGCGGCGCGTGGACGCGGTGCTTGAGCAGCCTTCGGCCCCGGGGGAGGTAGAGGGTCAGCAGGGAGGCGGCGGGGTCGACGATCGCAAGGGCCAGGATGCCCCGGGCGGTCGCCTGCGGCCCGAAGAGGGAGTAGCTGGCGAGCGCCGAGGCGAGGGCGCAGACCGCGGCCACGTACCCGTGGCGCTTCTCGTAGTCCCTCTCCACAGCGTCGATCAGCGAGAAGAACCCCTCCTCCACCTTGCTCAGGGCCCTCTCGACCTCCTCCGCCACCCTGTGCAGGGGGGCGGAGGCCTCCAGGTGCTGGAGCGCGGCCCTCCGGGCGTCCCTCATCACCCTCCTCACCACGTCCCTGAGCTCGGGCCTCCTCACCCTGAGGGTGGACGCGAACAGGGTGGCCACGAGCAGCAGGGCGTAGGTGGAGAGGGCCGGGTCGCCGGCGACCCCGGCCGCGAGGGAAGCGTAGCCGGGGGAGAGGGGCACCAGGAGCGCCAGCGCTAGGATCACGTGGATCAGCTTGCGCAGCGCCTCGCGCTTCGCCGGGGGCGGCGGGCTCGGCTGCACCGGTGCGCGGGCGCCGTCGGCATATAAAGCCTCGCCGCGGCGTCAAGCTTATAGCCGGTACCGCGGCGCGACCCCGTGTCCTTCAGCCGAGTCTACGCGGAGGTCGCCAAGAGGCTGCTGGAGAGGGGCTCGCTGAGGGCGGAGGACATAAGGGAGCTCGAGATGATGTACGGGGACGCCGCGTGGGACGCCATAGACGCGCTCATCACGGCCGGGGCCGCGCGCCGCGTCGGCAACAGGGTGGAGGCGACCGACCCCGACCGGCTGATGCGAATAGCCAAGATGCGCTAGCCCCGAGCGCCGCGGCCAGCCGGAGATGCACCGAGTGAGGGTCGACGCCTCCAAGTGCAGGCGGTGCGGCGTCTGCACGCTGGTGAGCGCCTGCAGGTCGCCCGGCCGCTGCACCGGCTGCCTGGCCTGCTACTGGGCCTGCCCCCACTGCGCCAGGGTCCTCGAGCCGGCGGAGCCGGAGGGCGAGGTCACCGTGCTGCTGGATGGCGCCCCCGTCAGGGTCCCCGGCGGGGTGACGGTCGCGGCAGCGCTGAGGGCCGCCGGCTTCCGGTTCAACGAGCCGGGCAGGGAGCCCTCGCTGGCCTGCGGCACGGGCGGCTGCTGGAGCTGCGCGCTCCTGATCGACGGCGAGCCCGAGCGCGCGTGCATCACCCCCGTTCGCGAGGGTATGCGCATCGGGACTGACGTCGGGAGCTTCGAGCCGAGGAGGATCATCCACGGGCCCGAGCCCCACCTGGTGGGGGGCAAGGCGACGCCGTGGTGGGAGGTCGACTACAGGCGCTACGTGGAGGCCGCCGTGTGGGCCGCCGGCTGCAACCTGCGCTGCCCCCAGTGCCAGAACTACCTGGTCACCTACGACAACGTGAGCCCCGCCCTGACGCCCGGGGAGGCGGCCAGGCTCCTGGCCGCTTGCCACAGGCTGTACGGCACCGGGGGCGTCGCCATCAGCGGCGGCGAGCCGACGCTGAGCAGGCGGTGGCTCGTGGGGTTCTTCAGGGAGCTCTCCAGGCTGACCGGGCCCAAGGTCAGGAGGCACCTCGACAGCAACGGCACCGTGCTCACGCCCGACTACGTCGACGAGCTGGTGGAGGCCGGCTGCAACAACATCGGGATCGAGCCCAAGTGCGCCAGCGTCGAGGCCTACATGAGGGTCACGGGCCTCAGCGACAGGGAGCTCGCCCGCAAGTACCTGGAGAACGCGTGGAGGGCGGTGGAGTACGTCTACGACCGCTACAGGGAGAGAGTGTACCTAGGCGTGGGCCTCGTCTACAACCCGGCGCTCGTCACGCTCGAGGAGGTCGCCGAGGCGGGGAGGAGGGTCGCGGAGATCGGGGAGGAGATCCAGGTCACGGTCCTCGACTACTTCCCGGCTTTCAGGCGGCGGGAGCTGAGGAGGCCCACCGTGGGGGAGATGCTGAGGGTGAAGGAGGTCCTGGAGGCTCAGGGGCTGAGGACGGTCATCGTCCAGACCAGCAGGGGGCACGTGGGGCCCGGCGACAGGCGGAGGCTCAGGCCGTAGGCCCCCCAGGCAGCCTCATATATCGGCGGGGGCCCCTCGACCCGTGAAGGGGGTGGCCCGCTGGGCCGCGCTGCTCCTCCTGGCCCTGATCCTGCCGCCGCAGGCGCTCCACGGGGGCTCGGGGCCGGCGGCGCAGCGGGGCGGCCGGCACGCCCAGGGGGCCGGGGACGTGCTCGAGAGGGCCTCGTTCGTGGTCTTCCTGATCCCCCACTCGCACTGGGACCCCGACTGGCTGATGCCCTGGCGCGAGTCCAGCGAGAGGGTTCGGTCGATCCTCTCTGCAGCCGTCAGGCTGGCCGCCACGCAGCGGGAGTTCAGGTACGTGGCCGACCAGGTCTGCTTCCTCCGCTACTTCTGGGAGCGCTCCACCGAGGCCGAGAGGAGGGCCTTCGCCGAGGCGGTGCGCGGCGGCAGGATCGAGGTGGCGGGGGGCATGGTGTCGCAGCCCGACACCGTGCTACCGAGCGAGCCCGGCTTAGCTTGGGACGTCTTCCTGGGCCACCGCTGGGTGATGGGGGTGCTCAACGCGACGCCCTCGCCCGTCGCGTGGCAGTGCGACCCCTTCGGCCACGACCCGGCGCTGCCCGAGCTGCTGCTGGCGTCGGGCTACAGGTACGTCTACTTCGGCAGGAGCGGCGAGGGGCAGGAGGGGTGGCTCCCCCACGCCTTCTGGTGGGTGGGGCCCACGGGGGCCA
>JAGDWA010000041.1 GCA_023269735.1 Thermofilum sp.
GGACGGGGCCCGGCGCCCCCATCGTGGCAGCGGCCTCTGTCGCAGCCTTCGAGGCCCTCACGGGGAGGAGGAGGGTCCGGAGGCTGCAGCGAGAGCTCCTGGGGTCGGGCTAGCGGGGACCCCCCTCGGGCCGGCTCGAAGCGCAGCCAGGGGAGGGGCGCGCCGAGGCCCTCCGCCCCCGGGAGCATTTTATAGGCGATTGGTGCCCAAGTTTCAGGATGCTGAGCAGGCTCAGGCTCGTCGTCTCGCTCCAGCTGGCGAAGGCCTACCGCCTGGGGGTCCCGGTGCCAGCGGGGCGCATCGTGAGGGTCTTCAACCTCAACTCCCGCCTGGTCTACAGGTACCTGGGGGCGCTCGAGGGGGAGGGGCTCGTGGAGAGGGCCGGGCGGGGGCTCTACCGGGTGCGGGCCTCGGGCAGGGCGGACGCGTGGGCGGAGTACGTCCTCTCGCAGGTGAGGGAGGGGGTCCACGCGTACTTCCAGAGGGTGGTGCCTGAGGTCTACTACTACCTGGCCGAGCCGCCGAGCATCGAGTGGCTGGGCTTCGCCGAGCGGAGGCTCGCGGTCGTGGATGAGGCGCTGAGGGGCAGGCTGAGCCCCCCGAGGGGGTACAGGGTCGTCTACGCCAGCCTCAGGGGCAGGAGGTGGAGGTACAGCTGGGACCTCGGGGCAGCGGTGGCGTCGCCAGAGCAGGCCCTCGCCGACCTCCTGAGCCACGACCCCGGCTTCCCCGCCGAGCAGTACCTGCTGCTGAACCTCGGGCGCCTCGACCTGGCGGAGGTGGCCAGGAGGGCTACGCGGAGGGGCCTCGCCAGGCTCTCGACATTCCTCGCCTTCCTCAGGGTGGCGACCGGCCGCCCCCTGCCCCAGCCCTTCAACTACCTCGCCCTCTGCGACGACCGCGTCCTGGAGGAGAGGCTGGGCGAGTACGTCTCCCTCGTGTTCGGCAACGGGGCCGCCGAGAGGAGGAACTTATGAGGGCGCGCTGGGGAGGGCTGGAGGAGCAGCTGGAGCTGCTGAGGGAGAGGCTGAGGCTCCTGGCGCCCAGCTGGAGCGCGCTGGAGGAGGCCCTGGGCAGGCTGCCGGGGGCGGAGGGGCTGGGCAGGGGGGAGAGGCTGGACGTCCTGAGGGGTCTCGAGAGGGCTTGGCACGTGATGCGGGTCCTGCGGCTCCTCTCCGAGCACTTCGCCGTCGAGCTGGTCTTCGGGGGAGGGGCCGTGCTCAACTACGTCTACATGCCCCAGCACCGCGAGCCCCCCAGGCTCACCTTCGACCTGGACGCGTCGTGCGCCCAGCCGGTGGGCAGCAAGAGGCTGCTGCTGGCCGAGGCCGTCAGGTTCAACAGGCGGATCGACGCCCTTGGGCAGACGCTCCCGGTGCCCGTGGGGCGGGGCAGCGCCGCCCTCCTGTACGTCGTCGAGTACGACGCTGAGAAGGACTTCTTCCCCGAGCTGCTCCCGCTCAGGGTGCCCGTGGTGACGAGGTACGACGGCGAGCCCTTCCACAGGTTCCTGGGCATCAGGGACTACCGCCTCATCGCGGAGCTCAGGGCGGTCTTCGGGGAGGCGCTCGGGGTCGAGGAGGCCAGGATCGACTACGTGCGCATCGACATCTCCCTCGCCCCGGCGGGCCCGGCCGAGCTGGAGGAGCTCGCCGACGTGTTCGGGGCGAGGGCGAGGGCCCCCGTGACCCCGGTGGAGCACCAGCTCGCCTCGAAGATCAGGTGGAAGCTCGCCAGGGACTTCGGCGAGGCGCTCAGCTACAACCTCCACGACGTGCTGAAGGCCCTCGCGGACCTGAGGCTGCTCCACCACGTGGACGCGCGGAGGGTCCTCGAGCACCTCGGCGGCCGCGTGGACCTCAGGGCCGCCGAGGGGAACGTCAGGGCGCTCCTCGAGAGGGGGCGGGAGCTGTGGAGCCGCAACTACCACTACGCGCTGGTCAGGAGGAGGTACACGCTGGAGGAGCTAGCCGCTAGGGTGCTGGGCGCGCTCAGGGGCCTCAGCGGGGGATGAGGCCGCCCCCACCGTGCCCATGCGCGCCTCAGAGCCCCCCGACGGGGTTACCTTACCCCGCACCTGCTCCCCCTCCCTCAGGATCCTCCCGCTGCTGAGCTCCAGCACGACGCAGGGGACGCCGGTCAGCGCCACGCACTCCCTGATCAGCTCCAGCTGCTCCTCGCGCAGCTCGTCCACCACGTGGACGACGCAGGCCAGCCTCAGCCCCAGGCGCCTCTTGATGAGGGCGGCTTGGAGGAAGCCCTCGTAGGGCCTCCTGTTGACCTTGACCTCGATGCACAGGTCCCCGGCCAGCACGTCCGCCTCCAGGAAGCTGCCCACGCGCACCCTGGCCCTCCCGTTGAGCTCGCCGGCCAGCACATCCTGAACCGTGGGCTCCCTCAGGCTGACCCTGTCGGCGGCGCGCAGCAGGGCCCTGAGGGCCCTCTCTACGTCCTCAAGCCCAGCCACTCCACGACCTCACCCGTCAGGCTGTCTACGATCTCCCCGCCCTTCACGCTTCTCCCCGCAATCTTCCATTCATCTGAGAGAAACTTGGGCTCCTCCCTTCTCTTTCTTCCCCTCATGTCGGCTGGGGGGATGGCAAAGGCCTCCCTCTCGGGGATGGTCGTCCTAAAGACCCCCATCTTGTACCTCTCAATGACCTCATCGAGCCCTAGCTGCCTCCACTCCTCCCGTTCAACCAGGCCGCGAAGCCTTCCGCCAGGCGGCACCTTATTTATAAGGAGCTTGAAGCTCCTCGCAAGCTCATCTGCTTTGATAACGCCGTAATCCCTTAAACTTCTCACCATGTAATTTGTTCTTCTCACGTCTAGAAGTCGCGGGGTCGTGACCACCACCCTATATTGGGATGCGCAGCACGCCATCCTGGTGTACCCAGCCTCGTAGAACGGTATCGAGTCGATGAGGACAACATCGTAGCTGAGCCCCAGGCCTTGAATCCTGCTGAGGAGATTCCTGAGCGGCTCCTCTGCAGCGGCATGTATCCTGTACCAGTACTTACCAAGGACTTCGCTAAGCCTAGGGCTAGAAGGTATTATATCAAATTTAACGTTGTAGAACTCAACCTCATTCTTTAT
>JAGDWA010000017.1:0-588 GCA_023269735.1 Thermofilum sp.
GGCGGCGGAGGCGGAGGCGGCGGCGGTGGTGGCGGCCGCTGCAGCCGCCCTGCTAGCGCTGAGGCGGCGGAGAAGGGGCCAGGAGCTCAAGTAGCCTCCTCAGGTTCTCCCTGACCTCCGCCCTCGCCACCAGGCGGCGCAGCGGGGGGCCCGACTCCTCGCCGAGCAGGGCGAGGTAGAAGGCTTGGAAGACCTTCAGCCTCTCCACTTCCCCCTCAACGCCTCACTGCCGGCCGGCGCCTACTCGGCCTACGGGAACTCCACGCTGGTCGAGAGCCTCGAGCTGAGGCGCTACGGCCCGGCGTACCTGGCCGAGGCGAGGCTCCGCGCGCCGCCCGGCGAGTGGGTGGTCGTGGCCTTCTCATCGTACAGGGACGAGCGGCCGCCCTCGGTCGAGCTGAGCCTCTCCACGCCCGCTAGGCCCGTGGCGGGGAGGGACTCCGTCACCCTCTACCTACGGGCGGCAGACGAGGGCTGGGGCGTCTGGAGGGTCTACGTCGACTACGAGGCCGACGGCCAGAGGGGCACGGTGGCGGCCCGCGAGGTCAGGCCCGGCACCTACCAGGCCGAGCTCCCGCCCCTCAACGC
>JAGDWA010000017.1:598-3076 GCA_023269735.1 Thermofilum sp.
CTCCTGAGGATGGCGCCGTAGCCGACCGCCTCCACCCAGTTCCTCGCCATCTCGAGCCTCCTCCTCGCGTCCTCGAGCTCCCAGGCGCTGAGGCCGCTCAGCTTGCCCTGCCTCTCCAGCATCCTCATCCCGTCCTCGACGTCCTCCATCCAGGCTGCCACCCGCACGGCCTGGGGGTAGGGGAGGCGCCTCGGCCTCGACGGCGGCGGGGGCCCGGGCAGCGAGAGCTCGTAGAGCTGCGCCGACGCACCGCCCCCGCCCTCGAACGCGCGCCGCTCGAACTCGTCGAACTCTTCCACGTAGTTGGGGACCTGGAGCAGGTCGAACTCCCAGTGGCTGAGGGCCTCGCGGAAGATGTCGCCCACCTCCCTCTTGAGGACCTGGAAGCGCAGGACCTCCGGCGGAGCGTACCGCAGCCACTCGTCGACGCCGAGGCCCGTGCCCCTGCGCTTGCTGAACTTCTCCAGCCGCCTCCCGCCGCCCGCCCGCTCGACCCAGTAGACGAAGTCGTAGAACACGGGCACGGGGGGCTCCCTGCCGAAGACCCTCCTCACCAGCGCGCACCCCGTGTCGTAGCCGCTGCCGCTGGCCATATGGTCCTTGCCCAGCGGCTCGAAGTGGACGTTGAGCGCCAACCACCGCAGCGGCCAGTCCACCCTCCACGGCGGCTTCCCCTCCCCCCTCGCCGCGTCGGCCCAGCCCTCGTAGCCGCAGGCGGCGCACCTGTAGAAGACCCTGCTGCCCTCCACCCTGAGCGGCCGCACCGCCTCGTCGATCCTCCCGCACCCGGCGCAGCGCGGCCTGTAGGGGATCCAGCCCTCCGGGTAGAGCCTCGCGTGGCCAGCCGCCCTCTTGACGCTGTTCAGGACCTCCCTCACCTCGGCCGCCCTCGAGAGCGCTACCAGCAGGTGCCTCACGTACGCCTCGCTCCTCTGGAGCTCGCTCGCCCAGACGAGCTCGAGGTCGATGCCGTAGGCCCCGAAGCTCCTCTCGACCGGCTCCACGAAGTGGGCAGCGTAGCTGTCGTGGCAGCCCCAGGGGTCGGGGACCGCCTCGAAGGGTTGGCCCACGTAGCTCGCGGCCTCCCGCTTGAACTCGTCGGGGGCGAAGGAGGGGGGCTGCCTGAAGGGGTCCATGCTGTCGACGGCCAGGTAGCCCCTCGCCTCCGCGCCCCGCTTGCGGAGGGCCCTGACCACGGAGTCCGCGATCACCATGTCGATGAAGTTGCCCAGGTGGATCTTCCCGCTCGGCGTGACGCCGGCCTCCGCGACGTACGTGCCCTCGCCCGGGAACCTCCGCAGCACCTCCTCGGCCGCCCTATAGGCGAAGTGCTGCGACAGGGGGCCCACCCCCCGCCGCGGGGGATCGGTGAATTTATCGCTGTCGCTGCGGTGGGGCGCCGGCACCGGGCCGCCGGGGGGCAGCGGGCCCGGAGGCCGCAGTAGGCTGGCATAGCTCCTGCTGCTAAAAATCCTTCAAGGCTGCGGATGATTTCAAAGGAGGTTTCAAAGTGGGAAAGTTTATAAGGCCCTTGCATGGGAGCCGCTGCTAATGCAGAAGGGAGGGGGGTCTATTAAATCAGGTAAGTTTAATCCATACATCGTAGTGATTGCAGCACTTTTAGTGGCGCTGGGAGGGAGCTGGGCCTACGTGCTGACGAGGCCCCAGGCCCCCCAGCTCAAGCCGCTGACGAACACCAGCACGCTGGTCGTGGCGATGGACATCTCCGGGATGATCTCCCTGGACCCCGCCGAGGCCTACGAGGTTGCGAGCTGCATGGTCGTGAACCAGCTCTACGACAAGCTCGTTGAGCTCAACGTGGACCCCATCACGGGTGAGGTGAAGATCCTCCCCGAGGTCGCCGAGTCGTGGGAGATCGGCGCCGACGGCAGGACGTGGGTCTTCCACATAAGGAGGGGCATCACCTTCGCCGACGGCACGCCCCTGACAGCCGACGCTGTCGTCTTCTCGCTGAAGAGGGCGATTAAGCTCAGCAAGCAGGCGTCGTGGATCGTATCGCAGTTCTTTGACGACAACTACACGCTGGCCGACAAGTCGATAGTGAAGCTCGACAACTACACCGTCCAGATCACGCTGCCCAGGAAGGTCGCACCCCAGCTCTTCCTCTCCTGCCTCGCCTTCACCTCCGGTGCCATCGTGAACCCCAGCGTGGTCATGGCCCACGAGCAGGGCGGTGACATGGGCAACGCGTGGCTGAGGGAGCACTCCGCGGGGTCCGGCCCCTTCATCCTCGTGAAGTGGGAGAGGGAGTCGGAGGTCGTCCTCGTAGCCAACGAGAAGTACTGGAGGGGAGCGCCGCGCATCAAGCGCGTGATCATCAGGCACGTCCCCGAGCCGATCAACAGGGTCCTGATGCTGGAGAAGGGCGACGTCGACATAGCGTTCGGCCTGACGCAGGAGCTCGTGAGGAGGGTGAGGGATGAGGTGGGGATCAGGCTGGTTATGACGCCTGTCTTC
>JAGDWA010000052.1 GCA_023269735.1 Thermofilum sp.
GGCTGGCCGCGCAGCTGGCCGGCATGGGCCTCCGCGACTTCCTCTCCGAGCTGAAGCGGCGCGGCGTCAAGCCGTACTACGCCGAGGAGGGTGGCGGCGCGGTACCCTCGCCTTGAAGCTGAATCCGGGCGCACGGCTTGCGACCTAGATCGCTCCCGCGTTGCATAGCGTCGACACGCAAAGCTTTTAGCTAAAGTTTGAGCACAGAGAAGCGCATGATCATTAAAGAGCCATGGGAGAAGAACGCGTACGAGGCCTTTACTCAGCTTCTTGGCAAGGTTAGCACGCCCCCGCCCTGCCCCGACTACTTCTCCCTCACCTACATCTCCAGCCTCATCATCTCGAATAGCCGCAGCGTCCTGGACGAGCTGGTCAAGCACTTGCCGCAGTGGGGGCCCCGGGAGCTTTGTCTCGTCAGAACCAACGCGCCCTCTTACTTCCAGGGGCACATGAAGAGCGTGCAGAGGGAAGCCGTCGATAGGCTCAAGGAGAGGTGCTACGTGGTCCTCTACAACCCCAGGAGGGAGTTCCTGAACCACGCGAAGTTCCTGATCCACTACAAGGTGTGCCCCGGGGAGCGTCTGGTGGTCAGCTACAGGTACTACGGCTCCACGAACTTCACCGTAGCAGGGCTGGCCCACCCCCCGGGGAGGAGCGGCAACTACGAGGAGTATGCATACTGGCGAAGACGCAAGGGTTTCCTCGACCGCAGGGACGCCTTCTACGTTAGAGAGCTGCTCGAGCTGCTCCAGCACAAGCTCAAGCAAGTGCTTGAACCGGATTACGTCGCGCAGCTCCTCAACAAGCACGCGGAGTACCTGCGGAAGACCCTTGGGGGCATCGAGAGCAGCCTCGAGCGCAGCCGCGGGGAGTCCCGCGGCCCCCTCTACGCGGCCTACGTGAGCTCCCTGGCTGCCCGCTACATGACGCTAGCGCTGGCCCACGACCTGCCCGGGACTCCGGAGGTCGTGAAGCTGAGGGAGAGGCTGGAGGGGTGGCCGCCCGGCCTGGGCGTGTTCGAGGTGGAGGCGATGACGCCGTGGGACGAGGAGGACGCGGGGGCCATGGCGGAGCGCTTGGGCTTGGACCAGGACACCCTCCGCCGGGAGGCCGAGGCGGAGGGGAAGGCGCTCCGGAGCTACGTGGGGGCGCTCGAAGACCTCAGGAAGGCGATTAGCCGCGAGAGCTGGGAGGCGGGCCTGCGCAGGCTGGAGGGGGTGGAGGGGGAGCACTGGGAGAGCGTCGGGCGCTACGGCGTGGAGCACCTTATGGCGTTGGAGAGGTTGCTGGGCTGGGGTGGGCAGTTCCTCCGGCTTTGAGCGCCGCGGCGGTTGAGGGCGCCCTCGCTACGGCTTCCAAGCGAAGTAGGCCTCGTTCTGCCTGGTGTACTCGATGTACTCCCTCATGAGCCCCTCCCAGGGCGCGTTGGCGTTGGCGAGGACGATGAGCTTCATCCTGGCTCTGGTGAGGGCGACGTTGAGCCTGCGCCTGTTCTCGACGAACCGGACGCTGCGGGGCGTGGTCGCTGTGGCGGAGAAGACGATGACGTCCTTCTCCCTGCCCTGGAAGGCGTCGACAGTGCCGACCTCCACGTTCTGCAGCCTCTCGCTGAGCCTGTTGCGCTGTGCCCTGTAGGGCGCGATGACGCCGACGCGCTCGCGCTTCACCCCGAGCTCCGCCAGCCTCCTCACGATAGCCTCGGCGGCCTTGAGCTCCTCCTCGTTCCACCTCGACCCTCCCTCGGCCCGCTCCTGGCCCTCGACGTGGACGAAGACGGCCGGCCTCTCTGGGTCGAGGATGTAGGACAGCGGCCCCCTCGGCCTGACCATGATATCGATCTCGATCTGCGAGCAGATGGGGTGCGGCTCGATCCTCCCCCCGTAGACCCTCGTGGCCACGAAGCGGATGATCCCCTCGTTGCTCCTGTAGTGGGTCCTCAGCCAGAGGAGCCTCAGCCAGAGGAGCTCGCCCTCGCCGGCCAGCCTCACCAGCCGGTTGAAGGCGCTGAGGGGGTCCACGGCCTCGGGGTGCTCCACGGCCTCCTCCAGGGTCTTGAACACGGGCGGGAGCTGGTAGTGGTCGCCGATGAGCACCCACTTCCTCGCCTTCACCATCGCTAGGAGCGCGAGCGTCGCGGTCGCCTGGCTCGCCTCGTCGATGATCACCGTGTCGAAGCTGACGCCGGCGAGCGGCCAGAGCGCGGACTTGACGAGCGTCGACCCGATGATCTTGGCCTCGCCGACTAGGCGCTCGCTCTCCCTCTTCAGCATCTCGTTCCTCTCCGCTATCAGGTTCCGCAGCTCTCGCTCCACTATCTTGAGCCGCTCGCACACCTTGGGGCGCCCGAGTCCGTATTTTGTGTACTCTTTCCTCAGCTCATTGCAGAGCTTTGAGAGGCGCTTCCGCTCCTCGCTCCGTTCGCTGATCTTTTCCTCGAGGGACCTGAGCCTCTCGCCCAGCGCCTGCCTCGCCTTGTAGCTGAGCATGTAGGGCCTGACCTCCTTAACTACCTTCTCCGGCCTCCCCACCCTCAGGGTGATCTCCACGGGCAGGAGCTCGACCACGTTGTCCACGGCCCTGTTGGTGTGGGAGGCGATCAGCACCTTCTCCCCCCTCCTGGCCAGCTCGAGCGCTGCCCTGGCGATTACCCGGGTCTTCCCCGTTCCCGGGGGGCCGACCACCAGCAGGAGCTCCCCCTCTTTCAGGCCGAGGATCCGCCTCACGACCTCCTGCTGGTGCTCGTCGAGCTCGTAATCCGCCTCGGCACCCCCCATGTTCAGCAACCTGTAGCTGCTCGCCTCCGCCCTGCCTCTGCCAACCGCGAGCTTACCCTCGAATATGATCTCGAACGCCGTTCGCTCGAGTGGGGCCAGGGCCCCCCTCAAGTACTCCTCGAGCAGCTCGAGCTGGAGGTCGTAGCCGATGACCTGCTCGGCCTCGCGCAGCTGGAGCTGTTCCCCCTCCTTCACGTCAACGCCCTCGAAGAGCTCCACGAGCGCGAAGGTCCCGCCCTCGATGACCACCCCCAGGCAGCGCGCGCCTTGCCCCCCCAGCCTGACG
>JAGDWA010000108.1 GCA_023269735.1 Thermofilum sp.
ACCCAGGGTGATCGCCACTTGGAGCATGCTGGCCTTCCGCACTTCCTCCAGGAAGCCGCTCGTCCTGCCGGTCTCGTTCACGTAGGCGTACACGGCTAAGGCGCGGGGCTGCGCCTCACGTAGCTTCGCGTAGAGCCAGTATAGCTCGGGCAGGCCCAGGCAGTCGACCACGACCGGCGCGTAGCCCCCTGCTCCGAGCCTCTCGACGTATAGCAGCGCGCTTCTCAGCGAGAGCTCGGGGGTGGGCTGAAGCCTCTCCAGTAGCCTGATGAGGTGGTGGATTGAGCTCGATAAGCCCCTCCCGCCGGCGTAAGCCCTGGCAACCGCGAGGAAGAACTCGCTGTAACCGGTACCCTCGCGGAGCGCGGACGCTAGGAGCCTGCTCACCGGGGGCCAGAGCTGGTGCATGCTTTCACGTGCAAGGGGTTATTGGCCTTATAAGCGTGTCGTTAGCTTCTGGGCTTGAGCCCCCCAGCGTTCCCGCTGAGGGTCGCTGGCGCAGAGCTCCCTAGAGTAGCCCGAGCTTGTTCTCCAGCTCCTTGTACTGCCTCTTCTTCTCGTACAGCTGGACGAGGTCCTCGATCTCGATGACCCTGAAGTACTGCTTGACCTCGTGGAACGCCCCGCTGATCCACCTCTCGGCCTCTTCCCGCCTCTTGGCTGTGGTCACGAGGACCGCTATCGAGTTCCACGCGTCGAAGGCGTGCTTCAGCTTCACGAGGTCGGCGTAGAGGTCCCCCTCGATGGAGACCTCGAACACGGCGTAGGGTACGCCTCTGGCGATCCTCTTCCAGGCAACGTCGATCCTCTTCCCGTCTATCTCGACCTCTTTCTCGACGAACTTGCCCTGCATCCTGCCTATCTCGGCGATCATGTCGACGATCTCGTCATGGGAGCGGGGCTTCGCGGGCCTGGGCTTAACGTTCCTGAGCGTGTACTCGTCCAGGATCTTGTCGAAGATGGCTGAGGAGTACGTGGCAGGGGGCTCATCCCCGAAGAGCAGGATGGACCACCTGTCGGCAGTGGGCCTGAACATGCTCGCGCCGAGCGCGGCCAGCTCCTCCTTCCGGAGGGGCTTCACGCCGTCGAAGACCTCGGGATTCAGCGGGTTGGTCGGGGTCGGCGCAAGCTCCACGGGCTGGAGCAGCCTCAGCCTGACCTGGAGCGGGTAGCCCGCCGGGTTCTCGACCCAATAGTGGACGGGCTCTCTGCTCTCGGAAACTTCCACGACTTCCGCCACTCCCCAGACGCCCTTGACCTCCTTGTGCTGGAAGTAGAGGAGCGCCCTGAGGCCGGGCTTGAGCGCCGACCACCTCCTCCTGTTCAGCTTGTTGTCGGGGAAGCCCCACAAGCCCTCGCTTAGCAGGGATTTGAAGTGCGGGTGCGTGCTGCTTATAAGGTTGATGATGCAGCCGGCTATCGCCCTCCCCATTGTTGGGAACGCCCGCCCTCTAGGCATAAACGGCTCACCAAGCTGTTTAAGTGCCCGCGGGGGAGTACTCGCATAGCGCCTTATATATGTATGTCTGGTTTTACGCAGGTTAAGTGTGGAGAGCCGGGATGCTCTCGATGCGGTAGGTGAGGCGCTAAGCGCGCTGAGGCGCAGAAAGCCGGAGGGCTCCCAGCTCTCGCTGGGCGACGATACGCAAGTCACCATGGACTGGTTCCTCGATGACGGGCAGTCGCCGTCCGAGGTTCTCGAGGAGACAGGCGTTCACGTGATTGAGCCCCCCTCTGAGCCCGTGAGGCTGGTGGGTATTGATGGTAGCTCGAGGAGGTTCTCTACGCCTTACGGGGGCTTTGTCGTGGCCTCCGCCTCCGTCACGTGGGGCCCCCTGCCGGTGGCGGACTACCCGCCCCTGAGCTTTAGGTACCCCTTCACGCTCCGCGGAAGCGAGCCGTTCATGGCCACGTACAAGGAGCTGGGCGTTGAACACCGCCTGATAGCGACGGAATCGCCGGCAGGCAACGAGTACAGGCCGCGCACCTCCAGTAACCCCGATGGGTACTCGCTGGCGGTGATGGCACACCAAGTGAGAACACGGCTCGAGACCCTCGGCCTGGAGGGGGCCATCGACTTCCTCGGGAAGACCGGCGGGGGCAACAAAGGAGTGGCGATAATCGATGGACCCCTCTACCAGAGGCCCTGGGGGCGCGACATCTTCCGGAGCGAGCAGCTGAAGAGGGATTGGGGGGAGCTGACCCGGCGGCGTATCGAGGTCCTCGAGCGCGCGAGGGGCGAGGGAGTCATCGTGGCCGGAAGCGTGAAGAGGCTCGATAAGTCGAGGCTTCTGGTCAGGGCTCACGACTCGCTAGCTGGTACGCTTGGGATCACTTACCCTCCGCAGGACAACGATCAGGCGGAGGCGGTTGCTCTTGCGCGCCGCTATATTAAGGAGCGCGGCCTTAAAGACTTCAGGCCCCTGCTGATAGGGCCCCTGAAAATGAGGCCTCCTCAGAACCTCGCAAAGGATCTGGGCATCGACCCGCCCGACATCGCGTACTCCTACATCGTGATCCCGCACCTGCCCTACAGGGGCAGCCTCGAGGGCCACTGCAGCGTCCTGAGGGTCGAGCTGCTGTGGGATACCTACGAGGGGCTGTGCAGCCGCAGTGTGGACGTTTTCTTCCTCTTAGCTGCAGAAGGCTTCGTGAAGCTCGGGCTGCCCCCGGCTCAGGATTTCGCGCACAGGCGGTGCAACAAGCTGTCTCATGCCCTTTTCGAGGAGATGTGCAGGAGAGCGCTGAGCGAGGGCATAGACTTGACTTACGACACCTATGACATGTTTGCCAGGGGAGCGGCGTATGAGGAGTGACGAAGACGTGTACGAGATGCCGGGCGTTGATGTGGTTGAGGTGCTCGAAGAGAAGCTCGAAAAGGCCTTCAGAATCGCAGGCCATCTTGGCACAGTTGTCGGTTGGGTCTCGCCCTACGAGGAGTCGCAGGTAGGAGCTGGGGGCGGCAAGGTAAAGGTAGTCCTCGAGGTCGAGAAGTACCTTGATCAAAAGAAGTACGTAGCCAAGCCCGGCAGCATCTTAGCGGCGGGGGACAT
>JAGDWA010000121.1 GCA_023269735.1 Thermofilum sp.
AGCTCGAATTTGCCAGGAAGTACATGAAGGAGTGCGAGGAGTACCTGAAGAAGGGCGACGCAGTTCAGGCCTCCGAGAGGGCCTACAAGGTAGCTGATGAGGTGGTGAAAGCCTTGGCCGAGAAGTTCAACCTCGGGGAGTACCAGAAGACCCTGAAGGAGGGCAGGTGGTACACCCACTTACTGGTCTCAGCCTCAAGCAAGCTCTCCCAGAAATTGGGGGACTGGGTGCTGTCCGGTTAGGACGCCGGGTACTCGCTCCACGTGTGGGGCTTTCACGAGGCGAAGCTCGGCGCGGAGGACGTCAGGGCGAGGATGCCGCACGTGGAGAGGATTATCAGGGAGGCGAGGAGGGTCGTTGGGGAGGCGCGGTAACGGGGGCTCTCTCGCGCTTTCAGAGTAAAAGGAGTCGAGCGGAAGGTTTAGGCGAGGATACGTGGGCCCTGAGATAGCTGCGCAGGAGCCGCTCGAGGAAACCGCGAACGTGTTGAAGTCGTACGTGCGGCTACTGCGGACAATAGCTGGCGTCGAGGAGGGGAGCGGTAAGAGCCTCGGTGAAGCGTTGAAGGAGTGATCCCGACCCGATAGCCTGCTGGAGCCGTCCAAGAGGCTCCCGCCTGAGGTCTTCACGGGCCTCGTGACGTCGCTCCTGAAGGTTTCGGTCCTGGCGGCGGGCATCGAGGATCCCACGAAGCTCCCCGAGCGGGAAGAGAAGGGTGGCCGCGGAGATCGAGGGTTTGGTCAAGAGCCTGGCGACCGCGCTTCAGGAGCTCGGGGGCCCGGGAGCGTGAGCCCCCTCAACCTGGGCCTCCTGCCGCAGATCCGCCTCCACATCGAGGGCGCCGGGCGGAGCATCAGCGAAGGCATCGCGAGGGCGCCCTGCCCCATCTGCGGCTGCGTCGGTGAGGCCTTCGGGGTTCTCGCCGCCCTCGCCAGAGTGGAGCTCGTAGACGTAGCGAAGCTTCTCGAGGTCGATGAGGAGGTCGCAGCCCGCCTCGCGGACCTCCTGGTGCCGCTGCCCCACAGGGTCAGGCTCGAGCGCGACCTGGACTTCGGGCCGGTGCTCGCCGCGGAGGTCGACGCGAGCGCCAGGGAGGCCCTGGGGCCGTGGCTCAGGCTGGCCGAAGCGCTGCGCGGGGTCCACGTCGTCGTGGAGTGGGCGGGCGAGCTGGTGGACCACCTCGTGAGGGTGGCGCTGGCTGGGGGGTACAGGCCGAAGGCGCTGCCCGGCTTCGACGCCGTGAGGCTGGTGGCTGAGGGGCGTGAGAGGCGGCCCACGTAGGTACGAGCGCGGTCACAGCCTACGCGTTCGAGGGGGACCCCAACCACGGGCGGGCCGTAAGGCTCATCAGCGCGCTGGGATCGGAACCTCGTCACATCGCCCCTCACGCTGGTCGAGCTTCACTCCACGCTCTCGAGGAGGCGCGACCTGTACAGGCCTCCCCACGCGTTTAGGAGGCCCGACGCAGGCAGGTCGCTGCGCGCGCTCGTGAAGTACGCCTGCGTGCTCATGAACCTCAGGGTTGTGCCGGGTAAGCCCGAGGTCAGCAAGTTGAATGAGCTGACGTCTACTACATTTACCGCAGGGCCGTCGAGCTCGCCGCAGAGCTCAGCATCGGGACCCTCGACCTGCTCCACCCGGCTTACGCGGCGGAGCTCCGCGAGGAGGGGCTGGTCGAGGTCTTCGCAACGCTGGAGGGAGAGATCCTGAGGAAAGGGGAGGCCGTGGAGAGGAGGCTGGGGGTAAAGGTCGTAGGCCCGTAGGACCCGATGGAGGCAGCACACCAGGCGCGCCCGAAACCGCCGCTGCAGCGCGCCGAAGGCGGCACCATGTTCGTTAAGAGAAAGCTTGGGGGGAGCGAACACTGAAGACTAAAAGGGCTCGCGGGGGCGGCCCGCTGGATGGAGGTCAACAGGGAGTTCGTCAGGAAGCTCGTGGACGACGCGCTCGAGGCCGTGAGGATCATCGAGGAGGACTGCTCCAAGCCCTTCGAGGCGCTCTCACGCGCCGAGAGGAGCGAGGTCAGGTACTACTTGGTCGTCCTCGCCGAGGCTCTGACCGCGCTCGCCTACCACCTGGCCAGGAGGCTCTACGGCCTGGAGCCAGCGACGCCGGCCCAGACGCTCAGGCTCCTGGCGGACCGCGGCCTGGTGAGCGGGGACGAGCTCGCTGACCTCGAGGGCCTCGTGAGGCTCAGGAACCTCCTCGTCCACAGGTACTGGGTCGTGGATGACAGGCGCATCTACGAGAGCATCAGAAGGGACTTTAGGGGGGTGAGGCGGTTCCTAGAGAGGTTGAGGGGTGCGCTGGGGGTACAGGTACTTCAGGGGCGGCAGGGAGGAGAGAGTTAGGGCGCTGAGGGAGGCCCTCGAGGCGGATGAGAAGGTGCTCCTGGCGGTCGCCTTCGGCAGCTTCGTGGAGCTGGAGAGCTACAGGGACATCGACGTGGCGGTCTACGCGACGGACACCAGCCTGGCGTACATCGCGCGGCTGGGCGCCGAGCTCGAGGCCAGGGCCGGGGTGCCGGTCGACGTCGTGCCGCTGGCGGAGCTCGAGCCCCGCTTCAGGTGGAGGGTGCTCGCGAGGGGCCTGGTGCTGGTCGAGAAGGTCCCGGGGCTGTACGAGGCGCTCCTGAGCTTGACGCAGGACGAGATGCTGATGAGCGAGCTGTGGTGACGGGGCGCGCGGATCCGCGGAGGGGGAAACGGCGACGCCGATCGCGCGGCACCCAGCCGTGAGCGGCGCAGGGCTCGCCGGCGAGGCCACCACCGGCCGACCGGGGGCCCCGGGCGGCGTCAGGCGGCAGGGGGAAACGCTTATCCGAGGCCCCGCGCCCGACGGTCTGTGGCCTCGCGGGCGGAGCTGAAGAGGGAGCTGCTGGAGCTCCTCGAGGTGGACGAGGAGTTCAGGTACGCGGTGGCGGGCAAGCTGGGGCTGCTCGAGCTGC
>JAGDWA010000096.1 GCA_023269735.1 Thermofilum sp.
GTCGGCGGCCACTCCGAGTTCACGCCGGGCCTCGCGCGGCCGCTCATCTCGATGACGGCGATCGGCGTCGGGGAGGGGGGGCGCTACGTGACGACCTCCGGCGCGAGGCCGGGGGACGCCGTGGTGATGACGAAGACGGCGGCCGTCGAGGGCACGGCGATCCTCTGCACCGACTTCAGGGGCGTCCTCCTGGAGAGGGGGGTCCCCGAGCGCGTGCTGGAGAGGGGGGCCGCCTTCCTGAGGAGGGTCAGCGTGGTGAGGGAGGCGCTGGCGCTGGCGGAGGCGGGGCTCGCGACCTCGATGCACGACCCGACGGAGGGCGGGCTCCTCGGGGGCCTCGCGGAGGTGGCCTTCGCGTCGCGCAGGACGATCGAGGTGTGGGAGGAGAGGGTGCCGGTGGCCGAGGAGATGGCGGTCGTGACCAAGGCGCTGGGGCTCGATCCGCTGAGGCTCATCAGCTCCGGCGTCCTCCTCGCCACGGTGCCGCCGGACAGGGTCGGCGAGGCCCTGCGCGCGCTGGAGGGGGCCGGCGCCCCCGCCTCCGTGATCGGGAGGGTGGCGGAGTTCAGCGGCAGCTACGTCGTGCTCCACAGGAGGGGCGGCGGCGTGGAGAGGCTCGAGGACCCCTACGTCAGGGACGAGCTGAGCGCGGCCTGGGAGCGCTGGGGCGGGCGCCTGAGGTGAGCGGCTTGCTGCTCTACGCCAGGTGCCCGCCCGGCGGCGAGTGCCTCAGGTGCCCCGTGAGGGGGGGCGCGGTGACCTACGGGCCGTTCAGGTCGAGGAGGAGGGGCACCTCGATAGGGATCAACCCGTTCCCGGGGGCGAAGGTCTGCAGCTTCAACTGCGTGTACTGCTTCCGGGGCCCCACGAGGGTCCTCACCGCCAGCCCCCCCGAGGAAGACTTCGGGGTCGACGAGGGGGTGCTCCTGAGGGCCCTCGAGGCGGCGCGGGCCGTCGTCGAGGAGGGGGTGGGGAGGGTGGACGCGGTGGACTTCTCCGGCAACGGCGAGCCCACGCTGCACCCGAGGTTCCCCCGGCTCGCGGAGGCGGCCGCCCGCTTCGTCGAGGAGGCGGGGCTCGCGTCGGGGGTGGGGCTCTTCACCAACTCGACCGCGCTGGGCCTCAAGGGCGTCGCTGGGGCCCTCCGCTGGCTCGAGTACGTCGAGGCGAAGCTGGACACCGTCGACCCCGGGAAGTTCGCCCGCATCAACGCGCCCCACAGCTCCGTCAAGCTCCAGAGCGTGGTCGAGGGGCTCGCCGGGCTGCGGAGGTCGTTCGGGGGGAGGCTGGTCGTCCAGGTGATGCTGGTCGAGTACGGTGGCGTCTCGAACTTCACCGAGGGGGACGCGAGAGCGATGGCCGAGGTGCTGAGGAGGATCGAGCCGGACGCCGTGCACCTGCACACGGCCTACAGGACCCCGCGGCTGGGCGGCGTCGCGAGGGCGCCCCCCGAGGCGATGGAGAGGTACGCGGAGGAGCTGAGGAAGTACGGGCTCAAGGTCAGCGTCTTCCGCGAGTAGGGTGGTGGGGCTGGAGCGCGTCTTCGGCCCAGTTTTCTCGAGGAGGCTGGGCAGGAGCCTGGGCGTGAACAACCTGCCCGGCAAGATCTGCACCTACTCCTGCGTCTACTGCCAGGCGGGCAGGACGGCCCGCCTGACCGTTGAGCGGGCGGCCTTCTGCGACTGGAGGGAGGTCGTGGAGGAGGTCGACCGGGCGCTGCGCGCGGTGGGGGCCGGCGGCGTGGACTACGTGACGTTCGTCCCCAGCGGCGAACCGCTCCTCGACGCCAACCTGGGGAGGGCGGTGCGGGCGGTCAGGGACCTGGGGGTGAGGGTGGCGATCCTAACCAACGCCTCCCTGCTCTGGCGGGAGGACTGCAGGGCCGACGCGGCCGAGGCGGACTTGGTCTCCGTGAAGGTGGACGCCGCGAGCGTAGGGGTTTGGAGGGCGCTGAACAGGCCCCATCCCCAGCTGAGGCTGAGCCAGGTGCTGGAGGGGCTACTCGAGTTCTCCAGGGGGTTCGGGGGCACGCTGATCACCGAGACCATGCTCGTCGACGGCGTCAACACGGGGGGCCTCGAGGCCGTGGCGGAGCTCGTCGCCCGGCTGAGGCCGTCGAAGGCCTACATCTCCGTCCCCACGAGGCCCCCGGCCGAGCCCCACGTGAGGCCCCCCGGGGCCGCGAAGCTCGTCGAGGCCTTCCGGGCCTTCGCTGACAGGCTGGGCGAGGGGAGGGTGGAGCTGCTGAACCTCCCGGAGCCGCCCCCTCCGCCCCCGCGCTGGGATCCCGTCGCGTGGCTCACCTCGACGGCCTCGGTGCACCCGCTCCGCCTCGAGCACGCGCTCGCGGCGCTGGAGGGGGTCGTGGACGACCCCTGGGAGGTGATCTCGAGGCTCGAATCCGAGGGGGCGGTCGAGGTCGTCGAGTACTCCGGCGCGAGGTACATCGTGAGGAGGGTGGGCAGCGCAGCGTCCGACGGGGCCGGGCCCCGCGACCCAGCGGTCTCAACTGTTTAAACAGTAATAACAGCAAGTTCTTCCCTCCGCTGGGGGCATCGACCCCGTGAGGGGCGCGAGCCGCGTCGCGGCCTTCACGAGCGTGGGCGCCGCGCTCTACGCGGCGGGTGCGTACGCGACGGCCTACATCCAGAGCCCGTGGGGCATGGGCCAGTTCAGGCCCGCGGTCATCATCCCCTCCATGTTCTCGATCCTCTTCGGCCCGGTGGTCGGTGGGCTGAGCGCGGCCATCGGCACTCTCGTCGCCGACTCTATCAAGCACGGCACCCTGTACCTGCCGAGCCTCGTCGCGGCCGTGCCGTCGAACTTCGCCGCCTTCTACCTGCTCGGGAGGCTGCTCGAGCGGAGGTTCAGGTGGACCAGGTTCATCGCATCGTCGCTGCTGGCGCTGCTGGTGGGCAACGCGCTCTGCGCCGCGCTCTACACGG